>JAJPXC010000104.1 GCA_021205635.1 Bacteroidales bacterium | reverse complement strand
CAACCGACGGCCCCCCAACCCCCCGAAGCGGGGGGCTTCCCGAGAGAACGAGCCGCAACGCGGCGATTTTGCAATAACCCCGGGTGACCGGAGGGAACCCGGGGATAAAAGAGAAACCCTCCCCACATCAGAGCCGCAACGCGGCGATTTGGCCTGAAAAGCTGAAAACTTAAAACTTAAAACTAAAAACTAATAACCTAAATAAAAGCTAATGAAGAAATCAATCCTTATCCTCCTTGCCTTGGCTGTCGCCGCCATGAGTGCCGATGCCAAGAGCCCCAAGCGAGGCGTGAGCGAGAACAGCTTCCAGCTGGCCTCCCAGCTCAACATCCTCGAGCCTGGCGTGAGCTGGTACTACAATTGGGGCAACACCCCCTCCAAGGGCTACCAAAGCCAGGTGATCAACTGGGAAGGCGACATGGTATTCGCCCCCATGTGCTGGAGCGCCAGCTACAACGCCGACAATATCCGCGAGTACTGCCATAACCACCCCGAGGTGAAGTACCTCCTGGGCTTCAACGAGCCCAACTTCACCGCGCAGTCCAACATGACACCCGCCGTGGCAGCCGGCCTTTGGACCGAGGTGAAAGCCCTCGCCGACGAGCTGGGCCTCGAGCTTGTGGCACCCGCGCTTAACTACTCTCCCAACGCCCCCTACACCGATCCCACCAAGTGGATGGACGAGTTTATAGGATACGTTGGCTTGGATGCCTTTGATTACACGGCAGTCCACAACTATGGCGGCCTCGGCGTGATGCAGACCCTCGCCGGCACCTTCTACGAGAAGTACGGCAAGCCCGTTTGGGTCACCGAGTTCTGCTACTGGCCGGGCGAGAGCGGCTACGTGTCGCCCACCCAGCAGATGTCGTCGATGATCGAGAGCGTGCAGTGGCTCGAGAAGACCGAGTGGATCAAGGGCTACGCATGGTTCAAGGCTGTGGGCGACTATGACGACTCCAATAAGCCCAACTATGGTCTGATCAAGACCGCCACCGGCTACGGCGACCGCGAACTCTCGCAGCAGGGCTGGACCTACGTATATCTGCCCAACTTCGACGAGTCGGTTTACCAGCCCATCTCCACCGAGATCTCGGCCTGCGAGTTTATCAATTGCAATAGCATACTGATGGACCAAACCAACTTTGTCGACGCTCCCAAGCCCGTTGAGATCTCCTCGTTCATCTCCAGCGCCTACGTCGATTACAACTTCGACGTGCCTTACGACGGCGAATACTGCCTGACGCTGAAAGTGACCGGCGAGGGCGAGCCTACCCGCTTCGACCCCACGCTGGCCGTTTACTCGGCGACGGTTGACGGCGAGGAGGGCGAGAAGCTATGCGACGCCGTTCAGTTCTCGCTCCCCAACGACTACGTGACCTATATCGAGAAGGAGTTCTTGATCAACCTCAAGGCTGGCAAGCAGACCATCCGCGTGAAGGACACCAACCCCTACGCTCCCTCGAATATCCATATCGCCACGGTGAAACTCGACACCACCAACGGTGTCGGCTCCATTGCCGCCGATAACGCCTACGACCCCGACGCCCTGGTTGACGTCTACACCATCGACGGACGCCTCGTGCGCCAGCAGGTTGCCGCCAACCGAGCCACCCTCGACCTCCCCGCGGGCCTCTACATCGCCGGCTCACGCAAGATCGCCGTCCGCTAAATGCCTGCTGACTTGTGTGCCGCTGAGGGCAGCGGCACTTCCCGGGAGGGCTGACGCGCGATAGCTGTGCCGCTGAGGGCAGCGGCACTTCCCAGGGTGGGCTACCGCGCGTCAGCCCTCCCGGGAAGTCGGGCCGCCCCCGGCCCGACACCAAAAGCCCCGGCCCGACACCAAAAGCCTCGGCCTGACACCAAAAGCCCCTGGCTTTACCCTCGTAACCAATCACGCAGTGCTATAGATACAGGTTCCCTCTATAACCAAAACCCCGTTCTTGCAATCCGTATTGCAACACACCTTGAACCAACCCCTTTGCTACATAAATAACCAAAATAACCCACCTACTAACTTACTTATTAACTTAATTATGAAAAAGCTTTTTACCCTACTGTTGGGGGCTTTCCTCGGTTGCGTCTTGACACACGCCGCAACCATCGACTGGACTGTCGCCACCAACGTGGTCTCAGGGGCAACGGCTTATGCAGCATCCAACAATAGCTCAGCCTCGTCGGTTGTCGACGGGGACACCGGCACACGTTGGATCGCCGCAGAAGGCCCTGCTGCTGACAAAGTCGACTGGGTAGTTGTCGATTTGGGTGAATCAAAATCGATCAAAGCTATCCAATTCGATCAGGAAGGCGCTTGTGCTTCCTCCTTCGACGTTTATTTGCTTGACGAACTCACCGTGACGACAGACGATACCGCGAATACGGCTTCTCTGCCTGAGAACTTCACAACCACCTACACCCCGGTGGCTACCGTTTCGGGAGCTACCCTGGCTGATCCTGTGAAGGTATTGGTATTAGACAACGCGACCACTTGTCGTTACATTGTATACTACCCAACGGCGTATGCAACCAATTACCAGACCTCGTTGTGGGAGATTCGCGCCACGGCTGAGAACGCCGCTCTTGACGCCATTCAACTGTTGATCAGCGGTGCCTCCGCTTTCCAGAAGGGCAACACCGAAAACTACACCATCACCGCTTTCAACGGCTATGGTCAGGACGCTTCCCTCCCCAGTGACCTCGCCGTCACCTACACAGGTAGCAAGGAAAACGGCTTGACAATCGGTGCTATTAACGCCGGTGTATTTGCCGTTACTGGCCTGCGCACTGGCTCCTACACACTTACCGCCACTGGCTCTGATGTTACCTCAGCCTCTCTCGCCATTTCGGTAACCCGTACTTGGAACGACATCGCCCAAGGTAAGCCAATGTACTACACTAAGCCCGTAGATGGTTCCTTGACTATTGCCGAGACCACAAACTCTGGCAACTGGGAAGTTGGCAAATGGACTGGCGACAACTGTTGGGTAATGGTTGATTTGGAGAAAACCTATCAAATTGGCGACATGGGTATGCAGTGGCAAGCCGCTCATCCCTCGTCAATGCGCATTTACGGTGCTTTGACAGTTCCTGCAACGCTTGATCCTACTTGGACCCCTAGCACTTTGCCTACCAATTTCCAAGAGATCACCGATGGCTCTTATACTCCTACTGTCATCGCAACCGGTGCTGAGGATGTGGTGTATGATGAGGTTAGCCCCTCAAACCCTGTTACTGCCCGCTATGTAATGATTATGTGCGAGGGAGCTGCGTTTGCTGAGTACCCCATGCACTTCTACGATTGGATTATCGAGGGTACTGAGGTACAAGTTTCGCAGACTGTAGCCAGCATCGTGGTCACTCCATCGGCTGAGACCATCTATCTGGGCAACACCGTCACCCTTACCACCAACGGTTTTAACGCTGCTGGATTGGACCTTGGCAGCGTGGAGGCCACGTATACCTGGAGCGACGGGACCAACTCGGGTACGATCACTGGCTCCGAGTTCACCCCCTCCGCCGCTGGCACCTACACCATCACCGCCACCTACGAGACGTTGACCGCCACCTGCACTGTCACGGTTGAGGAGATCAACGCCAACCAGCTCGTGATCACCGGCGCCACCACAATCCCCGCCACTATCAACCAGTGCTACCAGCTCGCCCTCTCCGACGCCCTCGGTAACACCACCGAACTCGACTCCACCGACGGCATCACCGTCACCTGCTCCGACGCTAACGTCGCCGTCAGCCAGGTTTACGGCGACGCCACCGTCGTGGTCAATGCCCCCGCGTCGGTCTCCTCCTTCACCCTCACCGTCTCCGGCAACGACTACACCTCCGCCACCATCGACGTGACCGTCAGCTCCCTTGACTGGTCAAACTTCGCCAACAACTTCGGGGGCATGGATCTCGCCCAGGATAAGAAGCTTATCTACACCAAAGTTGAGGAAGGCGACTTCACCATCACCGAGTGGAGTGAAACCACCATCAATAACGGTGGCTACGAACTTGGTGGCACCGACATGATGGACGGTTGGTTCTTGATCGACCTCGAAGACTATTACACCATCTCTTCCATCGCATTTGATTGGGATCAAGCTTATCCCGAGGAGTTCCGCATTTATGGCGCCAACGCACTACCTTCCGAACTTGACGCTCACTGGACTTCTGAAACCATTCCCGACCAGTTCCGCGAAATCACCAATGGCACTCAGAATGACGCTACCACTGGCCGTCACTGGAACAGCATCCTCCCCGAAACCGAATTGACGGCTCGCTACGTGCTTATCCTTTGCGAAAAGCGCTATGTAGGAACCTTCGGTAACTATGGCATGCACTTCTTCGATTGGATTATCACCGGTTACAAGGACGTGAACGCTACCGGTATCCAGATCCTCACCGACGCCGTCAACGACTCGATGTATCCCGGCCAAACCGTCTCCATCCGCGGCCGCGTGTCCAACCGCACTGGCGCCGTTCTCCCCGAGGACGTCTACGGCGTGGTATTTGAGTTCACCCCCTCGGAGGCCGGTACCTACGACTCCGACGCGATGACCTTCACCGCCAACGACGGCTTCACCGGCGACGTCACCTTCACCGCAATCTCCCTGCCCAAGCGCAAATTCAAAACCACCTACACCCTCCACGTGGCCGAGCCGGTAGTCGCCAAGGTGAAAGTGGCCCTCGACCAGCCCTACATGAAGGTTGGCGATAAGGCTCAAGCCACTGTTACCTATCTCGACGCCGACGGCAACGAGATCGATGCCGCTTATCTCAACAGCGACAACATGGCTCGCTCGATTTCGGGCGTGGACGGCGCTATCACCCCCGCAGGTGAAATCTCGGCTGAGGGCAGCGGCGTGATGACCGTCACCTATACTTATGGCAACGTAAAGGGCACAGCTACCCTGTACGTTTACCAAAACAGCGACTATATCGGCACCTACTGGTACTCGTCGATGAGCAACACCTATGTTCCGGCCGATGGCGCTTACACGAGCGACGTTCTGATCGCCGATCTCGTGATCGACGACATGACCAATGGTCCCGACCTCGAAAGCAACACTGGTAACACCTTGGTAACCCTCGGTGACGACGGCGCCAATGCCAAGACCACCCTTACATGGAAATACGCTGGCGCTACTAATATCTACCTGCTCGGCCTCCGCTGGGATCGTGCCGTGCCCGCTTCCTACACCCTCTATAGCTCGAGTGACAACTCCACTTGGACCAAGGTGGGCACCATGGAGCACGAGGATCCCGGGGTAGCTGCTATCACCGACCTCTTCTATGGCTCGGCTCTCCAGAATGTACGCTACCTGCGCATCGTTACCAACGGCGATGCCACCGATTGGGGCCCGAAGCTCTACGCCATCAAGGCCTTCGGCAAGCGCGCCTATACCCCCTACGCTCGCGACATCAAGGTTGAGTCGACCACCAACAAGATTTTCGTCGACGAGGAGGATGTTACCCCCACGTTCACCGTTTCGGTTCTCGATCAGTACAGCAACCTGATGAACCCGCAGCCCGCTATCACCATCTCCGGCGACCATGCCGCTTGGTTCTCGCAGGCAGCTCGCGAAGAGGGCGACAACACCTCTCCCTACACCATCACCTTCGCTGTTCCCACCGACCAGGAGGGCAACGCTACCGCGACTTTGGCTAAGGGCGACTACTCGATTTACGTTACCAGCGGCGACGCTGAGGAGACCTGTACCGTCTACGTGGCCGACAAGAACGATTACCTGACCACCGACGCCCAGACCCAGCAGAGCTACTTCAAGTCGGTAACCCCCTCGACCCTGTCAACCCGCTTGACCACTGGTAATCCTACATTGCTCGACCTCGTAATCAACACCGCCGACGGCGCCAACCAGTACACCACTGCCAATGACGGCAAGTCGGCTGGTTACGTAGTTCTCAACGATCCTAACAACGAGGGCAACACCTTGATTCTCCAAACCCTCGTGCCTCTCGATCTCGACATGATCCTCGTCGATTGGGACACCTATCTGTCGGCCGATTACGAGGTATTCATCAGCCCGGACGGCAAGACTTACACCTCGCTGGGCACCGCTACCCACAGCGCTCAAGCCTCGGCTATCGACCGCTTCGCCGGCTCCAATATGACTGGCGTTCGCTACATCAAGATCGTATCCAACAGTCCTGTTAACTCCGGGATCGGCTCTGTATTGGCTTGGATCAAGCTGTACGGCTCCAAGTTTGACTACACTCCGAAGGCTACCTCGGTAGTGCTCACCAATAGCTACACGCTGCCCACCCTGCGCAACGACGCTACCCTGAAGGGTCGCTTCGAGGGCCTGTTCACCAGCTCCACCGCCTCCAAGAAGGAGACCTCGACCGTGGGCGTGAAGATCTACGACCAATACGGATTGCAACTGCTCAACGCCGCTCCAACGTTCGCCTTCAACTCCCTTGGTGGCACCTTGACCGCTATCGAAACTACCGATCCTGTCTACGACGCTGATGGCGAGCTGGTATACAACTACACCTTCACTCCTGGCGAGGCCGCTGGCCAGTACCAGATTACCGTTACCGCCACCGCTGGTGAGGCCACCGCTACCGGCTCGATCACAATTCCCGTAGCAGTGCGCGAGCACTACCTCGACCGCGAGTACTACGCCACCATCACCAACCAAAAGGGTGAAACCAAGGAGGCTACCTATATCAAGACCTCGGATGACGAATCGGCTACCAATCTCATCTCGCTGGCCTACACGCCTATGTTGCCTAAGTCGGATGACGAATGGACCGGTTGGAACTGGCCTGGAGACAATGTCCAGTCGGTACCCGACTACTACGATGATCCTTGCGAGATACTGTGGTACTCGCCCGTCCGCAGCTTGGTACTTCCCCTCTCGGATGGTGAAACCGCTACCTCCGATACCCACACCACCGTATTCGCTCTCAACCAGCAGATTAACCTTGAGGCTGTCGTAGCTCTCTGGGGTGATTCGGGTCCTGCCGATTACGACGTATACGTATCGTCGACCTCCGACACCGACGCCGCTTACACCAAGATCGGCTCGGTAACCGGAAACATCACTGGCCAAACCACCGACCGCTTCGTGGTAGCCGGCGAGAACGCCGCCAAAGCCGTTAAGTACGTCAAGATCGTCACCAACAGCCTGATTACCGATAAATTCGGCTGCGAGATTTACCAGTTCAAGCTCTACGGCTCGCAAGTCGCTCCCTCGAAGCCCACCAACATCGTCCTTGAGTCGTCGGCCCGCGTGCTGATGACCGTGGTTGACGAGAAGGACGGCTACTCGGTAATCATGAACGACAACACGGTATACGAGAAGTTCACCTCCGAGGATACCTTCGACGAGAACGACCTGTCGAACTACAACCCCAACAACCACGTGCTCACCGCCTCGGGCGACGAGCTTAACGAACGCGGCGAACCCCAGCGCACCGAGATCGCCCGCGTGACAGCCAAGGTTGTCGACCAGTACGGAATAGAGATGAGCGAATACTCCTCCAAGATCACCTTCGACAACTGCTCCGGCGGCTATGTTACCGACAAGCGTCCTGTGGGCGTTTCCGAGAGCAAGGAGCTGTGGTGGCTCAAGGATGGTATCTACTACTTCATCCCCATGTACCAAGGCTGGGCTTACCTCGGCGCTCAGGTAAAAATCGACGACGAGACCACCCTCTCGGCTACCTATCCCATCCAGATCGTTGATCGCAACTCACGTATCTACGAGGCCGTGAAGCAGATTGAGTTCCACTGCGTTGACGACAACGCCGAGGTGGAGGCCCGCATGGCTTACGGCTGGCCCTATGACGCCGCAGTTGACGACCTTGGCCACACCTACTACTGGGGTACCGACTACTACTTCTACTCGGACGTTAACCCCGTCTACGAGCAGAACCTGCTTGCTTGGAAGGCTGATGACAACGACCACGAGCTGGTACACTGGATCGCAGCCGACCTGCAGTTGACCTTCAACAACTACAACGACTCCCACTGGGTGAACCTCTCCAACACCTACAACCAGTTCAAGATCACCTTCGACAAGAACTACCGCGTATACGCCCTGCGCTTCCACTTCGAGGCCCAGGCACCGCGCACCGTACGCATCGTGGGCGCTTCCGCCATCTCCCCGGATAGCGAGGAGGAGGTAGAGGTAATACGCAACGGACGCCGTGTTGACCACAAGCAAGGCAACGCCTCGATGATGAACGAGGATATCAAGTCGACCGAGGACCTCTTGACCGTCACCAACCCCGACGTGATCCAGGGCCACGCACTCGACAACACGTTCCTCTTCGACGGTGGTCCCACGCTGAATACGATCACCATCGAGACCGAGGGCGACAACGGCTCCACCACGGCCCTGTACCGCAACAAGGTGGGTGGCATGACCGTCTACGGATATCCCGAAGGCACCACCGGTGTTGAGGACGTGATTGCCGACCGCACCGCCGAGGGCGCCGCTCAGGCTGAGCTCGTGAATGTGTACAACCTCCAGGGCTTCATGGTACGCTCCAAGGTGGCTCGCGACGAGGCTCTCCGCAGCCTGCCTGCCGGCATCTATATCGTAGCCGGTCGCAAGTACCTGGTCAAGTAGATCCAGTTTAAAGTTGAAAGTTTAAAGTTGAAAGTTGAATGATTTAAAGATTTAAAGGTTTAAAGATTTAAACTGAAAACTGAAAAACTGAAAACTGAAAGCTCCCCTAAACCGATCTTAAGGGTCCTAACCTAAGAATCGTTTGCTCGCGAGGGCGCCCCCTGTGGCAGGGAGCGCCCTCCTTGAGTGTAATGCCCCCGCAAAATGAGACAGGTGGCTAAGGCAAAAAAAATCATTAA
>JAJPXC010000084.1:5709-8952 GCA_021205635.1 Bacteroidales bacterium | reverse complement strand
CATCGTCCAATTGGGCAAGTCAAGTATGCTTTAATTTAATTCAACCAACAGGTAGCATTAAAGCATTAAAGGCGGGGGATTAGACGTTGAAGAGGAAGTGCATGATGTCGCCGTCCTGCACGACGTATTCCTTGCCCTCGATTGCCATCTTTCCGGCCTCGCGGACTCCTTTCTCGCCGCCAAGGTTGACGTAGTCGTCGTATTTGATCACCTCGGCGCGGATGAAGCCTCGCTCGAAGTCGGTGTGGATAATTCCGGCGCACTGGGGAGCCTTGGATCCGCGCATGAAGGTCCAGGCGCGCACCTCGTCAGGGCCGGCGGTGAAATACGTCTGGAGGTCGAGCAGGGCGTAAGCGGCGCGAATCAAGCGGGACACGCCTGATTCCTCGAGACCCATGTCGGCCAGGAATTCTTGGCGTTCCTCCCAGGTTTCGAGTTCGGTGATCTCGCTTTCGGTGCGGGCGGCGACGATGAGGATTTGGGCGTTTTCGTCCTTGACGGCCTCGCGGACGGCGTCGACGTAGGCGTTACCAGTGGCAGCAGAGGCGTCGTCGACGTTGCACACGTACATCACAGGCTTGGATGTCAACAGGAACAGCTCGCGGGCGAATTTCTTCTCGTCAGGGGTTTCCAGTTGGACGGTGCGGGCGGGTTTGCCAGCCTCGAGTGCTTCCTTGAATCGCTGGAGCACGTCGGCCTGCATTTTTGCCACCTTATCGCCGCCGGTCTGGGCTTGCTTGATGCAGCGTGCGAGGCGGCTTTCGACGGTCTCCAAGTCCTTGATTTGCAACTCGTAATCGATGATTTCCTTGTCGCGCACGGGATCGACCGAGCCGTCGACGTGGGTGATGTTGTCGTCGTCGAAGCAGCGGAGCACGTGGAGGATGGCGTCGGTCTCGCGGATGTTGGCGAGGAACTTGTTGCCCAGGCCCTCCCCCTTGCTAGCGCCCTTTACGAGACCGGCGATGTCGACGATCTCCACCGTGGCCGGGACGATGCTCTTGGGCTGGCACATCTCGACCAACTTAGTGAGACGGTCGTCGGGCACCGAGATGACGCCGACGTTAGGCTCGATGGTGCAGAACGGGAAGTTGGCCGACTGAGCCTTTGCGTTGGAGAGGCAATTGAAAAGAGTGGATTTGCCCACATTGGGCAAACCCACTATACCGCATTGTAATGACATGTCGTTATCTTGGGTGATTTTAATTCACCCGCGAAGTTACAAAATTATCGCGACATAGCCTACAGTCCTTAACGTAACACCTTGCGTGTGGAACCGTCGCTGAGTTGCTCGATCACCAAGCCAGAAGCCTGAGAGTCTACCTTTACGCCTTGGAGGTTGTAAGTGGCCTTGACTTGCGCTTGAGAATTTTCAATCACGCATCCGATTCCGGCTGCAGGACCCGCCTCCACCAGATTCACCAAGGGTAGACCCGTGGTACTTGCCCCACCGACAATTGCCACAATGTACTCATATTTACCTTCATCTAGGAGTCCACCGAGGCAACCCTGGTCACCGTTTTCGAGTTCCACCTTCAGCCAATCGTCCTTTGTTACAGAGACATTGTGGTATTTTGCCAAGCAGTTCCAATAATCTTGGAAACCTTTGGTGCTATCAGCTTCGATGGGAGTTAGGGTTTCAATTTCTCCTGTCAATTCCAAAGATGACCTTTTTATATTATATAATGCGGAATATCCACCGCCGCACAATTGAATAATGCCCTTGAACCTGGACAAGATGGAACCCGACTCAATTGAGGCACCATACGTGTCGATATTTACGGTCATAGTACCCGACTCGTCCTGAATGAAAAGCCCGCTGCCACCATCATAGACAATCCAAGCTTTCCCTTCAAAGCAGAACTCATCACCTTCACTCCACTCCAATTGCGAGAATTGGCTCACAGAAGTTAAAACTGTTTGTCCCTCCGCACCAAGGTTAACGGCGGTTGCTATCAAGAACACCATTAATATTTTAATTCGTCTCATCGTTGTAAGTATTAGTGAGTATACCAGTTTATATTAGTATGATCGAAGGTATAAATTGGACTCGTATAATAGTTCCCGTTTATCCAACCATTGCCGAACCCATTCCATCCCCAATTACAGTGGTAATAGCAGTTGCTAACCGAACCATCTATTCCATCCACTATCCAAAAATGACCTTCCTCATAGTTTGAAGTATAACCAAAGGCAATATGAGGATGACCAATTGACAACTCGCAAGCCAGAGAATCCAAATCAAATCCATAAGAAAAAGTAGGATTATATCCTAAGGCACTGAGCGTTCTTGTAATATCAGAAGTGTATGTAGAGGTTCCATCATAATCATACGTGGAGTTAAGTCGCACTCCCAAGTCTCTAACAATGTAAGCAACTGAATCCAGTTGGCTTGTTAGAGGTGTGGCAAACGCCCCTATGTAATGTAAATCATAAATAGCTCCTGTTGTGGCAATATACTGACCAATAGTGGCCACAAATTGGGCTACGGCAATTGCTCCGCACCCCGCCGGACATCGTGTGGTTGTGTCGCCAGAATAAGAATCATCAACTTCTGAGCATAAGGGGCATTGGTTATTATAAGGAGAACCCTGTCCCCATGTGGTTGTGACCAATGGTCGATACATATAGTAGCGCTCGTGAGGGGTCGGGTCGGTGATACCTGTTGTGTCTCGCCCAATGGAGGTGGCGTAGAGGGTGGGCATTTCGTTTAGAATCGCGGCTAAAGGCTCAACCTCCATAGCCTGCTCTACCGAGCCTTCGCATGAGAGATAAAGCAGCTCCAAATCGTCTTGGTAGGATCCTACCATAGCGAAGCCATCCGAGCCATTGTAATCGAAGGATACTGTGTAAATCTCGGCGTCGGGAGAATCCACACCTTTTATCTTGTTGTTCTTGGCGAGGGAAACCTTCTTCACCTCGGTGGATTTGAATTTCAGAGGAGTTTTAGGGCTGGAGGTACCATTGAGGCGGGTGGCCATTTGCTGCACATACTCTTGCAGAGCTGAAGATTCGACGGGAGTTTCATCTTCCGCCACTCCAGGGATTTCATCCTGAGAGCATCCCATCATTGCCAAGCCAAGGAATGTGATGAGAATTTTAGGTAAAGTTTTCATAGCTAAAGAAAGGTTCTTAGTTAATAAATTATGATGTGTTTTTTAGTTAATAATGTGTTGATTTTGTGTTTAATTATTTATCGCACCAAAAATAGCGAAAAAAACGGGAAAGGCAACTATTAAATTG
>JAJPXC010000084.1:0-5699 GCA_021205635.1 Bacteroidales bacterium | reverse complement strand
GTTTATAATATTTAACAAAATATTTATTAACCGTAACTATTAACTATTCTGGGAAAGTGGGCTCAAAAACGTTCGGCGTGCCGATGGCCGTTCAAGTGTGGCCCCCAACCCCCCGCGGACGGTGGAGACTAACAACTAAAAACTAAAAACTATTCCGCGTAGCGTAGAAGTCGCGGAGGACGGCGAAGGCGAGCTTGCGCTGGCCGCGATCGGAGACGAGGCCTTTGCGGTTGAAGAAGTTTTGGGTTTGGTGGTTTTGACGGCGGGGTGAGCGGAAGTCTTTAAGGATCCAGGGGGAGCAGCCGGCCCAGCCGTCTTGGCGGTCGTACATGGCGAGGGTGCGTTGGTAGAGGTCGGCCTGGTATTCCTCGGTCCATTTCTGGGTGGCATCGCCGTGCAATCCGGCCACGGCCCCAGCGCCAAACTCGCTGACGAAGAACGGTTTGTCGTAGGGGATGTCGTAGTTGCGGGCGTCGCACGACTCGGGCGTGCCGCCGTACCAGCCGAGGTAGGCGTTGAAGCTTACGATGTCGACCCACTGGTGCATGTTGTCGCTGATGTGGGCCACGTCGTCCTTCTCGGAGGTGATTTCCATGGCCATGGAGAGGAGTCGCTCTTGGTCGGCTTCCTTTACTTGACGGGCGAGTGCGGCGAGGAATTGGTCGCGTGCGGGCTTGTGGGGCGTCTCGTTGGCGATGCTCCAGACGACGATTGCGCAGCGGTTGTGGTCGCGATTGATGTTGTCGCGCAGCTGGGCCTGGGCGTTGGCGAGCGTGGCGGGGTTCTCCCAGTCGATGGTCCAGTAGACGGGGATTTCCGACCACACCATCAGGCCCAACTCCTCGGCTCGTCGCACCATGTACTCGTTGTGGGGATAGTGGGCGAGGCGCACGAAGTTGCAGTTCAACTCTTTAGCCCATTGCAGCAAGGTGTCACATTCTGCCTTGGCGGTTACTCTCTTTCCCTCGAACGGAGCCTCCTCGTGGATGGAGATGCCGCGGAAGAACACGGGCTGGCCGTTCAATTTGATAGTCTTGCCCTCGACAGCTATGTGGCGGAAACCGATGCGGTCGCGGAGGGTCTCGTCGCCACAGGCTACCTCAACGTCGTAAAGGCGGGGCGACTCGGGGCTCCACAGCTCGGGCTTGGCTTTGACGGTAACGGTGGCCTGTCCTTGGGCGTCGGTGATGAGCTGGCGATTGATTTTAAGCTCGGGGATGGAGATGGTAACTCGCTGCCCTTCCAGGGGTTGGCTCAATTTTGCCGAAATCTCGATTTCGTTGTATTTCTCGGGGGCGAGCTTAATGGAATAGTCGTCGACGGACACCTCGGGGGTGGATACGAGCAGGACGTCGCGGGTGATTCCGCCATAGTTCCACCAGTCGCTGATAATGGTGGGGATGTCATGGGCGTGGCGGGTGTTGTTGACACGGACAATCAGGGTGTTGTCACCCTCGTTGAGTCGGCCGGTGACGTCGAAGTTGAAGGGGGTGAAGCCACCCTCGTGGGTGCCGAGTTTCTCGCCGTTGAGGTAGACGTCGGCATGGTAATTGACGGCCGCGAAATATAGGTAATGGGGCTTGGAGGGGTCGCCGTGGAAGTGGAGATCGCGTTTGTACCAGACGGTGCCTTCGTAGAGCATCAATTCGGGGCGTTGGGTGTTCCAGTCGCCGGGTACCTGGAGGGTTTCGGCGTCGCAAAAGTCGTATTCGACGTGGTCGTAGCCGCTTTGGGGTTGCTGGTTGCGGAAGAAGCCGTTGGGGGTTTCGTTCATGCGGTAGTCGTAGTAGCCGGTCTCGATGGGGTCGACAATCGTTTGCCAGGTGCCGTTGAGGGAGGTCACATCGCGGGCGTACACGTTGTGGAGGATGCGACCCTCTTGGGCCGACGCTGACATCGCACACAGGGCTATCGCCCCGGCCAGTAAAAATCTCTTCATAGTCGTATTGTGATGAATTCAGTTATGAGTACTGCCTGCAAAGGTACAACAAAAAATCGGGTTGCGCCTTACGGCTCAACCCGATTTTGCATATTTTCATGAGAGGTTTACTTCAGGCCCTCGACGAACTTGCGGAGGTCTTCGTTCTCTGGGTCGAGGTCGAGGAACTTCTGGTAGTAGGTCTTGGCTGTTGCGGTGTCTTTTTGCTTCATGTAGTAGCCACCGAGGAGGTTGTAGATCGAGCGGTAGTCGTTGGCGCGCTTCTCGAGGTTGGCGGGGTCGGCGTCAAGCACCTGGAGGGTCTGCTGGAAAGCCTCGACTGTCTCGGCTGTGGGGTCGTTGTTGTCGCGGATGTAGAGGATACGAGCCTTGGTGAAGATGGGCAGGTAGTGGTCGGGCACACGGTCAACGGCGATCTGGGCGTATTTCAAGCCGTTCTCAATGGCGGCTGCGCGCTCGGGGGTGCCGTCCTCGCTGGTAGCTGCCAGGTTCTGGTAGCGGCGGGCCAGGGAGAGGATGTCATTGGTGGAGGCGTCACCCGAGTCAACGTATTTCTGCAGGGCGGCAGCGGCCTGGGGGTACATCTTGGCGCGGTCGTAAGCCGAGCTGAGGTCAACCAAAAGGACGGTCTTGTCGGGGGCGATCTCCACGGCTTTCTCGAATTGGGCTACCGCCAGGGTGTCCTGGCCGAGTTTCTCGAGCACGTCGCCATAGGTGGTGTAGTCGTTGGCCACAAACTCAGCCTTGGGGTTGGCGAAGAATTCCTTGGCGTACTTGTCGGCCTCGGGATAGTTCTCCAAAGCGGCCTGGTCGAGGAATAGCATGCGCTGCATGTAGAAGTTGGAGGGGTCCTCGCGGAGGATCTTCTGGGCGAGGTCGAACGACTCCTGATATTTCTTGCCGAAGTAGAGGAGGCCTACGTAGCGCTGCTCATCCTTCTTGAAGTGGTTGGGGTTCTGGATGTACTTGCCATACTGCTCGGCGGCCATCGTCAACTGGTTGTTCTCGTAGTACTGCTCGGCGAGCTCGCGCTGTGCCATAGCGGAGGCGGGGAGGGCCTCAAGCAGGTCCTGCACCATCTTGATCGAGTACTGGGGGTTGACGGGGAAGTAGGTGCGGGCGTATTTGATGAAGGCACCGGGGTAGTCGATCACCTGGTTGTCCTCCTTGTCCATGTTCATGGCCATCTCGTAGAGACCGGCGGCGTTACCCACATTCTTGGCTGCCTCGCGGTCGGCCTCAAGGATGTAGATAGCGGGCTCTTTTTTGTTTTTCTTGCGCGCCTGGGCGATGTTGTCGTCGATCTCCTTGGCGTAGGTGGTGGGGTCGGCGTTGAAGTAAGCGCGGGCGATGTTGGCGTAGATGGCGGCGTTTTTGCCGGCGAGATTCTGAGCCTGCTTGAACTGGGGAGTGGCTGAGCCTTTGTCGCCTTGCGACAGAGCCAATTGGCCAAGGCCCACGTAGTTGAGGGGCTGCTCGGCGTTGGCCGCGATGCCTTCGTCAAATCGCTTCTTGGCGGTTGCCTTGTCGCCCTTCTCCAGAGCGATAGCGCCGAGGTAGTAGCAAGCCTCGGAGCGGTCGGTGCCGGGGTCGTTAAACGTGCGAGTGAGGATTTCCTGGGCGTCGTCCAAGTCACCTGCGGTATAATACTGGATACCGTCCTTGTAACCCTGGGCCGAGGCGACGAATGCGCCTGCCACGAGCAGGGTGCTTAAGATGTGAATTCTCATGCTTATAATATTAATGTGTGATTGTTTATTTATGGTATATACGTTTTGACTCTTAAATAACGGATTGGTTTAGAATTTATTCTACGTTGACCATACGGGGATGCACCACGGCGGGCAAAATACCGGTTTTCATGATGATTTTCTGGCCCTGGAATCCGGTAACGAAGGAGTAGAACCCGTGGGAGGGGGTACCTCCGACGCCGGTGGTGACCATGTAGATCGAGCGGTAGAGCGGGTAGCGACCGTCAAAGATGTAGGCCTGGTAGGGCTGGTAGGCCTCGATGGAGTCGTCGCGGCGTATTTTCAGCACCTTGATCGAGGAGTCGAAGGTGGAGACGGTGGTGTCGTTCCGCTCGAGGCTTTTGGCCATCGACTCGGCGTTGGCCACAGCGGCGTTGTTCATGTCGGCCGACACCCAGCTGACGCCAATGATACCAATGGCGTTCTTGTTGTTCTGCACGGCCTTGAACACCTCGGGATTGGTGGCCTGGGCGTAGACGTTGTCGGCGAATTTCTCGCCTCGCATCAGCGAGTCCTTCATATATTGCACGGTGGACGATCCTTCGTTGTCGAATACTACGGAGATCTTGCCGAGCTTGGATGGCTCGAGCTGGTTCCATTCGGTTACCTGTCCCGTGAGAATCTCTCGTATCTCGTTGATGGAGAGGATCTCTATGGGATTGGCGGGGTTGACAATCAAGGCGATAGCGTCAACGGCGATACGGGATGTCTTAGGCTTTTTCTTGTTGGCGGTGAGGTAAGCTGTCTCCTCGGGGGTGAGCTCCCGGGCGAGCACAGCCGAGGGCACGTGGAGGCTCATCAAGGAGTCGACACATGCCTTCTCGTTGAGGTAATAGGGGAGCACGCTCACGTCGGGATAGATGTACTCGAATACACCGATCTCTTGCTCGATAATGTTCTGGAAACTTTCGTCGCAGGCCAAAATTGTGACGCCCGAGGTTGAAGTCACGCCCTTGGGCTTGTCGCTGAACTTGGTGCACGCGCCGAACGCCAAGGCCACGAGGGTCACGGCCAGGGCGCGGAAAATGTGTCGCTTACTCATCGTCATCGGCAGTGGTTATGGGGTTAAACACGTGAATCGATACCGGCAAACTGGCGATAGGCGCGCCACACGCCGTAAACGATAAACACAGCGGCGAGCAGCCAGCGAGCCCAGTCCCACTGGGGATTCCACTGGAAGAAGTTGATGATCATAAGCACGCCCATGCCCACGTATATGGCAATCATGATGATGCCGAAGATGGTGCGAGCCACGCCGCCCATTGAGCTTTTAGAGTCAGACGCTTTCATTTCTTTATTATTTAAATAGTTAAATCCACGGGCCGTTGAGCCACCTTGGGGTGACGCGGCTATAAATTTAACGCCTCAAATGGGGTAAAGGTTGCCCGATTTTGAGATTTGAACGTAAAGTTAACCACTTTTCCCGAATTAACATTGAAAAGTTAACCTTTTAAAAACATTTAACGCTCGGGGCTTGGCTATGGCCACAGTTGGAGAGGCGCGCCTAAGAGCCGACATGCCCGGGCCGCGCTGACGCTAAAGAAACGCGTAACTATTCAGCGAAAAAAATTTTTAACCACGAAAAACACAAAAGGACACTAACACGCCCTTTGTAAATCCGAATTTAGGCTCGTAAACTCGCTAAAGAACACAAAACCATACGGATGGTTAGTGTTTTTGGGAGCTTGCGACCCCTTTTCCTCTCCTATATTTTGTGTTTTTTGTGTTTTTCGTGGTTAAAAATTTTTCGGTGAGTAGATACAAGAAAAGCCCAGACGAACAAATTTGTGTAATCGACCTATAAATGTTGTTAAATATGATTACAAAAGCGTTACAATTGATGGTGAGGGGGTTACAAATTTTTGCGCGGTAAAAAAATTGTTGTAACTTTGCGACATCTAAGAGAACACCGAATGCTTGCCCTTAGACTCGATTAATTTTTACAACTTATAGGATGTAATCTGCAAATAAAATTTCATAAGTTTTCGGTAAATAAGATTTCGGCAGTT
>JAJPXC010000075.1 GCA_021205635.1 Bacteroidales bacterium | reverse complement strand
CCCTAGCGGTGCGGCAAAGTTGCGCCAGCGGTCGATGAGGGTGGTGAGGTCGGGAGGGATGGGTGCGGTGAAGAACATGTGTTGGCCCGTGCGGGGGTGGGTGAAGCCGAGGGTGCGGGCGTGGAGGGCCTGGCGTGGGCAGGTGGCGAAGCAGTTTTCGACGAATTGGCGGTAGGAGCCGGAGGTGTTGCCGCGTAGGATGCGGGAGCCGCCGTAGCGCTCGTCGCTGAACAGGGGGTGGCCGATGTGGGCCATGTGGGCGCGTATCTGGTGGGTGCGGCCGGTCTCGAGGACGCATTTGACGAGGGCGACGTGTCCCAGGGGCTCGATCACCTCGTAGTGGGTGACGGCCCGCTTGCCGATGTTGCTGTCGGGGGGAAATACGGCCATTTTTACACGGTCGCGGGGGTCGCGGCCGATGTTGCCCTCGATGCGCCCGACGGGGGGATTGGGGATGCCCCAGACGAGGGCGATGTACTCGCGCTGGGTGGTTTTGTCGAAGAATTGCTGGCCGAGGTGGGTTTTGGCGTCGGGGGTCTTGGCGACGACGAGCAGGCCCGAGGTGTCCTTGTCGATGCGGTGGACCAGACCCAAGCGCGGGTCGTTGACGTCGTAGTCGGGGTTGTCGCGCAGGTGCCACGCCAGGGCGTTGATCAGTGTGCCGTCGTAGTTGCCGTGACCGGGATGGACCACCATACCCGCGGGCTTGTTGACCACGAGCAGGTCCTGATCCTCATATACGATGTCGAGGGGGATGTCCTGTGGGATGATCTGCCACTCGTAACGGGGGCGGTCCATCACCACCTGCACCACGTCCAACGGCTTTACGCGATAGTTGCTCTTGACGGCCTTGCCGTTGACGAGGATGCACCCCGCCTCGGCGGCTTGCTGGATGCGGTTGCGCGAGGATTTCTCGAGCCGCAGCTTGAGGAATTTGTCGACGCGCAGCAGGGCCTGCCCCTTGTCGGCGACAAAGCGAAAGTGCTCGTACATGCCGGAGCCGTCGTCCTGCTCGAGCTCGTCGTCAATTATCTCCTCAAGGCTCATGTAAGAGAATCAACCAAATCTATAAATTGGCGCGCTGGCTTAACCATCTGTTCCAAATCGGCCTTCTCAATTGAGAAATAATCGTCATAGTCGCTGCTCTTACGCAAGCTGAGAGCATCACGCAACAGATTCTTGAATCCAATTGGAATAACACCAGTTTTTACAAAATGCTGGTTGATCAAGGTCATATTACCAGCATGGCTATGTGCCTCGTAACCATTTTTCACCAAGAGGGCTGAACAGGCATAAAATAGACTGTAGTACAAGCGATTAGCCGCTGTACTGTAACGTTCCTCCTTGAAATTGGCCAACATATCGTCATAAGCTTTATTAGCCTTTTCAATTTTCAAATCGAGGATGGCCATGCGTTCTTCAGGGGTAAGGCTCATAATCTAATTCCTTCGTTGTTGACGTTGTGTTTGAAAAGGGAGATGGTTTCATCCCATTTTTGTCGCGTGCGGATTTGGGTGTTGATTTCTTCTCCGTAATCGAGACCCTTATCCCAGAGGTCGCAATCAAGTCGACGGTCAGACGGGGACAATTTTGGCCTATCGACAATAACCAACACATCCCAATCGGAGCCCGGACGAGCGTCGCCCCGAGCCCGCGAGCCAAAGAGGATAACCTCAGCTCCGGGTGAATGGGCTTCCACCTCATCTTTGATTAGCTTCAATATCAGTTGGTTGTGGTCCATAGTGGCAGGGGTGTTAGTCGAGGTCGACTTCGTCGGGGGAGGGGGCTTCGAGGACGGAGTCCTCAGCCAAGGAGAGGGAGTCGATCTCACTCATGGTGAGGCCCTTACCCACCTCGAGGGTGATTTGGGCGTTGACTGGGACGCGGGCTCCGGCCGACAGGGGCAATCCGTTGAACTTGGCGTTCAACAGCAGGCCTTCATACTCCGATTCCACCTCGACGATGCGCAAGTTCTTGATTCCCAATCCCTCGAAGATCGACTGGGCTTGGCGCAAGGAGACGTTGGAGATGTCGGGGATGGTGACCGTCTTGGGGGAGAAGGCCACGATGGTGAGGTAGACGGTGCGGCCGGGCTTGACCTTTGCGCCGAGGTGGGGCGACTGCTCGATTACCGTGCCGGGGCGGCCGGTGTCGTAGACCGAGTCGGAGATCTCGACGTTTAGGTCGGCCAAGCGGAGGACGCCCTCGGCGTCGGTGTACGATAGGCCGCGCACGTTGGGCACCTGGCGCTCGTCGCCGTGGTCGGTCCAGATGTCAAGGAACACCAATCCCAGCCAGCAGAGGAGTACCCCCGCGGCCAGGATGGCGATCACGTTGACCAATATCGGATGTTTTTTCAAAAAATCTTTCATGGTTTATTGGCCACGGCCGTGGCAGTTTTTGAATTTCTTGCCGGAGCCGCAAGGGCAAGGATCGTTGCGGCCTACGCGCGGAGCGGCCTTGACGGGCATCGGGCGTTGTTTCTCACCCTGGGGAGCCGAGGCGGCGGCGCGGGTTTCGGCCTCGCCGGGGAGTCCCTCCTTGGTGGCGCGGTAGCGGGAATAGTCGGTGGGACGCTCGGGCATTGCTCGGCGCACTTCGGGCTGGGGCTTCTGCTTTTCGCTGTCGAGGGTGGCGTCGGAGGTGGATGCGGGTCGCAGCTGGATGTAGATGTGGCCTCGCAGCAGGGCCGACATTGCCTTGTTGTTCAAGTTGTTGAGCATGTTCTCGAAGAGGTGGAACGACTCAACCTTGTAGATCACCAAGGGATCTTTCTGCTCGTAGGAGGCGTTCTGTACCGACTGTCGGAGCTGGTCCAATTCGCGCAGGTGCTCTTTCCACAACTCGTCGATCGAAACGAGCAGGACGGCTTTCTGCCACTCCTTGACGATGGACTTGCACTGGGAGGCGTAGGCGTCGGTGACGTCGCACACGAGGTTGAACACGCGGCGGCCGTCGGTGATGGGGACGGCGATGCGGCCGGTCATGCCGCGGTTCTCGACGCAGTCCTTGATCACGGGCATGGCCACCTCGGTGATCAGCTCGCCCTGGCGGCGGAGCTTGTCGTTGGCGGCGGCGTTGAGTTTTTCGATGATCTCCTCCTTGGAGAGGTTGCGGAACTCGTCCTCGGTGAACGGGGGCTCAATTGTGAGGACGCGCATCAGCTCGAGGGAGAGGTCCTCGTAGTCGGTGGGCTGGTCGTAGGTGTTGACGAGGTTCTCGATGGTGTCGTAGAGCATATTGGCGATGTCGATGCCGATACGCTCGCCGAGCAGGGCGTGGTGGCGGCGCGAGTAGATATAGGTGCGCTGCTTGTTCATCACGTCGTCGTACTCGAGCAGGCGTTTACGGATGCCGAAGTTGTTCTCCTCGACGCGTTTCTGGGCGTTCTCGATGGCGCGGGTGACCATCTTGGAGTCGATCATCTCGCCTTCCTTGAGGCCGAGGGTGTCGAGCATCTTCATCACGCGGTCGGTGGCGAAGAGGCGCATCAATTGGTCCTCGAAGGAGACGTAGAATACCGACGAACCGGGGTCGCCCTGACGGCCGGAACGGCCGCGCAGCTGGCGGTCGACGCGGCGCGACTCGTGGCGCTCGGTGCCGATGATTGCCAAACCGCCAGCCTCTTTCACCTCGGGGGTAAGCTTGATGTCGGTACCACGGCCGGCCATGTTGGTGGCGATGGTGACGGTGCCGGGCTGACCGGCGAGGGCCACGACTTGCGCCTCCTGCTGGTGGAGCTTGGCGTTGAGGACGTTGTGCTTGATTCCGCGCATCTTGAGCATGCGGCTCAGCAGCTCGGAGATCTCGACGGATGTGGTGCCCACAAGCACTGGACGGCCCTCGCCCACGAGGCGGACGATCTCGTCGATGACAGCGGCGTATTTCTCCTTCTTGGTCTTGTACACGCGGTCGTTCATGTCGATACGGGCCACGGGACGGTTGGTGGGGATGGTGACCACGTCGAGCTTGTAGATGTCCCAGAGCTCGCCCGCCTCGGTCTCGGCGGTACCGGTCATACCGGCGAGCTTGTGGTACATGCGGAAGTAGTTCTGGAGGGTGATGGTGGCGAATGTCTGGGTGGCGGCCTCGACCTTCACGCCCTCCTTGGCCTCGATAGCTTGGTGGAGGCCGTCGCTGTAGCGGCGACCCTCCATGATACGTCCCGTCTGCTCGTCGACAATCTTGATCTTGTTGTCGTCGATGACGTATTCCACGTCCTTCTCGAAGAGGGTGTAGGCTTTGAGCAGCTGAGTGACGGTGTGGACACGCTCGGCCTTGATGGCGTAGTTCTGCATGGCCTCGTCCTTCTTCTGCTGGCGTTCGCTCAGGTCCTTGATGTGCTCAAGCTCGGAGAGCTCGGCGGCGATGTCGGGGAGGACGAAAAATTTGGGGTCCTCGGTTTTGCCGGTAAGCTCGTCGATACCCTTGTCGGTGAGTTCGACGGATCGGTTTTTCTCGTCGATGACGAAGTAGAGGGGATCGGTGACGGTGGGCATCTCGCGAGAGTTGTCCTGGAGGTAGTAGGCCTCGGTTTGGAGCATGATGTTTTTCATGCCTTCTTGGCTCAGGAACTTGATGAGGGCGCCGTTCTTGGGGAGGCCCTTGAAGGCGCGGAACAGCAACAGGGCGCCCTCTTTTTTGACGTCCTTGTCGTCGGAGGCGAGCTTCTGCTTTGCCTCGGCGAGGATGGAGGTGACGAGGCGCTTCTGGGCCTGCACAACCTTCTCGACGTTGGGGCGGAACTCGTTGAAGAACTGGTCGTCGCCCTTGGGCACGGGGCCGGAGATGATCAGAGGCGTGCGGGCGTCGTCGATGAGCACCGAATCGACCTCGTCGACGATGGCGTAGTAGTGCTTGCGCTGCACCATGTCGCCGGGGGCCATTGCCATGTTGTCGCGGAGGTAGTCGAAGCCAAACTCGTTGTTGGTGCCGAATGTGATGTCGCAGTTGTAGGCTGCGCGGCGCTCGGGGGTGTTGGGGTCGTGCTTGTCGATGCAGTCGACCGTTGAGCCGTGGAACATGTAAAGCGGGCCCATCCACTCGGAGTCGCGCTTCGACAAGTAGTCGTTGACCGTTACGACGTGTACGCCTCGCTTGGAGAGGGAGCGTAGGAACACGGGGAGGGTGGCGACGAGGGTTTTACCCTCACCGGTGGCCATCTCGGCGATTTTGCCTTGGTGAAGGACGACGCCACCGATGAGCTGGACGTCGTAGTGGATCATGTCCCACTTTATCTCATTGCCGCCGGCTACCCAGTGGTTTTTCCACAGGGCTTTGTCGCCTTCGATGGAGACGAAGTCGCGGCCCTCGGCGGCTAGGTCGCGGTCGAGCTGGGTGGCGGTAACCTCTACCACCTCGTTTTTGGCGAAGCGTGCGGCGGTTTCGCGCATTGCTGCGAAGACGACGGGCAGGTGCTCGTTCAATTTGTCCTCGATGGTGTCGAGGATGTTCTTCTCCCATTTGTCGATTTTGTCCCAGAGGGGTTGACGCTGGTCGAAGGGGAGGTCTTCGATTTTTTCTTTGGTTTGGGCGATTTGTTGCTCGTCGTTGGCGATGGAAGCGGCGATATCGGCGCGCACGGTGTCGATCTGGGTGCGGAGCTCGTCGTTGGTGAGGCCCTCCATCTTGGGGCCTAATGTTTTGATCTTGTCGACAATAGGCTGGATCTCCTTGAGGTCGCGCTGGGATTTATTGCCGAAAATTTTGCTGAGGAAGGTATTGAGTGACATATATTGGAGTTTCTAGTTTTTAGTTTCTAGTTTCTAGTTTCTAGTTTCTAGTTTCTAGTTAAAGGAGGAAAGGGGTAAAGAGCTTTCGCTGTAACGCTATATCGCTGTAACGCCTCGAGGGGATCGACTGAAATCGATATAAAACGAATGAAATCGAGGCCGAGGGGGAATCCTTGAGGGAGCTATTAGGCTTGGGGCTTGGGGCTTGAAGCAGGCTTGAGGCTGATGCTTGAGGCTGATGCTTGGGCTTGAGGCTTGGGGCTTGGGGCTTGAAGCTTAATGCAATCTCAGGGAGGGGAGCTCGGCGCCGTTGGGGGAACGGATGCGCAGGATACCGGCCACCGTTGGGGCGATAACGCGGGCGTCGGTGGGGGTGGATATGCGTTGCGGGGCGACTGCCGGGGCGAGGATGAACGCGGGGGCGGTCGGAGCAACGGTGCGTGTTACAAGATTCTGTGATTCAGGGGTTTTGCCCTCCTCGTCAACCAGAGCCCAGCCTGGGGCAAGGGTGATGAAGATGTCGCCCGAATGGCTCAGGGCGATGTTGCGGCGGAGAGCGAGGGAGCGCTCGCCGCCGCGTCCGGCAATTACGTCGTCGACGGTTATAGCCGATGTGACGCCGCTCATTCGGGTCAAGAAGGCGGCGGCCTCGAGTCGCATCTCCTCAATCGACTTGCCTCGCTGTGAGGCGAGCTCGCGGTTGAGGTAGACTTGGTTGTCCTCCAATCCTATCACCCAGTCACCGTTTCCGTATCGGGCCATCAGGAAGCTGTTCAACAGCGACATGGCCTTGCGGCGGGAGAACTCGCCGTAGGGAATCTGCCAGCGCTCGGGGTCGCGACGCGTGCGCGAGGGAGGCGGGGTGCCTGTGATGAACATCACGGTGCTACCCATGCCCGGGCCTCGGTCGATGGCCTCCATGAGGTTGGCCAAGTCGGAGTCGAGGCGCAGGTAGGCGTCCATGGTCGACACGCGGGTGTCGCCGTCGGTGGTGTAGGGATAGGGGGAGAGATTGTAAGTGATATTGAGCATATCCGGCTCCTCGCGCTCTCCGAGCTTGAGCGAGCGGATATATTCTGTGGCAATTGAAGTGACCTCGCGGTTGGCCAATGCGCTGACGGCGAATTGCTTGAAGCGCTGAGCGTTGCGGCGGTCGAAGGTGATGCGGAACGGGTAGATCTTGCGATGCTCGGGCAGAGCCGGATAAGCGCTCATGGCGATGGATGGTGTCCACGCCATTGTGTCGATGCGGGAGGAGACGGGGGCGTACCGGTTGCGTGTCTGGAGGGCCGTTGGCGGCTCCTTGTAGTAGGAGGATGAAGCCCAGTTGCCGTTGACGGTGTTAAGCCAGTGGGCGCTGTTGCCGGCATGGCCGGCCATGGCGATTGCTTGCTCGGGGGAGAGGGCTAGGGTGTGGACGGCCCCTACCCCACCTGTGGCGATGCGCAATTCATCGCCGATGGTGGAAACGGCTAAGGCGCGTGGAGAGAGAGCCTCGGATGTTTGGGAACCCGTCTCCTTGTCGTCGAGGAAGATTGAGTCCTGGTGGCGCTTGGAGCGGTCGAACGCTGTGGCCGCGTCGACACCGCTCACCGATGGTGCCGCGCCTGTGTATACCATAGCGGTTGCCGCTGCTGGGTCGAGGGGGGAGCCGTAGTCGAGATCCTCGATGGTGACGCCCTCGCGCATGAGTCGGTTGAAGCCGCGGTCGCCCAATTGATCCTGCAACAGGGCCAGTTGGTCAAGCGAGAGCCCCTCGACCATTACGCCAACAACGAGCTTGACCCTCTCGGGTGTCGCCGCGGCTACCGAAAGGGTAGTGACAGCCGAGACCAGCGCGAACGCCAGCCGATGAGTCAACGTTTTGGTATAGGCCTTTTGCGAGGGCATCGGGTAATGTAAATATATGAACAACTGCGTGTTACGTCGGCCAGAATGAATGGGATAAACGCTACGTTGAATCCTTGCCCAAGCGCTGGCCAGGCGACACACATTATAAATACGAGCGCGAAGTTAAGAAAATGATAGCACAAAACCGCATTCTTGCAGCTTTTTAACCAAATCAGGACGGCCGGGATGAGCGCCAAGGGGTTGAGCCAGAACAGGAGATAGTTGGGCGACGTGGCCTCGTGAACCGATACGAAAACGAGGAAGGTGATAAGGCAACCGGCCAAGCCGATGACGAGGAACAAGGCCGAGTCGAGCCAGCGGGTGACGTTGCGGTGACGTATATCCCTGATTGTGAAAGCGATGATGAGGGCGAGCAGGTAGCATCCCGCGGCCATTGGGGTGATGAACCAGGGTGTGGGATGGGTGGCTGATTGCTCGGTGGGAGAGATTAGATCTTTAATTGGCTCGACGACAACTGGTTGACCGTTTTGGTAGCGGGCAGTTTCGAGGAGGGAGGGGACGAGGACGGGAGCGAAGGAGAGCTCCTCGGTGGTGATGGGGTAGTCGATTCCGGAGCCGAGAGCGAGGTCGATGCCGAACTGGTACCAAGGGTAGTCGTGGTGGTAGTGGCGCATCACGGAGCGAAAGGACGACTTCCACGCGATGGAATCGCATGGCACCGTGGCCCCCCACTGAATCCCCGAGCCGACGGCCTGCTCGATGAGCTTGATGGGGCGGGTGGAGCAGTTGTCCTTGACATAGTTGTAGCGGTAGGTGGCGTTCTCGGGGCGGAGGTTTTCGGTGACGAGGGCTATGAGCTTGTCGACCTGCTCGGGTGAGAGGTTGAGGGGAATTTCGGTGACGCCACGACCCTGTGCGCGATACTCCATGATGAAATATTGCGTGGGATAGGCGGCGCAGAGGTAGTCGGTTTCGCCCTTTACGAAGCGGTAGACGAAATTGGGGGCGTTGAAGTCGAAGACTCCCCAGTTGATGGTCATGTCCCTCACCCCTTGCTGGATGCGCAAGCCGACGTGTCCCTCAAGCTCGTAGATTTCGACGCCCGGGGAGGCTATGAGAAGGGATACGCGTGGCGGCTCCTGGGCGTGGGCCAGGAGGGGGAGGAGGAGGAGGAACTTGATGAAACGCCACATAGATAATATTTTTGTTGATATGGCCGTCCAAGGCCGGCCCCCCTAGGCTACGCAGAGGCCTATGGCAACCTTGATATGGCCGTCCAAGGCCGGCCCCCCTAGGCTGCGCGGACGTTTGTTCCGTTAGTCGATGGAGAAGTCGATGGAGCGGTTGGGGTCGACGGGGGCGTTGGGGTT
>JAJPXC010000094.1 GCA_021205635.1 Bacteroidales bacterium | reverse complement strand
ATTACTAAAAACCAGCGATATGTGCAACTTTTTCATTATAAATATTTTACCATTTCAATTCAACCAACAGGTTAATAAAATACTATCCCTCGCGCTATTACTTGTCACCGCTCTCGGCTCCCGAGCCGCTGAGCCTATCAAATATGGCGACATGGAAAATTGGGTGACCCGCATCATCCCTGAAAGCGGCCTTATCGGCGGCAACAAAAAGACACTCTACGAAATCGCCCCAACGCAAACCATCGAGGGCGACAAAGCCTACCGCAACCTCGGTGGATCCCCCTGGGCCACCTCCAACGTCCTGGCCCACGTAATGGGCATCACCAAGGGCAGCAACGCCGTTTTCCCCGACCAGCGTTCCGGCGGCAACAAGTGCGCCAAGCTCACAACCATCATGGAGCACTGCAAGGCTATCGGCCTGATTAACATCGACGTGCTAGTTGCCGGTTCCATCTTCCTCGGCCAATTCCAGGAACCCGTCAAATCCACCTCCGACCCCTACAGCAAATTCGAGATGGGCGTGCCGTTCACCAAGCGTCCCAAGGCCCTCCGATACGACTACAAAATGTACATGCCATCGGCCTCCGACCGCACCTACTCCAGCGGATTCGGCAAGAAAAAGACTCTTAAGGGAGCCGAGAACGCCGAGGTGTTCATCATCCTCCAGCGCCGCTGGGAAGACGAGAACGGCAACATCTACGCCAAGCGCGTCGGCACCGGCCGCGAGCGCTTCAACAAATCCACCAACGGTTGGGTTAACAATCACGAATTACCCGTCCATTACGGCGACATCTCCAAGGAATCGTTCTACCACTCATGGATGGGCCTAATCGACGGTGACAAAGCCTATTACGCCAAGAATTCCAAGGGCAAACTCGTACCCGTGCATGAAATCGGCTGGGACGATGCCGACGCCACTCCCACCCACCTCCTCATAATGGCCTCCGCAGCCTCCGGCGAGGCCTACATCGGCACCGTCGGCCTCACCCTCTGGGTCGACAACTTCGCCCTCGTCTACTAGTCCTTACAAGCCACTGTGCCCCGCGGTTGGCCGCGGCGGCTCCCATCCCAGCCGCAACGCGGCGAGTTGGCAATAACGCCGGGTGACCGCAGGGAACCAGGCGACAGCCTCCCCCCCCTGTTTACAATCGTAAATCCCATTCCCCTCCCAAAAATCCGCTCCACAAGCCATTTTTGTAAAATGTTGATAACTTTATTGAAAATTTTTTGATTTGCATTTGAGAATTTTCGCGATTTCTTAGTAACTTTACGGCATTATTCGCGCGCACTTATATGTCCCCGCGCGGTTAACACCCACCAAATCCGAAATTCCAAACGCAAATGGCCGAGCCCGTTTACCACATACCCGCATTGCTCCTGCAAGCCCTTGAAGGATTAAACATCAATCCCTCAGGAGTTTACGTGGACGTAACCTATGGCGGCGGAGGCCATTCTCGCGCCATCGTGGAGCAGCTGGGCCCCGAGGGTCACCTCTACGGAATGGACCAGGACCTCGATGCCGTGGCCCGCGCCTTGGTCGACCCCCGATTCACTATCGTCCACGGCAACTTCCGCTTCCTGCAAAATTTCATGCGCTACTACGGCGTCGACTCGGTTGACGGCGTGTTGGCCGACCTCGGTGTGTCCTTCCACCACTTCGACGATCCCGAACGAGGATTCTCATTCCGCGCCGATGGACCCCTGGACATGCGCATGAACCGCCAAGGCTCCCTTACCGCTGCCAAGGTCGTCAACGAATATTCCCAGGACCAACTCGCCGACATCCTCTACCTCTACGGCGAGCTGCGCCAAGCGCGTCGCATCGCCGCCGCTCTGGTCAAGGCCCGCGCCCAGGCTCCCATCACCACCACCGAGCGCCTGCTCGAGGTAATCCGTCCACTTATCAACCCCAAGCAGGAGAAAAAAGAGCTAGCCCAGGTGTTCCAAGCCCTGCGCATCGAGGTCAACGGCGAAATCGACGCCCTGCGAGCCTTCCTCTCCCAAGCCACCGCGATCCTCAAGCCCGGCGGTCGCCTCGCCGTCATCACCTACCACTCCCTGGAGGACCGCCTGGTGAAAAACTTCATGCGCGCCGGAAACTTCACCGGCGAGGCCGACAAGGACTTCTTCGGCCGCGTATCCTCCCCGCTGCGCCTGCTCAACAACAAGCCTATCGTCCCCGACGAAGCCGAAATCGAGGCCAATCCCCGTTCCCGCTCGGCAAAATTGCGTGTCGCCCAAAAACTCTAACCCCATCAGTTCACCACTATATGCCCACCGCTCCACAAACTACCGCCAACCCCGACGCCCCCAAGCATGACACTTGGCTACTGCGCGCGCTGCACGGACGGCTGCTCTCGGCCGACTTCTTCGCCAAAAACTGGGTCACCATCCTCACGATTATGGTGATGTTCTTGGTGTATATCACCAACAAATACCAGTGCCAAACACGCATGGAGACTATCCAGTCGTTGCAACGCCGCTTGGAGATTGTGGAGACCGAGCGAGTGCTCCAACACTCGGTGTACATGAGCCGCATCCGCGAATCGGCAATGCGCGAGTTGGTCGACACTATGCACTTGGGGTTAAGCATCCAGGAACGTCCACCCTTTAAAATCTCCTACGACCGATGAGCACTACCTCTCCTCGCCGACGCACCCCCAAGAAAAAGGACAACCGCCGACACATCCTCTGGCGCTACTTCTTGATCACCGTCATGATCATGTGCTTCGCCGTGGCCATCAGCGTCAAGCTGTTCTCAACCACCGTCCTCCACGCCGACCGCTGGAACAAGAAAGCCATGGAGGAACTCGCCCGCACCGACACCATCAAGCCCGAGCGCGGTGAGATCCTGGCCGCCGACGGCAACGTCCTCGCAACCAACCTCCGCTACTACACTCTGCGCATCGACTATCGCTCCGAGCGCTTCAAGCGAGAACGCTTGCTCCTCTCGGTCGACTCCCTCGCCGACTCCCTCGCAAAATACTACCCCCACCGCTCCAAGGACGAGTGGAAAGCCTACTTCCTCCAGCCAATGGAGGGTAAAGCCCCAAATAAGTGGCCTCGAGCCAAGCTCATCCTCCGCGATATCTCCTACGCCGAAATGATGCACGTGCGCTCCTTCCCCTACCTCAACATGCGCAACCGCAACCGCTCGGGCCTCACCGTCGAGAGCCGCTTGCGCCGCCGCAACCCCTATGGCGACATGGCGCGCCGCTCCATCGGCTCAATCTCCGAGGACCCCGCAACTGGCGAGTTCCACGGCATCAGCGGCCTCGAAATGGCCCTCGACACCTTACTCTACGGCGTCCCGGGACGCGCCAAGAAAATCCCCTTGACCCACAATATTGTCAACTGGACCGATGTCGAGCCTACCCCTGGCTACAACATCGTAACCACCATCGACATCAACATGCAGGACATCGTCGAGAACGAGCTCAACGCCCTGCTCGAGGAGAAAAACGCCGACTGGGGAGTGGCCGTACTCATGGAGGTCAAAACCGGCGACATCAAGGCCATCTCCAACCTCGAAAAAAGCCCCACCACCGGCAAATACATCGAGGGAATGAACCGCGCCGTGCTCGGATTCGAGCCAGGCTCCGTGGTCAAAACCCTCTCGATGCTCGTGGCATTGGAGGACGGCATTGTCACCAACCTCAACGAGGCAATCCCCACCGGTGGCTCATGGGCCTACGCCGGCGGCAAACCAATCACCGACTCCCACTACACCTCGGCCCTTAAAGTGTCGGAGGTGCTCGAACACTCCTCCAACATAGGCATGGCCCGTATCATCACCCGCGAGTACGGCGACAAGCCCGACGACTACTACAAGCGCATCGAAAAACTCGGTTTCTTCGACCCCATGAACACCGGTATCGCGGGCGAGCGCATCCCCAACTTCCCCAAGCACCCCTCCAAATTGACCCTCTCCCGCGTGAGCTACGGCTACGCCACCGAGATACCCCCTCTCTCCACCCTGGCCGTGTACAACGCCATCGCCAACGACGGCCGATACGTGCGCCCGCGTCTAGTGAAGCGCCTTATCGGCCAGGATGTCGACTCGGTGCTCCCAGTCACCTACATCCGCGACTCCATCTGTTCACGCAAAAACGCCGCTATCCTGCGCGACATGCTCTCCCAGGTCGTTTGGGGCGACCACGGCACCGGCCGTCGCCTGCGTAACCCCTTGGTGAGCATCGCTGGCAAAACAGGCACAAGCTACATGGTCGACTCCGGTCGCTATAACACCAGCCGTAAACGCTTGACTTTCTGCGGTTTCTTCCCCGCCGACAATCCACAATACTCCTGCATTGTGCTCACTTGCCGTCCCCGCGAGGGCGCTGTCGGCGCCGCGGCAACCTCCGGCACCGTCCTGAAGAACATCGCCCTCAAGATGTACTCCCGCGGCATGCTCGGCAACTCCTCCGACTACCACGAGAACCCAGCCACCGGCTCCGGCCCAACCATCTTCGCCTGCCAGGGCGACCAACGCGTGGGCAACCTCAAAAACGCCCTCTCTTTCGGCGCTTTCAGCTACTTCGCGACGCCACGCACCGTCCCCAACGGCACCGTCCCCTCAGTGATGGGTCTCGGCCTGCGCGACGCCGTCAACTGCCTCGAGCGTGCCGGCTTCAACGTGAGAATCCACGGCGACGGCTACGTCCTCTCCCAATCCCCCGAGGCCGGCGCCAACGTCCCCAAATCCACCACCATCAATTTATCTCTTACGCATTTATAAACATCATTCCCCTCGAAACCGGGAGCTTGGCCTTCCGGATGGAAAGCCCCCGTTTCGGGGGTTGGGGGCCTAAAATTAGATAATATGCAACTTTCCCGCCTACTCTCCTCCATCACCATAGAAAACCTCCGCGGCCCTCGCGACCGCGAGATCAAGGCCCTAACCGCCGACTCCCGCCAAGCCGGCGAAGGTGCAATGTTTGTGGCCGTGCGCGGCGTGAACGTCGACGGGCACAAGTTCATCACATCCCTTCCCGATGACGTGGCCGCAGTCGTGTGCGAGCAGTGGCCCGAGCACGAGGTGGAGGGAGTGACCTACATCAAGGTCGCCAACTCGGCCGTAGCCTTGGGTTGTCTTTGCTCGGAATGGTGGGGCAACCCCTCCCGCAAGCTCTTCCTCGTGGGAGTAACCGGTACCAACGGCAAAACAACTACCGCCACGCTCCTCTACGAGATGGCCCGACTCATGGGCGAGAAAGCCGGCCTCCTATCCACCGTGGTCAACTACGTCGACACCGAGACCGTCGAGGCCCATCAAACCACCCCCGACCCCTACACCATCAACGCGCTGCTGGCCCGCATGGTCGACAAGGGCTGCACATTCGCCGCTATGGAGGTTTCCTCCCACGCCGCCGACCAGCACCGCATCTCCGGCCTCTATTTCCGCGGCGGTATCTTCACCAACCTCACCCGCGACCACCTCGACTACCACAAGACTGTCGAGACCTACCTGAAAGCTAAAAAATCGTTCTTCGACGACCTGCCCCGCGACGCTTTCGCCCTTACCAACATCGACGACCCCGTAGGCGAGGTTATGGTCCAAAACACCAAGGCTCACCGCCACACCTACTCCCTGCGCGACATGGCCGATTTCCAAGGACGCATCCTCGAGAGCCGAATCGACGGCACGCTCATATCCTTCAACGGCCACGAGGTCGAAACCCGTTTCACCGGACGCTTCAACGCCTACAACCTCACAGCAGTCTTCGGCGCCTCAATCCTCGTGGGCTGGGAGCTCAACGAGGTATTGCGCTGCATGAGCCTTTTGGTCCCCGTCGCCGGACGCTTCCAGGCCTTCCACGCGCCTCAGGGCTACACCGCAATAGTTGATTACGCCCACACCCCTGACGCCGTCGTCAACGTGCTCACCGCCATCCGCGACGTCATCGGCGCCGGTGGCCACATCATCACTGTCGTTGGAGCCGGCGGCAACCGCGACAAAGGCAAGCGACCCATCATGGCCCACGAAGCCGCCCGCATGAGCGACCGCTTGATACTCACCAGCGACAACCCCCGCTTTGAGAACCCCAACGACATCCTTGCCGACATGCAAGCCGGCCTCCAGGGCGACGAAAAAAACAAAACCCTCGTCAACGCCGACCGCCGCGAGGCCATCCGCATGGCCTGCGCCCTCGCCAAAAAAGGCGACGTTATCCTAATCGCCGGTAAAGGCCACGAGGACTACCAGGAAATATGCGGCGTAAAGCACCACTTCGACGACCGCGAAGAAGTCCAGGAGGCCTTTGGCCTCCAAGTTTAAAGAGAAAAGTTTAAAGTTTAAAGTTAATACTTTCTTTAATCCTTTCCTCCTTTCCTCCTTTAAAAAACTAGAAACTAGAAACTAGAAACTAAAAACTAGAAACTCGCCCCCAATGCTCTACTACCTATTTGAATACCTCCAGCAACTCGACTTCCCCGGAGCGCGACTGATGAGCTACATCACCTTTCGCTCGGGGGCCGCGTTGGTGCTCTCCATATTCATCGCCATATTCATCGGCCGCCGCATCATCGACCGCCTGCAGAAGATGCAAGTGGGCGAGATCATCCGCGACCTCGGCCTCGAAGGGCAGATGAAGAAAACCGGCACCCCCACCATGGGCGGCGTCATAATCATCATCTCCATCTTGATTCCCTGCCTCTTGGTGGGCGACCTGAGCAACGTATACATGATCCTGATGCTCGTCGCTACCGTGTGGCTCGGTGCCATCGGTTTCCTCGACGACTACAAAAAGATCGCCAAGCACAACAAGGAGGGTCTCAAAGGCAAATTCAAAATCGTAGGCCAAGTGGGTCTTGGTCTCATCGTAGGCTTGACCATGATGCTTTCGCCCGACATCGTCATCCGCGAAAACCATGAGGTGGAGAGCGTCAAGCCCGACCAAGTCACCGAAGTGGTATATGAAACCGACGACATCAAGTCCACCCAAACCACCATCCCCTTTGTCAAGGACAACAACTTCGACTACGCCTACCTCACCGAGTGGATGGGCGACCATGCCCAGACCGGCGGCTGGATCCTCTTCATCCTCGTCACAATCTTCGTCATCACCGCCACATCCAACGGTGCCAACCTCACCGACGGCCTCGACGGCCTCTGTACCGGCACCTCGGCAATCATCGGCGTCGCCCTCGCCATAATGGCCTACCTCGGAGGCAACGTCATCTACTCTTCCTACCTCAATATCATGTACATCCCCCAAAGCTCCGAGCTCGTGGTGTACATGGCCGCGTTCATCGGCGCCCTGATCGGCTTCCTCTGGTACAACGCCTACCCGGCCCAGGTATTCATGGGCGACACCGGCTCGTTGACCATCGGCGGAATCATCGCCGTGTTCGCGATCTTGATCCACAAGGAGTTGCTAATCCCCATCCTCTGCGCCATCTACTTCGTTGAGGACCTGTCGGTTATGCTCCAAGTGGCCTACTTCAAATTCACCAAAAAGAAATACGGCGAGGGGCGTCGAGTGTTCAAAATGACCCCTCTCCACCACCATTACCAAAAACCCGGCGACGGCACCATCCAGGCCCTCATCCAGCGCCCCTACCGCGCAATCCCCGAGTCGAAAATCGTCACCCGGTTCTGGATCATCGGCATCTTCCTTGCCGTCACCACATTTGTTACACTTAAAATCCGTTAAGCTATGAAGCGTTTAGTGATATTAGGCGGAGGCGAGAGCGGCGTGGGAGCCGCCATCCTCGGCAAAGAAAAAGGAATGGACGTGTTTTTGAGCGATATGGGCACTATCCCGGCCCGCTACCGCCAGCAACTTGAGGCTGAGGGCATACCATTCGAGGAGGGCCACCACACCGAGGCCCTCATCCTCAACGCCGACGAGGTCGTCAAGTCCCCAGGCATCCCTCCCACCGCTCCAATCGTTAAAGCCCTGGTTGAAAAGGGTATACCTGTAATCTCCGAAATCGAGTTGGCCGGACGTTACACCGACGCCAAGATGGTGTGCATCACCGGCTCCAACGGCAAAACCACTACCACCCTGCTCACCTACCACATCCTCAAGGGAGCCGGCATCAACGTCGGCTTGGCCGGCAACGTCGGCAAAAGCCTCGCCCTCCAGGTCGCTCGCGAGCACCACGACGTCTACGTCATCGAGCTCAGCTCGTTCCAGCTCGAGAACATGTACCACTTCAAGGCCAACATCGCCGTGATCATGAATATCACGCCCGACCACCTCGACCGCTACGAATACAAGATGCAGAACTACGTGAACGCCAAGTTCCGCATAATCCAAAACCTCACCTCCCGCGACGCCTTCATCTACTGGCAGGACGACCCCGTCATCCAAGCCCAATTGGAGCACCTGGTCACCGAGGCACAAAAATACCCCTTTGCCGAGCACAAAGAGGAGGACACCAAGGCCTACCTCGACGCTGAGGACGAGCTGATTATCAACACCCCCGACACCTCCCTCCAGATGCCACGCGCCGACCTCGCCCTCAACGGCCTCCACAACCTCTACAACTCCATGGCAGCCGGCCTATCGGCTTGCCTGCTCGACGTCAAGAAAGAGGACATCCGCAAGGCCCTCAGCGACTTCGAGGGCGTGGAGCACCGCCTGGAATACGCCGGCACGGTCGACGGCGCCCGATGGATCAACGACTCCAAGGCCACCAACGTCAACTCCTGTTGGTACGCCCTCGAGAGCATGCCTGAAAAGGGAGTGATCCTCATCCTCGGCGGCAAGGACAAGGGCAACGACTATTCCGAGATCCTCCCCTTGGTCGAGAAAAAGGTGAAAGCAATCGTTGCCATGGGCAAGGACAACAGCAAGATCCTCAGCTACTTCCTCGGCAAGGTGCCCACGCTGTTGAACACCCACTCGCTCCAAGAATGCGTAGACGCTTGCCACGACCTCGCCCAGGAAGGCGACACAGTGCTCCTCTCCCCCTGCTGCGCCAGCTTCGACCTTTTCTCCTCCTACGAGGACCGCGGCGACCAATTCAAAGCCGCCGTCAAGCTCCTAAAGCCCAAGGGAGTTAAAAGTTGAAAGTTGAAAGTTGAAAGTTGAAAGTTGAAAGTTGAAAGTTTAAAGTTGAAAGTTTAAAGTTGAAAGTTTAAAGTTTAAAGTTTAAAGTT
>JAJPXC010000097.1 GCA_021205635.1 Bacteroidales bacterium | reverse complement strand
GTGGGGGTAACAGGGGGAGGAACCGGCGTTCCCTGGGGCTTTTCTTCAACAGGCGCATTATCGCTTTCTCGGCTGATCGGATTATCGGCGACAGAGGAGCTAGCTTGGGAAGCCCCCGTTTCGGGGGTTTGGGGGCCGAGATCGTCGGAGACGATTTCGGTGGCTTCGCGGATGATTTGACGGTCGAGGGCGCCAAGGTTGCCAAGGGCCTCGCGGGCGATGGCAGGCAGATTAATTGAAAGTTGCTCGTAGGCCAGGGGCTCGATCGAGGGCTCGGGGGGAAGTTCGCTTTCCTTGGCCAACACGGGATGGGCGGCGGCTAGGGGACGGCGACGTTCGTCAAGCTCGGAAACCTCGCTGGTGGCAACGGCTACCTCGTTGGAGTGACCGTCGCGCAGGCGTGCCTCGTAATATTCAACATGGCCGAAGCGTGCGGCCTTCTCGTCGATGTCGTCCTTCAGACGCAGCATGTAGTCCTCAAAGTCGAGTTGGGTTTGCTGGAACTGCTTGGACTGCAACTCGAAGGCGGCAACTGTTTCGCCCGTGTTCTCAACGGTCTTGACGACGGTGGAGTTGAGTTCCTCGCCGCTTTCGGCCATGGAGTCCTCGGTGCGCTTAAGCGACGCGAGGGTGTTGTAAGCGGCGATGTACTGGCGCAGACTCTCCTGCATGAGGTTGATGATGTCGGAGCTTTCGGCGCGGTTGGCGCGATAGAAGGCGTCGGTGTCCTGGTGCCACTTGTTGAGGTAGGAGAGCTTCTGATCCTTGATGTGGTTGTAGATTTTCAGGCGCTCGATGCGGTTCTCTTGCATCAGCGACTGCACCATGGGAGCCACGATCTCCTCGTAGATTTGGTGAACGCCGAACGGCATACCCGTGGTGGAGCCGTCCTCGGCTTGCCAAACTCCAGCCGGGAGGTTGTAGCGCACGCGCGACGATTGCTTAAGGTTGAATGGCTCGTAGCCTTGGGCGTCGTCGGTGAAGTCGAAGGTCTCGTTCTTGATACGGTCGATCTCCTCGTATTCCAACAGCGGTGAGTATTGGTTGTAGGGAGCTTTCAGGATGGTGTAGAGCAGGCGGTTGCTGTCGGTAACAACCTTGTCGACCGATGATAGTTTCAAGGCTGAAACGGCCTGCACCGACTGTGCCATGGTGTGCATCAATCCTTTGAGCACGTCCTCAAATTGCTGCGACTCGTTGCTGAGGGAGTCTTTAAGCCGGGCAAGATCCTGGAAGCGCTTGATAGGCTCGGCGTATCGGTTGCGGTCGTAGACGTTAACCACGGGCGAGCCTTCGGGTACCTCGGTGGCTCCGTATTCGTGCAGTTCCTCGAGGCGTTGGCTTTGGTCGGCCACAAGGGGCAGGCGCACCGATGAAGTATCCAGGTCGCTCATGCAGAACGAGATGGTGCGCAGGGTGCGGTCCAAGGCGCCCATGTAGTCGTATTGGTTCATGTTTTGGATTGAAGCTGAGTACTGGTCGGTGGCGATCTCCTCGGTTTCGTTGGCGGTTTCGATGATAGGAGCCTCTTTCGACAGGTCCTGCAGGCGGTTTACCGATTGCGCCAGCAGGTCGCTCTGGCGCGACATCTGCACGGTTACCTCGCTCTCGGCGGTTTGGCCGGTAAGGTCGACCACGAAACTTTTGTCGTCGTATTTCACCTGCTCGGCCACGGGCACGTAGGCCACGCCAAGGCGGTTGACGCGATAGTCGCGGAAAATCTCGTCGTACACCTTCTGGAAATTGTCGATACGCTCGTCGATGGAGGCGATTTGGCGCTCGCACTCTTTCTTCTTGATAAAGTACATGAAGAAGGTGATGATGCCGAGGAACCAGTACCAGAGTTTCGACATGCGCTCCTCGATGTCGGCGCGCTCGCGTTGCAATTGTTCCACTTCGCCCTCTATCCGCTCTTCCTCGGCGACGATTTTCTCAGCGGCTTGGCGGTAGAAGTTAAACAGGATTTGCGCCTCGTCCTGATAGATGTTGGCGTGATCCTTGAATACTTTGCCTTTCATGATAAGTGATTGGGGTTGTATGGGTGGTTAATATATTGATTTGCGTTGTTTTAGGGTGATTTGCGCCTCTTGTAGCCAATGGTCGATTTGGCGGTCGTTGAGGTCGTAGGCCGGTAGTGCGCGGGAAATGTCGCCAGCCAGGGAATAGAGCTTGGCGTCGAGGTCTCGTGCACGCGGGGTGGGTGAGGGGGAGATGAATCGGCAGTCGGCCGCCAGGTGCTCGATGCGCTCCTTTACCTCGGCGGGTAGCCCCGAGATTAGTTCGGTTTGGGCCACGAGGTCGTTCCAGCGCTCGCGGGTGTCGACCACGGGACGGCGTTGCACACGCTGCTCCTCCTCAACTGCCGACACCTTCTCGCCAGCTTTTACCGTGGAGAACATGCCCGCGATCAGGAATACCAGCAGTGCGGCCTGCACAAGCAGTTGCCACTTGAACGGAATCGGCTGGAAGTATCCCCAGATCATAAACAGGACGGAGAAGAAGGCGTACCAGCCTGATACCCACCATCCCACGCCCATCTCGCCTAAGGAACGGGCGGTTTGGCGGCGGTCGTTGATTTGGATTGCCCATGGCAGGCGCCAGGTCCAGAACAGTGCGGTCCAAGCGAGGCATCCCACCACGATATCGAGGATAAGGACGTTGGTGGGGAACGCGTTTGCCATCAGGATGAAGGCGGCTATGATAAGCCCCATGACAAGGAGCCAGATTGCGATTAACATAGGGATAGGATTTTAGTTTTCAGTTTTTAAGGGGAATTTGCAACGGGTCGATTTCATTCGATTTAAGTCGACTTAAGTCGATTCAAGTCGGATGAAATCGAGAGAATCGAGATAAATCGATTTAAATCGAGAGAAATCGGGTGTTAGGAGCGGGGGGCTCCGCAACGGGGGCAGAATTTGGCGCCGGGCTTCATGGGTGAACCGCAGCGCGAGCAGTTGTCACTGGTCTGGGGTACGGGTTTGCCGCAATGGCTGCAGAAGGCTGCTCCTGGGGCCAAGGGCGCGCGGCAGTTGGGACACAAGTTGCCACCAGCTTGAGCGGCGCCGGCGAGGGCTTGTCCGCAGGTGATGCAGCGGCGTGCTTGCTCGTCGTTGTCGCTGCCGCAGTTGGGGCACGGGTTGTATTTCTTGCCGCAATTGGGGCAGAAAGCATGGTTGGATGGGAATTGCTTGGAGCAGTTGGCGCAGTACACCATCTTGGGTTGCTGTTGCTGGCCCCCTTGCATGCCGCCCTGTTGGCCCATTCCGCCCTGCATCGGTTGGCCTTGCTGGCCTCCGAATGTGGGCTGCTGGTACTGAGGGTTCATCAATCCTCCACCGGCTGCCATGCCCCCACCACCGAAGCCGCCCATCATGCCTAAGGCGACTACAGCGCCGAGCGGGCCGCCTTGGCCGCCTCCTAAGCCCGACAGGGCGTTGTTGGCCGTGCCAAACATCTGCTCCTGTTGCCAGGTGTGGCCGGTGATCGACATGGAGCTTTGCTGGCCGATGGCCTCGCGCACCTTGCGTCCCTCGGGGGTGGTGTCGTCCACGTCGATATCGCTCACGTAGAAGCGGGTAAGCTCGATGCCAAGGTCGTCCCAGAAGGGATTCATCACCTCGCGCAGGTGCTGCGAGATCTGGTCGAGGAACGCCGACACCTGCTTGATACCGATGCGGTTGGAGATCATGAACTGGAGGATCGAAGCCTTGGTCTTGGTGGTGAACTCGCCTGCAAACTGCTCGGTCAAGTCGCTGTCGCGGAAGATGGCGCGAGGACCTACCATTTTAATAAGGAACTTCTCGGCGTCCTTCACCTGCAAACCGTACTGCCCGGAGGCGTAGAGGGGGATCTGCGTCTGGTAGTCGTTGTCGTGGATCATCATGCGGGTGGTGCGCCACGGGATGTTGTAGGCGAGAATCTTGTTGACGAACCACACCTCGGCCGTGAACGGGTTTTTGCCGCCGAACGGGATGCCGAACAGCGAGCGCAGCACGGGGATGTTCTCGGTGTTGAGCGTGTGCTTGCCGGGGCCGAACTTCTGCATGAGTTGGCCCTTGGAGAAGAGCAAGGCTTCTTGGCTCTCCTGGACGATGAGCTGGGTGTAGGTGCTGAGGTTGGTAGCGGGATATTTCCAAGCGTATATAGTACCGGCTTCTTGGGGAGCCCATTGCACGCAATCGATAATGGCCATGGTTATAAGATTTAGTTTTTAGTTTTCAGTTTTCAGTTTTCAGTTTTCAACGCTTTAACGCTTTAACGCTTTAACGCATTAACGCTTTAACGCTTTAACGCTTTGACGCTTTAACGCTTTGACGCATTAACGCTTTAACGCTTTAACGCTTTGACGCTTTAACGCTTTGACGCATTAACGCATTAACGCATTAACGCCTCGCGTGGATTCGCGAGGGGATAGATGGTCTTAGATAATGCAAATTTAGGGAATTGGTTTAAGGAATCCAAAGAAATGTAGAGATATTTTCACTAAAAAGATATTTTTGTTCTGTTTGGCGTAAAAATCGGTGGATAATTCGTAAATTTGTGGCTCAAAATCCACAAATTAGTTTTTTGCTGTGCTAAAAAAGAGCCGCCCTTATAAGCTAGGCGTCGCCCTCAGTGGTGGGGGTGCGCGAGGTTTCGCCCATGCGGGTGCGTTGCAGGCTCTTGAGGAGGAGGGGCTGAAGCCCGACATCATCGCCGGGGTGAGCGCGGGGTCGGTGATCGGCGCGTTGTACGGTGCCGGGACGGTGCCCTCGTTGATGCCGATGCTGTTCTCCCAGGTGAGCTTTTTCAACTCCTGCGCATTTACCGTGGGCAACGGCGGCATTTTCAAGATGGACAAGTTCAAGGCGTTTCTTAAGCGCAACTTCCGCGGACGTGAGCTGCTGGAGGAGATGCGCATCCCGGTGCATATCTGCGCCACCGACCTTGACCATTGCTGCCCTGTGGATTTCACGACAGGTCCCATCGCCGAGCGCGTTGTGGCCTCGTGCTCGATTCCCATACTGTTCGCTCCGGTGAAGGTCGACGGTATTAATTGTGTGGATGGTGGAGTGTTGCGCAACTTGCCCGCGTGGGCAATCCGTGACCAATGCGAGCGCCTGATCGGGGTCAACTGCTCCCCGCTTGTCTCGGGCCGCTGCAAGCGATCAATCGTCGATGTGGCGCAGCGCACGTATGAGTTAATGGCGAAAACCAACGCCCAGTTGGACATGGCGATGTGCGACCTCGTGGTCGAGACCCGCGACATTGCCCATCATCGCGCTTTCAACATGAAAGAGACCGAAAGCGTGTTCCGCAGTGGCTATGAGGCCACAAAAACAGCCCTAATAGCGGCGGGCTGGATCAAACCAATAAAATCATAAAAGCGAAAGAATGTCAACCAAACCCGTTATTTATCAACTACTTCCTCGCCTTTTCGGCAACACCAATGCACAATGTATCCCCAACGGCACAATTGAGCAGAACGGTTGCGGAAAGCTCAACGACATCACCCCGCGCGTGCTCCGATCCATCAAGGATCTTGGGGTTACCCACGTGTGGTACACCGGCGTGATCGAGCATGCCCACACCTCCGATTATACCCAATACGGCATCCCCCGTCACAATCCCTATATTATTAAGGGGAAAGCTGGTTCGCCCTACGCTATCACCGACTATTACGACATCGACCCTGATTTGGCTGTGGATGTGCCAAAGCGTATGGAGGAGTTTGAGGACTTGGTTGCTCGCACCCACGACGCGGGCCTGCAGGTGATTATTGACTTTGTGCCCAATCATGTGGGGCGTCAGTATCACTCCGACGCTGCCCCCGCGGGCATCGAGGACCTTGGAGCAGGCGACGACAATACCCTCTACTTCGGTCACAACAACAATTTCTACTATATCCCCCGCCAGCTATTCGCCCCCAACATCGACCTCGGTCACGGCAAGGGCGCTTACACCGAGTTTCCGGCCAAAGCCACAGGCAACGACTGCTTCTCGGCCTTCCCGGGACAGTACGACTGGTACGACACCATAAAGCTTAACTATGGCGTGGATTACGGCGACGGCACCCGTCACTTCCACCCCATCCCCGACACTTGGCTTAAGATGCTGCACATTCTGCGATTCTGGGCAGCCAAGGGGGTTGACGCGTTCCGTTGCGACATGGTGCACATGGTACCACTGGAGTTCTGGTCGTGGGCCATCCCCAACGTCAAGGAGCGTTTCCCCCGCGTGCAATTCATCGCCGAGATTTACGACGTGGCGCTGTATCGCAACTTCATCCACGCTGGTTTCGACTACTTATACGACAAGGTGAATCTCTACGACACCCTGCGTGCCGTGCAATGCTACAACCACTCGGCAGCTACTATCACCAACTGCTGGCAGACTGTTGACGGCATCTCGGAGCACATGCTCAATTTCCTCGAGAACCACGACGAGCAACGCTTCGGCTCAGAGCAATACGCTGGCGACCCGGCCAAGGTGATCCCCTCATTAGTCGTAAGCGCCATGATCGCCACCGGACCGATGATGATCTACGCGGGTCAGGAAATAGGCGAGCAAGCCGCCGATGCCGAAGGGTATAGCGGACAGGACGGCCGCACCACCATCTTCGACTACTGGAGCATCCCCACCGTGCGCCGCTGGCTCAACTCGGGACACTGCGACGGTGCCGGACTCACCCCACGCGAGAAATGGTTGCGCGAGCGCTACGCCACCATCCTCCACCTTTGCAACAGCGAGAAGGCAATCTCCCAGGGCCGATTCTTCGACCTGATGTACGTCAACTACGACAATCCCGATCTCAACCCCCACCGCCAATACGCGTTCCTGCGCTCCTACGGCACCGAGACGCTCGTCATCGCTGTCAACTTCGACTCCCAGCCCGTCGACTTAAAGATCAACATCCCCCGCCACGCATTCGAGGTGTTAAACCTTCCCCAGGGACAAACGGTGACCACCGATCTCCTCTCGGGCGACACCATGCGCAAGGATTTCTCGCAAGGGAGGACCTTCGACACGTTCGTAGGGCCTTATGACGCAGTGGTTTGGAAGATCAAGCATAAAAATATTATGGGAGAAGAACCCATAAAGAGGCGAAAATCCGCGAAAAAAGGCTAACTTTGCATCACCATTCATCCTTTCCAATCGATATGAACAATTTCTTACCCCCCATCAAAGTGTTTTCAGGTGAGCGCTCGCGCTACATGGCCGAGGAGATCACCCGTGAGCTGGGCGTGGAGCTTGGCAAAATGAACATCCAGCATTTTGCCGACGGCGAGTTTGAGGTATCCTTCGAGGAGTCGATTCGCGGCTGCGAGGTTTACCTTGTGCAATCCACCTTCCCGCCAAGCGACAACCTCATGGAGCTCCTGTTGATGATCGACGCCGCCAAGCGCGCCTCGGCCAAGTCGATCGTGGCCGTGATGCCTTACTTCGGATGGGCGCGTCAGGACCGCAAGGACAAGCCCCGCGTGTCGATCGCCGCCAAGCTCGTTGCCGACCTGTTGAGCACCGCTGGAGTTGACCGCGTGATCACGATGGACCTGCACGCCGACCAGATTCAGGGCTTCTTCAACGTCCCCGTCGACCATCTCTACGCCTCATCGGTGTTCATCCCCTACATCCAGAGCCTCGGCCTCGACGACCTGGTGATGGCTACCCCCGACGTGGGCGGCGCCAAGCGTGCCAACAACTACGCCAAGTACCTCAACGTGCCCCTGGTACTTTGCCACAAGCAGCGCGCCAAGGCCAACGTGGTGGAGAAAATGACCGTTATCGGCGATGTGCAGGATAAGAACGTAATATTGCTCGACGACATGGTGGACACCGCAGGCACCATCACCAAGGCCGCCGATCTGATGATGCAGCAAGGTGCCAAGAGCGTGCGCGCCCTCGCATCCCACGCCATCATGAGCGACCCCGCCTCGAAGCGCGTCGACGACTCGGCCCTTTCCGAGATGATTTTCACCAACTCGATCCCCTTCAACAAGGATTGCAAGAAGGCCACGATCATCTCCGTGGCTCGACTCTTCGCCGACACCATCCGTCGCATTCACGAGAACCAATCGATCTCATCCCAATACCTCATCAAGTAACCCCCCGCCATCCATCCTTAAAGATTTAACGATTTAAAGATTTAAATTCTAAAAGTTTAAGGATTTAAAGGTTTAAAATAGGATTAAAGGAGAAAAGCCCGGCATTCACGCCCCTTTTCTCCTTTATTTTCTACTATTCTTTTTAATTGTAGCTCCAGGGCCTAGTGCCGGTGCAACGGGGATATTGGCAGCAACTCCAAAAAGGATTGCCATGATTACCTCCTTTTCGGGCCACTTTTCGCTGCATTGGGCCGTTGCATATCGGGCATCGGGGAGAATCTTGGGCTTGGTCGCTTTTGGCCTCTAGGCGTTCGCTGCTTAATTTCTCAGTAAATCCTCCCTCGAGTAGAAACTCTTGATGAAGCTGATTCAAGGATTTCTCTATCATCAATTTAAGTCGCTCGCAAAGGATCAGCAACACGTTTAATGAGAATTCAACGCTGTCATTAGCGAGCCAAGGGCGTAGGCGATCTATTTGTCCCAGCAAAAATTTCTGGGAATCAGCAAGCCACCATGATCCATAGCTGGGCTGGGGAATGCCTAATGTTCTAGCTCGTTCAAAATAGGGGTGGTCTTTGTTCCACAGGGGGATGTTTAATCTCATCGATTGGTAAAATAGATCACTGCTGAGCTCCGAGATGCTTGCGCGAGCCACATCGATGAGGCGAAATTGGGTGGTTTTGGATGTTTCGCGGCGGGAATATCCTTCGGCGAGATTGGCGGGCACTGAGCGAGCCGCCATGGTAATTTGGTCGTAAAGGCGCCTTTGGGGATCGTTGTTTTGATCCAAGATGCGATGGCAAAGCTCCTCCACGAAATATTGGATTAGAGTGGCCCAAAGCCAGCTTTGAGAAGCCATGTAGCCATTGATTGAGCGAAATCGCTGCTTTTCTTCCATGGTTGATTATGTTTTATGAAATTGTGCAAGAGAAGTTGTTTAAGGATTTAACGATTTAAAGATTTAAAGCGATGTATTTAAATCCTTAAATCTTTAAATCGTTAAATCTTTAATTTTTAAATCATTAAATCTTTAAAT
>JAJPXC010000042.1 GCA_021205635.1 Bacteroidales bacterium | reverse complement strand
CCACTCACCACTCACCACTCACCACTCACCACTCACCACTCACCACTCACCCTCACCACTCACCACTCACCACTCACCACTAATATATGATCTTGGTGGCGACAGCGCCTTGCCGCTTGATCAGCAGCATGCCCTTTTGAGGCTCCATGACGCGCATTCCCTGCAAGTTGTAGTACTCGACAGGAGCGTCGCTGTCAATCGCGACTGAGCGCGCGCCTGAGGGGTCAAAGCCCAATTTGTTGTCGATCCAAGTGATGCGCTTGCGCATAAACGACTTCACGTCGTTCACCGCGGCCTGGTAAGTGGAGTAGGTCTTGGGATTTAGATGCACATAACGATTGAGGATGGGCCAGCGCTTGAAATTAAGCGCCTGTGACGCGTTAATCTCGTCGACAAGGGAATCGATATATTCGTCAAGATAATCGGCGTTAAGGCCGCTAAAACGCATCTGCGACCATATCTGGTAAATCTCTTCGGTGCTCGCGGGATCCGCTTCCAAGACCTTATTGGCGAATGTCTTCATCGAGCCGGCGGCCGAGGCCGATTTGTAGATCCAGTTGGAGCGGTTGTTTACAGGATAGATTCGGCTGTCGTTGTCCATCGCCAGGTCGAAATCCCACACCGGTCCCACGCGCAACAGGTCGTCGCCGCGGCGCTTTGACATATAGGTGCTCCAGTAGGTGTCGGGGTTGCCGCACACCTCCCCTATCAGGAAATGGCGGATGAACGATGGCATGTCGAGTATCTCGCGGTAGGAACCGTCCCCCGACCATTTGGAATCGTACACGCGGTGGTCCATGTCGTTGAAATGGTCTTCGATATACGTGCGCTGCTCGCTGGTGATGGCGTCATCCTCGGGGCTCTTAATCGTCACCGGGATATAGCTGTAGGAGTTGAACCACGACACCTCCTGGTCGGCGTAGGCGTCAACTTCGATAAAGTAGCCGCCTGTGAGTGCCTCCCCTGATATGTCCTCGGGAGTCATCTCGTCAATCTCAATACGCCCGGGGTTGACCTCCACCTGGTCGCAAAGCTGATAGGTGCCCTTGTACTCGCCGTTGAGCACCACGTCCACCAATCGGCAATACGGGGTGTACTCCATTCCGGCGATACGGCTCACCTCAAAGGCGATACAGTTGCGTATCAATGTCTTGTCGCCGTAGTTGTTGATCAACGTCCATTTCTTGCACTTGGCTGGGGTGTCGGGCAGGATATGCTGCTTCTTCTCAAACTTTATGCGGTAGGGCTTCTTGTCAAACTGCAGCGAGGCGTTTCCGCGTAGGCGGGTGGTGCCGTCGGCCTCCAGGATGTATCCACCGTCGTCGTCGCTCAGCACGGTGATTTGAGACACGATGTTGTGCTCCTTGTCGTAAGGCTCCTCGGCGTCAACAGTGTGGATAATGACGGTGGGTAGGTTGGTGATACGCCCTATATGGGAGTCGTCGCCGTCGCTGCGATAGCCGTAGAATTCAACCTCGGCCACGTTACAGCGGGCGTCGCTGGGGCCTACGTACCTCACGTAACGGAATCCGCGAGAGCAATCCACCTCGCCATAACCATACGTGCCGATGGAGCAAGATTGGGTAATCATATATAGAGGCACGGCGTCGAGGAAATCCTCGCGGTTGGCGCCCTCGAACATTCCCAGCACCAGTCGGTTGGGCCCCAAGCTGTCGTTTCGGGGCGACCAACCCACCTTGGTGATCACATATTTGTCGCACAGGTCGAGGCCCGTGTAGGTGTATGAGCGGGCGTAGGAGGCGAAGCACGTCGACAGGTCGCCGTCGTGAGCCATTGCCGCCGTATTTACGGTGTAGCTAAGCGCGTTGGTGGAATAGTCGACACTCTCGGCGGTGCCCACTACCGTGCCGGTGAGCTTCACCGACTCTTGGGCGAAGGCCACGGCCCAGCACGCTATTATCAGATTCAAGAATAGCAGGTAACGTTTCATGATGTGGTTATTAGTGCGATGAATTTTGGTTATTTACTTCTAGCCCACAAAATTACGCGTTTTTCCCGAATCCTCAAGATTATATTTGTCAAAAATTTCAATCCGGGGTGTTGGTTATCCCGAAGGAAGTTGGTAAATTTGCGTCATCACATTACAGCCATGGAACAAAATCAGCCCTTAATCTCGTCCACAGACACCACTAGCGCCGACAACTCTATCTCCCTGCGCAACATCCGTTCTCTTAGCGGGCTGCGTTTCTACATCCCCGATTATCAACGGGGATATCGATGGACATCCACCCAAGGCTTGCAGATGCTCGATGATTTCCGTGATTTCATCGCGTCGATCAAAAAGAACAACGACGGCACGTTCTACTGCCTTCAGCCCGTTGTTGTAAAGCCTTGCGTGTGGACCGATAGTGACGGCGCTTCGGTCAATGGGTACGAGGTAATCGACGGCCAGCAACGATTGACCACCCTGCTTTTGTTGCTCAAAGCGTTGTATGACGTAGACGCTCGCAACGACGATGGGCGGTTCCATATGTTTGAGATCCATTACCAGACGCGCGCTGGTTCACGAGAGTTTCTCGACCGAATCTCCGATAACGAATATTGCGACTCTTGTGCCCTTGATTGCATTGATTTCTACCACATGCGCTTGGTATATCGGGCCTTGAGGGATGCGCTCAGCAACCGTGACTCCAGCGATAGGGGCAAATATAACGACCGGTTGCTTACCGATTTCATTCTCGACTCCAACATCGACTTGGATGAGGATGATGACGATATAGGGACAAGCATCGACTTGGCCAATAATGTAAGGGTGATATGGTACGAAATCGGCCAGGCCGAGAGAGCCACCAGTGAAGGCATTTTCACACGCTTGAATATCGGTAAGATTCCCCTTACCAACGCCGAACTCATCAAGGCTATGTTCCTTAAGGACTCCAATTTCGGCGATGTTAACCCTAATGCCCCCGATGATGTGCGACATGCCCAAGAATTGGGCATCAACCTTCGCCAAAATCAAATAGCCCAGGAATGGAACCAAATCGAACAACGACTCCAGGACGACGCCTTCTGGTACTTCCTCGGCGGCGACGATTGGGAAAAAGAATATGACACCCGTATCGAGCTTATCTTTGATCTTATGGAAGGCTGGAACAAAGAGGTGGAAGCTTACCATACCTTCAACAGTTTCCAGCGACGATTGACTGGAGCTGCCAAGAACAAAAAAGGGAAAAAACCAGCTAAACAACGTCCGGCCGAGAGTGCCTGGAAAGAGGTCAAGGATTATTTTCGCGAGCTAGAATATTGGTATCACGACCGCGTCCTCTTCCACCTGATTGGCTATCTTATAGCATGTGGCAAGTCCATCCCCTTCATCAAATCCTTGGCTGTCGAGACCATAACCTTCGAAAACGGCAACATCCAGGAGCGTCGTCTCAACAAGGATGAGTTTCTCGAGGCTATAGAGGGGCAGGTAAAAGAGCTTATGAAAGGAGTACAACTTTCCCAACTCTCTTATCCCAGCGTTGATATCCAGCGAGTACTTCTGTTGTTCAACATTCTCTCGGTGATAGAAAATGAGCGCTCCGACATCAAATTTCCCTTCGATCGCTACAAGCAGGAGGGGTGGGACCGTGAGCATGTGGCATCCCAAACCGACAAGGATCGCCAAGAGGTACCTCGCGACGCTAAAGATCGGGAAGCGTGGATCAACGACATGCTCTATTACTTCACTGGAGCACGCGCCAAAGATTGTTGCGACGTAGATGGCAAACCCGAGAGTGACGAAGCGCTACGCAACCAATTCGTCCTCGATCGGGCAAAGGAGTTTCACAAGCGTCAATCGGCTGAGGTAGATACCCTTGATAATTCCCCCGAGAAGGAGGCGCGGATGCGCCAGTTGCGACTGGTTTCCATCATTATCGATGCCAAAGCGCAGTCGATGATCGACGCCAAGAAACGCGTCCGGGAGCAGTACGACCAGCTTCTGGCCCAGGCTTTCCACGATATACGAGTCTATTTTGAGGACGACCGCCTTGACGACAAGGATGGACTTGGAAACATGGCTCTACTCAACGACTGGATCAACCGGTCCTACGGCAACGCCTTCTTCGCCATCAAGCGTATGTACATCCAGGACTACGATGCAGCGGGTGTCTTTATCCCCTTGGCCACCAAAAACCTGTTCATGAAATACTACAGCAAGCGCGTCGACAGCATGCTCACCTGGACCAACGACGATGCCCGCGACTACCTTGCAGCCATCCAAGCCAAATTGACACCCTATCTCCCCCCTCAACAATAGATAAATATGCCCGAGAACCAATTCAACAACAAGCGATACTCATTCTTTCAGTTATTTACCCAAGGCACCAAGGACCACCCTGGTGATTACCAATTGGTGATTCCTATTATCCAGCGCGATTATGCCCAAGGACGAGGTAACGACAAAGCCCGTGAGGTACGTGCCGACTTTCTCCAACAACTCCTTGAGTACATGTCGGCGCCTTCGGGGAGTCACGACTTGGACTTCGTCTACGGCGTTTCGGAGCATGCCAAGGACCCCACGGGACGTCGCGAATTTGTGCCTCTTGACGGCCAGCAACGCCTCACGACCCTATTTCTAATCCATTGGTATCTGACCCAAAGAGTACTCCACAGTGAGCCCTCAAATCGTTTCCTCACTGCCATGAGAGACGTGTCAAGCGACAACTTAACGCTGTCGATGTTCACCTACCGCACGCGTCGTAGCGCGGCCGAGTTTTGTGACTGCCTACTCAACCCTCAAGTCGATTATTCTTCCCTCCTGAGAGGCGAATATTACCCCCAACGTTTATCCCAGTCCATCACCAATTCCCACTGGTTCTATCCCGAATGGCAACAGGACCCCACAGTTGCCTCCATGCTTACAATGCTTGACGCAATCGACAAGAAATTCCGTGACCAGGACCATGAAGCCATCTTGTCGCGCTTGCTAAGCGACGAGGAGCCAGCAGTGACATTTATATTCATGGATCTCGATGAGTTTAAGCTCACCGACGACCTCTACATCAAAATGAACTCCCGTGGCAAGCCACTCACTTCGTTCGAGAATTTCAAAGCTAAATTCGAGCAATACATCTCCCAACGTCAGAAAGCCGGCGACCCGGCTCTTGTGGAACTGAACCAAGAGATTGCCTCGCGCAACGACCCCATAATCACCGACGCCAAGAGCAACTTCGCTTTCAAAATCGACACCAGTTGGGCCGACCTCTTCTGGCAATACTCCAAGGATGAGATTAAGACTGCCCAAGAGCAAGCCACAATCGAGAAGGCCAATGGCAACACCCTCAACTCCCTCCTCTCAACTACTCTCGACGTGAAATTGAGCAACTTCATCAAGATGTGCCTTACCAACCAATTCGCCATCGACCATCGCGATGACAAAGGCCGCACCAAGATCCCCGACATCTTGGACGACCCCGCCAAGGAACTCTCTTTCACTCGCCTCGAGGACACCAACGCTATCAGCGCACAAGGGGTAGTATACCTTACACGAATGTTCGACCAGTATTCTAAAGGTCCTTTAAGAATCCTCCCCAAGTGGGCCTCTAGGTACTATGACGAGCAAGGCGCTTTTGAAGCCATGATGCGTGGTGACAAGAAATTCGGCTACGTCGCCCGATTCCGTATGTACGCTATTTCCCGATTCCGCTTAGAATTTGGTGACAACGCCAAGCCCCAGTTGGTGGAATGGATGCGCTTTGTATACAACGTCACCCATGCCGACAACACTATCGAGGACATCACTGGTATCAACTATATCCGCGCTGTCAAAAATCTTGACCTGTTGCTCGACCTCTTGTCAAAGCGTCAAGATCCATCCATTGTCAATCTGTTAGCATCGGCCGATTGCCCCGAGAATATAGAATTCTTCCCTACGTTCCAAGTGACCGAGGAAATCATCAAGAGCCATTTGCGCTTGAAGGGAGTCAAGTGGAACGCTTTGATTGACGCTCTTGAGCGACATCCTTATTTCACGGGCCAAATCGGCGGATTACTCGACCTGGCCGGTATCACATCCTACTTCAAGAATCACCGCGACACCAATTGGACGGCCCAAGAGGATTTGGATTACTGGATAGCTTTGCGCCGCATCGGCAAGATAGCATCCCGGTTGTTCAAGGGTGGTTACGATGACCGCCAATTGGCTTCCACGGCGTTGCTCGAGCGTGCCATGATGACTCTTCACCCATCTTATGACAGCGTGCTCCCACTACGCCCCAATCTCTTAAACTCATTGAGAAAACGCGCCGGTAGCAACAATATCCTTCGCGACATGAGTTGGAAAGCTGGTCTCCGACAGTTTGACGAACGCCCAAAAGCCTTGGAGTTCGTCAAGGATCTCTTTGATCTAATCGACCCAAACCATGTGGAGGATTCCCTCCAGAAAATAATAGATTGCCACAAAACAGGCTCGCAATGGGTGCGTGACATGGTCACCTATCCATATCTAATGAACAAATGCCCAAATGGCTTTATGTATCATCTTGAAGACGGCCATCGCATCCTTAAGTCGCATATCAATCTCCATCAAGAGGATCACGAGGTCTATTCGTTGGTGTTGTGGTGGGAATACATTCATCCAATCCTTTCGGATGAGTCGTGGTACAAAAATTCCAATGCCAACGACGAAATTCCTCATGCTTGCCTTGTTGCCACAAATGAAGAAACGGAAATAAAGATAAAAGTGAAATCGCGTGTCAATCCCGTTGATGGCGACCTGCTTAGCCACTTCCTTGAGGTAAAAGTCATGGAGAGCCCCAAAATCGCCGATTTTTTCGCCAACGAGGGATTCTACCGTCGCAAGCCGTCGGACACTTGGCTGCGTTCCCAGGAGCATTACATGACCTATCCCCGAGAGACCTCACCTCAAGAGCAACGTGCCGCCATATCGGGCCTTCGTACCGCCTTTGCCCGCTACTGCCAAGATCTCATCCATCGACTCCAAACGTTATAATAAAAAGCAGGCCGTTGCATCAGCAGCGGCCTGTTTCAGTTTATGCGGGATGGGATTACTTGTTGACCTTGAATTTGTCGATGCCGTCACGAAGGTAGGCGACAGTCTGGCGGGCGGCGGCGATGCCGGCGTTGATGTTGGCCTCGGCCGTCTGGGCGCCCATCTTCTTGGGGGTGAAGAACACTCGACCTGCGAACTTCTCGCTCATCTCGTCGGCAGCGTCGGGCTTGATGTCGGCAACGTATTTCAGGTCAGGACGCTCCTCGAGGGCCTTGATCAGCCCGGGCTCGTCGATCACCTCCTTGCGGGCGGTGTTGACCAGGATACCGTTCTTGGGCATCAACGTTACCAGGTCGTAGCCAACTGACCGACGGGTCTCGTCGGTGGCGGGGATGTGCAACGACACGATCTTGTTGTCGCGGTACAGTTGCTTGAGGTCGTGCACGGGCTTGACGCCAGCCTCCACGATCACCTCGTCGGGGCAGTAGGGGTCGAGAGCGCTCACTTCCATGCCGAAGCCCTTGGCGATGCGGGCCACGTTGCGACCTACCTGTCCGAAGGCGTGGATACCGATCGCTTTGTCCTTAAGCTCGGTGCCCGAGGTGCCGTTGTACATATTGCGGGCAGCCATCACGGCCATACCGAATACAAGCTCGGCAACGGCGTTGGAGTTTTGGCCGGGGGTGTTCTCAACCACCACGTTGTGGGCAGTAGCCTCCTTGAGGTCAACGTTGTCGTAGCCAGCGCCCGCGCGCACCACGATTTTCAGCTGCTTGGCGGCGTCGAGCACCTCCTTGTCGACCACGTCGGAGCGGATGATTAATCCGTCGGCGTCGGCAACGGCTGCCAAAAGGTCGGCCTTGGATGAGTATTTCTCGAGGAGCTCCAGCTCGTAGCCGGCGCCCTCAATCACTTCGCGAATGCCGTCGACGGCTACTGCGGCGAACGGTTTCTCGGTTGCTACTAATACTTTCATTTTAATTGGCTTTTTCAAAATCCTTCATTGTGTCGATCAGCACCTGCACGCTCTCCATGGGCATGGCGTTGTAGAGCGAAGCGCGGAAGCCGCCTACCGAGCGGTGACCCTTGATGCCCACGATTCCGCGCGAGGTGGCGAAGTCGATGAAAGGCTTCTCCAGCTCCTGGTACTCGGGACGCATCACGAAGCACACGTTCATGATCGAGCGGTCCTCGGGATTAGTGACGGTGCCCACGAACATCTTCGACTCGTCGATGGCGTCGTACAGGGCCTTGGCCTTGGCCAGATCGCGCTTCTCAAGCTCGGGGATACCGCCCAGCTGCTTGTAGTATTCGAGCGTCTGCAGGGCCGAGTAGATGGGCAGCACGGGGGGAGTGTTGAACATCGAGCCCTTGGACACGTGGGTGCGGTAGTCGAGCATGGTGGGGATGGGGCGGTCGACGTGGCCCAGGGCGTCCTCCTTGACGATGACGATGGTAACGCCTGCGGGGGCGAGGTTCTTCTGGGCGCCTGCGTAGATGGCGTCGTATTTGCGGATGTCGATCTCGCGGGAGAAGATGTCGGACGACATGTCGGCCACCAAGGGCACTTTCACGTCGGGATCGCGGCGGATCTCGGTGCCGTAGATGGTGTTGTTGGTGGTATAGTGGAAGTAGTCGACGTCCTCGGGCACGGTGTAATCCTTGGGGATGAACGTGTAGTTGGCGTCCTTGGAGGAGGCTACCACGTCAACCTCGCCGAAGATTTTGGCCTCCTTGATGGCCTTGTTGGCCCAGGTGCCGGTGTCGAGGTAAGCGGCTTTGGTTTTGAGAAGATTGAAGGGAACCATGCAGAACTGCAGGCTTGCGCCGCCGCCCAGGAACAGGACGTGGTAGCCTTCAGGCACATTGAGCAACTCCTTGACCAGCGCAGCGGCCTTGTCGATCACGGCCTGAAACTCCTTGCTACGGTGGGAAATCTCAAGCAGCGAGAGGCCGGTGTCGGCGAAGTTCAACACCGCGTCGGCGGTGTTTTTGATCGTGTACTGCGAGAGGATCGAAGGTCCAGCATAAAAATTGTGCTTCTTCATTTTTTTGCAAAATTTATTGGAAACTTGGTTTTAGGCTGCAAATTTAGTGAAAAATTTATGTAATCCCCCACATTTTGAAAGAAAATCGCCCAAATTGCGCACGGCTCTTTCATTTAAAATCTTTTGCTTGGACAAGGATCACTGCGTATTTTA
>JAJPXC010000077.1 GCA_021205635.1 Bacteroidales bacterium | reverse complement strand
TCCCTCTTTTCCATATGTCTAATTGTTTAAAATCCCAATAGGCCATTTCAATTTCTGATAAATATACTATTAACTTTAAACTTTAAAACTTTTAACTTTAAACTTTTAACCTTGTTTTTGCCTAAGCGGATGTAGTCGAGGAGGGGACGGGCGGAGGGGCAAATGTAGGAGCAGGATCCACATTCCATGCAGTTCATTACCTTGTTGGCTTCCACCTTGTCAAACTCGCCCAGGCGCGACAGCGTGGCCAGCAGGTAAGGCTCCAACCCCATCGGGCAGGCGTCGACGCAGGCGGCGCAGCGGATGCAAGGCTCCACCTTGCGGCGCTCGCTCATCGACTCGGGAAGCATCAGTAGGCCCGAAACGCCCTTTATTGTGGGAGCGTCGATCGTAACCACGCTTTTGCCCATCATCGGACCGCCAAGGATAATCTTTCCCGTGTCTTGGGGCACACCACCCGCGGCTTCGACCACGGTAGTGAGGGGTGTACCGATCGCAACTCGGAAGTTGCCAGGATTCTTCACCGACGGTCCCGTGACGGTAAGCACACGGCTCATCAGCGGTTCTCCATAACGCACGGCATCGGCCACGGCCAAAGCGGTGGCGCAATTCTGCACGATGGCTCCCACGGCGATCGGCAGCCCTCCCGATGGCACCTCGCGACCCATGATAGCTTCGATGAGCTGCTTCTCGCTCCCTTCAGGGTATTTCACCTTCAGGGGCATGATCTCAATCTCGGGGTAAGCGGCCGTGGTCTTGCGCATGGTCTCAATAGCGTCGGGCTTGTTGTTCTCGATGCCCACCACGCATTTGTCTACGTTAGCGGCACGCATCAACAGCCGGATACCAAGCACGATGGCCTCGGGTTGCTCCAGCATGATGGCATGGTCGTTGGTCAAGAACGGCTCGCACTCCACTCCGTTGATAATCAGCAGCTCTGCTTTCGATCCCGGAGGAGGAGACAATTTCACTTTTGTAGGGAAGGTGGCGCCACCAAGTCCAACGATGCCGGCGTCATCGATGATCGAAATAATCTCCTTGGGGTCAAGGGCAAGCGATTCCTCGTCGGTGCGGATGGGTTTGCGGTTTTTGATAGCCTCGAGGTCGGCCAGGTGTTCCTCCTCGGTGGCCTCGATGGTAACCGTGTCAGCGGGGTTGCCGAAAGCCGTTTTGTGACGGTCGATCTTGGTGATGGTGCCCGTGATGGGGGTGTGCACATTGGCCGACACGAATCCCGCGGCTTTGGCGATGATGTCGCCGCGGTTTACGTGATCGCCCTTCTTCAACTCGCACTTGGCGATTGCGCCGATGTGCTGCGAGAAGGTCACAACCACCTGTGTGGGCAACTCCAAGTCGACAATCGGCTTGTGGGCTGTGATTTTATATTCTGGCGGGTGAACTCCGCCTTTATGGAATGTATGTAGCATATTAAATTATGGGTTTCGGCTTGGGAAAATTGACGGCATGGATGGCTGTTGTGGGGCATTGGTCAACGCATTTGCGGCACAGCTTGCACTTCTCGAAATCGATGTAGGCCAAGTTGTTGGCCACGGTGATGGCGTCGTGCGTGCAAGATTTCTCGCATTTGCCGCAACCGATGCAAGCCACCTTACACTCCTTGCGAGCCAAGGCTCCTTTCTCCTTATTGGAGCATGCTACGTAAACTCGCATCCCGCGCGGTCCTTTCAGTTGCAGCTCGATCAGCGAGCGGGGGCAAGAGGCCACGCATTTTCCGCAGGCCACGCATTTGTCCTCATCCACCTCGGGCATGCCAGTCAGGCGGTTCATGTGAATCGCATCCCATGGGCAAGCGGCCACGCAGTCGCCTTCGCCCAAGCATCCGTAGGCGCAGTCGGTAGCGCCTACAGCCACCATCGAAAGGATGGCGCACGACCTTGCTCCGTCGTAATGGCTCTTGATGGGCCGGTTCTCGCACGTGCCGTTGCAGTGGATCACCGCGATTTTGGGCTTCTCGGCCACTACTGTCATGCCCATGATATCGGCGATTTTCTCCATGGCGTCAGGTCCGGCGCCCGGGCAGTTGAAACCTTCCAATGATGTTGCTTTTGCGCAATTCACGGCGAAGTCGTGGCAGCCGTTGTAGCCGCAAGCGCCGCAGTTGGCACCTGGCAGGTGAGCTTCGATCTGCTCGATTCGGGGGTCTTCGGGCACGTTGAAGCGCTTGGCGATGAGGTAGAGCAGCACGGCCGAGATGATGCCGATGCCGCCGAGCACTATAATGGATGAGATAATTATCGACATTTTTACTGCGTAAAAGTATTAAGTTTAAAGTATAAAGTACAAAGTTAAAAGTTAATGGATGATTTTCATGGTAATTTGGAGGAGGGGAGGGGCTTGACTATCCATTGAAGGCGGCGGGTGATGCGCTTGCGGTAGCGGTAGAGGATGAGGTAGTAGGGCACCAGGATTAGCAGTCCTCCCAGAGCAGCCCAGCCTTGCGACATCCTGAGTGCGAGCAAGCCGAAAATCACCAGCAGGAACAGCACGCATGGTATTCCGATCCCGAGCCAAACGGCTCTCACTTGGCTAGGCTCGGTGGACGTGACGCTCACCCGCTCTCCCACGGTGAACTCCTCGGGGTGCAGCACCTCCACCTTCTGTTCCAGGCTCTGCGAGGCGCCACAAAGCACAGCCGCCGCACAACCCCCGCAGCGCTCGCTGGAGATGATGGCCACGGTAATCCCGTCGGGCTCAACACGCTTTACTATCGCTTGGTGCTCGATTTCCATGGCTTGTGGGTTATCGGGTGCGCAATGGGGGACGGAATGCGTCCTCGTAATGCGTTATCTCGTACATTTCCGGTTCACCTATTACGGTGATCACGTCGAATTGGGGATAAAATTTCACCCCGTAGCGGCGGATAAAGGCATTGGCTGCGGTAGCCAATCTCGACATTTTTTTTCGGTCGACAGTGGCCAAAGGGTCGCCGAAATCGGAGCTGCGCGTCTTTACCTCTACAAACACGATACGGTCGTCCTTGGTGGCGATGATATCCACCTCTGGTCCTATACGGGAATTGGTGTCGACGATACCGTAACCTTTGGAGATGAGATGCTGGCGGGCCATTTCCTCACCCCATGCGCCGATGTCGTTATGCTGTGCCATTTTATCTTCGGTAGGTTAAAATTTTGTATATCAATTCGTGGAGAAGGTCAAACGGGTCCTGTCGCGAGCCCACGCCCTTGCATTGGGCGTCGAAGCGGCGGATATCGTTGATAATCTCGATCACTTGCCATGCGTTGTAGTTGCGCATCGCCGGCATCACGTCCTTCAGGGCATAGGTGCTTTTGAGCCCCATCGCCGCGGCCAAGGCGCGATCGCTCTTGTCGGCAGTGTACTGGCCCACAAGCACGTTGGAGAAGAAGTTGAACAACACAGCTCCTGTGGGAATGGGGTTGTTGTTCTTGGGATTGGAGCGGAAGTAGCGGATGATGGTGAACGCCTTTTGGGCGTTGCGATTGGCTATAGCGGCCACGAGCTCGAAGTTGTTGTAGTCCTTGCTCACGCCGATATGTCGCTCAACAGCCTCAGGGGTGATCATTGCGCCCGGGCCAAGGATACCCGTGAGCTTGTCCACCTCGTTGTAGATTTTCGACAGGTCGGAGCCGATATAGTCGGTGAGCATTGTCAGCGCCTTGGGGTCGATTGTAAGGCCCTTGGATTTCACCAATTGTGATACGGCTCCGCTCACGTTGTTCATCTTCTTTGACTCGAAGACCACGCCACCCGATTTCTTCAGCGGGCCGATCAAGTCCTTCCCTTTGGCCTTCTCGCCACGCGAGCAGATAACCAGGATGGTTGTGGGATTGGGCGAGGCTGCATAGGAGCCAAGAGCGTTAAGCCAGGTTGCCGGCACGGCTTGGGCTTCTTTGAGGATCACCACCTGACGGTCGGCCATCATCGGGTATCGCCGGCAAGCCTCGATAACTTGCGTAGGCTCCACCTCGGGAGCGTACATCACGTAGAGGTTGAAGTCGCGATCCCCCTCGGGAATTATTTGCTCAAAGCGCTTCACCAATTCGTCTATGTAGTAACCCTCCTCGCCGTGAAGAAGGTACAACGGCGCATATTGCCCTTTGGAGAGCATTGAGCATAGCACTGGATATGTGATTTCGGCCTCGGCCATAGGGAAAATAGATGCTGTTTCAAAAATAATGTGTAAATTTACCAATAATTTCTTATTTTCCAAAATTATCGAGTAAAAGTAGTGGAAAATCTCAATTTGCCGTCATTTGACATCAAGGTGGATTTCACCGGACGTTTCCCCCGCGTGTACGACACGCTGCGGAGGAAATTGGTGGCGTTGACCCCCGAGGAGTGGGTAAGGCAGCATTTTGTGAATTTTCTTGTAGCCCACCTTGGCTATCCAGCGCCCCTAATGGCTAATGAGATCGGGATTGAGTTGAACAACACCAGGCGGCGTTGCGACACGGTGGTATTCGACCGCGAGGCTCGTCCGCTGGTAATCGTGGAGTACAAGGCTCCCGATGTGACGATCACGCAGGATGTATTCGATCAGGTGGTGCGCTACAACATGGTATTGCAGGCTCGGTATCTGATGGTGTCTAATGGGTTGTGCCACTACTGTGTGAGGGTGGATTATAGCGCAAAAAAAGTGGAATTCCTTGCGGAAATTCCACCTTATGGGGAGCTAGTTTAGGTGTCGACCCGGGGGGGCGGGTCGACTTCCATTATTCTGAGGGGATTATTTCAGGAAGTAGGTGAAGCGGAGCGACCATGAACGGTTGCGGGCTGAGAAGTCGTCAAGCACCTTGGTCTTGAGGGCGTAGGTCATGCCCCAGTTGCGCACGGCGGTAATCTGGAACTGTTTCTTGATCTCCACGCCTAAGCCCACCTCAAGGGCGAAGTCGGCCGCTGCCCAATCGAATGCGCCGATGCTGCTGTGCCCCACAAGGAAGCCCACTGCGGGACCTCCATAGACGAATGGCGCCACATAGTCCTCAAATCCGCCCATACGGGTCCATTTGAAGCGCAAGTGAAGAGGCACGGTTACGTAATGCATGTACAGGCGCGAATCGCCGTAACCTTCGCTCGACCACACGTATTTCTCGCCCAAGTTGACCTTGGCCCCTTTCAGAGAGTAAAAAATACCTGTGTCAATGCCAAAACCGATGCCGGGGAACATGGTCTCGGTTACCACGCCGGCGTCAAAGCCATAGGCTTGGTCGACCGACACGAGATCCTGCTTGAACTTGAGGTTGGAAAATTCGGCGCCTACCATAGGGCCCCAGCGGAATTGGGCCGAGGCGCACAGGCCGAAGGTAAGGCACACGAGCAATAATATCGATCGGGAGAAATTCTTCATCATTTTTCCGTTTTACGCCGCAAAATTAGCAACTTTTCGCTATCGAGCCAAATGGGCGCCCTCTAACAACTGTTAAAGTGGCGCCCATAATCGATATTAACTAGGCTGTTTCTACAAAAATTGTGAAAAGAAGCCTTAAGCTTTCTTGATATAGTCAACAATCCATGCGCCTACCTCCTTGGTGCCGTAGGTGGCTCCACCGGGTACTTGGATCTCGGGGGTGCGCACGCAAGCGTCGAGCGAGGCGTTGACAGCGTTGCGGATCAGCTCTCCTTCGGCCTTGCAGTCGAAGTACTCAAAGAGCATGGCTACCGACAGAATCTGGGCCAAGGGGTTGGCGATGTTCTTGCCGGCGGCTTGGGGCCACGAGCCGTGGATAGGCTCAAACACCGGGGTGCTCTCTCCCGTGGATGCCGAGGGAAGCAAGCCCATCGAACCGGAGATTACCGAGCCCTCGTCGGTGAGGATATCGCCGAAAGTGTTCTCGGTGACCATCACGTCGAAGAAGCGAGGCTCCTGAATCATGCGCATCGCGGCGTTGTCGACGTACATGTAATCGGTGTTAACGTCGGGGTACTGCGGAGCGATCTCCTGGGCGATTTTGCGCCACAAGCGGCTGGAGGCTAGCACGTTGGCCTTATCAACCACGGTGAGGTGCTTGCGACGACGGCGAGCGTAGGCGTAGGCGGTGTTGAGGATGCGCTCGATCTCGGGACGCGTGTAGGCGTTGGTGTCGTAAGCGCGGTCGTTGTCCTGGTATTTCTCGCCGAAGTACATGCCGCCCGTGAGCTCACGGATGCAGATGAAGTCGGCGCCCTCAACCAGCTCCTTGCGCAGGGGGGACAGGTGCAAAAGGCACTCGAAAGTCTCCACGGGACGGATGTTGGCGAACAGACCCAATTTCTTGCGCATGGCCAGCAAGCCTTGCTCGGGGCGCACCTTGGCTGTGGGGTCGTTGTCGAATTTGGGATGACCCACGGCCGAGAACAGCACGGCGTCGGCGTCGCGGCATATTTCGTAGGTCTTCTCGGGGAACGGGTCGCCAACGGCGTCGATGGCCGCGGCGCCGCACAAGGCGTAAGTGTAGTTGACCGTGTGGCCGAATTTCTCACAAACGGCGCTCATCACGTCGACTCCCTGCTGGGAGATTTCAGGCCCGATACCGTCGCCGGGCAACACTGCGATATTGAAATTCATATTTTATTGAAGATTATTTTCGATGATGTTGAGCATTTTGAGAGTGGCTTGAATGGCGGCCTCGGTTTGGTCGGCGTCAAGACCGCGGGTTTTGAGCTGCTGTCCGCCGTCGAGTTCCCAGGTGATAGTGGTTTGCACAAGGGCGTCGGTGTGACCACCCGGGGGGATGTTGACCGCGAAGTTGAGAAGTATAGGCAATTTACGCCCAAGATCCTTGTAGATAGCCCGCAGAGCCTTTACAAAGGCATCATATTGGCCGTCGCCGCGAGCCACTGTCTCGTATTCCTGGCCGTTGATTGACAGCCTTACCGAGGCTGTAGGCTTCAAGCCGTGGGACAACGACAAAGCGTAGTTGATAATCTTCACCGACTGCTCCAAGGGGGAGTGCTTCAGCACGTCGGCCACGATGAAAGGCAGGTCGGATGGGGTTACGATCTCTTTTTTGTCGCCAAGCTCGATCACGCGGTCGGTTACCTTCTTGATGTCCTCGTCGCTCAACTCGATGCCCAAGGTTTCAAGGTTATGGCGTATATTGGCTTTGCCGGAGGTCTTGCCAAGGGCGTATTCACGCTCGCGGCCGAAACGCTCGGGAAGCAACTCGTTGTAATAGAGGTTGTTCTTGGAATCTCCGTCGGCGTGAACGCCCGCGCATTGGGTGAACACGTTTTCGCCGATGATAGGCTTGTTTGGAGGCACCATAATACCCGAGAACGACTCCACGATGTGGCTCACCTTGTTGATCTTGCGTTCGTCGATTCCGGTAACCAATTGCAGGTGGTCGTGAATGACGGCCACTGTTGACGAAAGCGTGGCATTTCCCGCGCGTTCTCCCAATCCGTTGATAGTCACATGCACGCCATGCGCTCCGGCCTGCAAAGCGGCGAAACAGTTGCCGGCGGCGAGGTCGTAGTCGTTGTGGGCGTGGAAATCGAAGTGTAGGGTAGGGTAGCGCTCGATCATGCGGCGCATGTAGTAATAAGTCTGGGTGGGGGTGAGGATGCCCAGGGTGTCCGGGAGCATGAAGCGCTTGATGGGTAGCCCCTGGATGGCGTCCATTACTTGGTAGAGGTAGGCACGCGAGTTTTTCACGCCGTTCGACCAGTCCTCAAGGTAAAGGTTCACGTCCAGTCCAGCATCTTTGGCACGTGCGACCTCGTCGGTGATTGCTTGGATATGCTCTTCCGGGGTTTGGCCAAGTTGAAAGCGGCAATGTTTCTCCGATCCTTTGCTCAGGAGGTTAATTACCTTTCCTCCAGCGTCTTGAATCCATTTAATAGAGCGACCGTTGTCGAGGAAACCCAGAATTTCGATTCTCTCAAGATTGCCGGTTTTTTCGGCCCACGAGCACAGGCGACGCGCGGTCTCCAGCTCTCCGTCGCTCACTCGCGCCGAGGCGATCTCGATACGCGGCACATGGAGCTCACGCAGCAGCAAGCGGGCGATATTGAGTTTCTCGGTAGCCGTGAATGACACGCCGGAGGTCTGCTCGCCGTCGCGTAGCGTTGTGTCCATAATCTCCACGCGTCGTCCGCGGGGAGCCGGGGTATGTGGCTTATCGGCTTGCCTCATAGCTTTCGATGTCGGCCTGCTTGGTGAGCAGATAGTCGATGTCGTCGAGGCCGTTGATCAAGCAATGCTTTTTGTAGGGGTTGATGTCAAATTGTTCCGAGCGACCGGTCGTAAGGTTGGTGATGGTCTGGGCCGGGAGGTCCACTTTCAGCTCTGCCTTGGGATCGGCCTCGATCGTGGCGAAGATCTCAGCCAAGAAATCGTCGGAAACCACCACGGGCAGCACGAAGTTGTTCAGCTCGTTGTTCTTGTGGATGTCGGCGAAGAAGCTTGACACAACCACGCGAAAACCATAATCGGCGATTGCCCAAGCTGCGTGCTCGCGCGATGAGCCAGAGCCGAAATTCTTGCCTGCGACCAGGATTTTAGCGTCCTTGTAGCGTGGGTCGTTCAAGGGGAAAGTGGCGATGGGCTGGCCCTGCTTGTCGTAGCGCCAGTCGCGGAACAAGTTTTCACCGAAGCCCTCGCGGGATGTTGCTTTAAGGAAGCGCGCGGGGATGATTTGGTCGGTGTCGACGTTCTCCATGGGCAGGGGAACGCATGTCGATATAATGGTGTCGAATTTCTGTTTCATTTTTAGGATTTAGAGCTTTCGTGGATCAGTTAATACACCGGTAATGGCTGTGGCGGCGGCTACTAGCGGGCCGGCGAGAATGGTGCGCGAACCAGGACCTTGGCGACCCTCGAAGTTGCGGTTGGAGGTCGAAACGGCCAATTTGCCCGCAGGTACTTTGTCCTCGTTCATCGCAAGGCAAGCCGAACAACCAGGTTGGCGAAGCTGGAATCCAGCCTCCTCGAGAATCTTGTCGATGCCCTCCTCACGTATCTGCTTGTCCACTTTCCATGAGCCGGGAACGAGCCAAGCGGTGATGTTGTCGGCTTTCTTCTTGCCTTTGACAACGTTGGCGAAGGCGCGGAAATCCTCGATACGACCATTGGTACAGGAGCCGAGGAACACGTAATCTACGGGTGTGCCCTCGAGTTTCTGTCCTGGTTTCCAGCCCATGTATTCGAGCGATTTTAGGAAAGAGATGCGCCCGGCTTCATCATCGGCGTCAGGCTCGGGAACGGCCTCGGTGATGCCGATGCCCATGCCGGGATTGGTGCCGAAAGTAATGCGAGGCTCGATGTCGGCGGCGTCGAAAGTAATCTCGGCGTCAAATTTCGCGTCCTCGTCGCTGTACAGCTCTTTCCATTTCTCCACGGCTTTGTCCCATTCCTCGCCTTGGGGGGCGAAGTCGCGACCCTTGCAGTAGGCGAATGTCACTTCGTCGGGAGCGATCATGCCGCCGCGGGCACCCATTTCAATCGAGAGGTTGCACACGGTCATGCGCTCCTCCATCGACAGCGAGCGGATTGCCTCTCCGGCGTATTCCACGAAGTAGCCGGTGGCACCGCCGGTGGTCATCTTGGCGATGATGTAAAGGGCGATATCCTTGGCGGTAACGCCGGGACGAAGCTTGCCCTCGACGTTGATACGCATAGTTTTGGGTTTGGGCTGGAGAATGCACTGCGAGGCAAGAACCATCTCCACCTCGGAGGTGCCGATACCGAAGGCGACGGCTCCGAATGCGCCATGGGTGGACGTGTGACTGTCACCGCAGACGATGGTGTAGCCCGGAAGGGTCAAACCGTTCTCCGGACCGATCACGTGGATGATGCCGTTACGCTCGTTGCCGAGGCCGTAAAGCGTCACGCCGAATTCCTTGGCGTTGCGGGTCAATGTGTCCACCTGGTTGCGGGAGACGGGATCGGAGATGGGCTTGTCCTGGTTGAGGGTAGGGATGTTGTGGTCGGGCGAGCAGAACGTGCGCTCGGGACGGAACACTTTCAGCCCGCGGTTGCGCAAGCCCTGAAACGCTTGGGGAGAGGTGACCTCGTGACAGTAGTGACGGTCGATGTATAATTGGGTGGGACCGCCTTCAATCACGTTGACGGCGTGAGCGTCCCATATTTTGTCGAATAATGTTTTGGCCATTTCTTAATTTTAAGAATTTAATCCTTTCCTCCTTTAAAGGATGAAAGGGGGAAAGGAGGAAAAGGGTGGGGGTTAGTGAACGAATTTGTTGATGGCGTCGATGAAGGCCTCGGCCGAGGCGGCTACGATGTCGGTGTTGGCCGAGAATCCGTAGTAGGAGTTGCCGTCGTATTCCACGGTCATGTGCACCTTGCCCACGTCGTTGCTTCCCTTGTTGATAGCCTGGATAAGGAACTCCTTGACCAGCATCGTGCGGCGTATGATGAGCTTGATGGCCGAGATGGCGGCGTCCACGGGGCCGTTGCCCGAGGCGCAAGCCTCGAATTTCTCTCCGGCGATGTCCAAGCCCACGGAAGCCACCGAGTGGATACCCACGCCAGCCGTGACTTGCAGGAAGTCGAGCTTGATGCGGCGCTTGGCGGCGTGGTGCTTGCCAGCGAGCATGAGCACATCGTCGTCGTTGATCTCCTTTTTGCGGTCGGCAAGTTGCAGGAACGACTGGTAAGCCTTGTCGAGGGCCTCCTTGTCAAGCTCGATGCCGAGCACGTGCAGGCGGTGCTTGAGGGCGGCGCGACCCGAGCGGGCGGTGAGGACGATCGAGTTCTCGTCCACGCCCACGTCGGTGGGATTTATAATCTCGTAGCTCTCGCGGTTCTTAAGCACGCCGTCCTGGTGGATACCCGAGGAGTGGGCAAACGCGTTTCGGCCGACGATGGCCTTGTTGGGCTGCACGGGCATGTTCATCAGCGACGAAACCATGCGTGAGATACCGTAGATCTTGGTGGTGTTGATATTAGTGTCGATGCCCAGCTCCTTGTGGCTCTTGAAGATCATGGCTACCTCCTCGAGGGAGGTGTTGCCGGCGCGCTCGCCGATGCCGTTGATGGTCACCTCGGCTTGACGGGCGCCACCGAGGATGCCCGAGATGGTGTTGGCCGTGGCCATGCCTAGGTCGTTGTGGCAATGGGTGGCGATAGTCACCTTGTCGATACCGTCTACGTTGTCGACCAAGTATTTAATCTTGGCTTGGAAGTCGCGGGGCAGGCAGTAGCCGGTGGTGTCAGGGATGTTCACCACGGTGGCACCAGCCTTGATCACTGCCTCGATTACGCGGGCCAGGTACTCGTTGTCGGTGCGCCCGGCGTCCTCGGCGTAGAATTGCACGTCTTCGACGAATTTCTTGGCGAACGACACACAAGCGACGGCTCGCTCAAGGATGTCCTCGCGGTTGGAGTTGAATTTGTATTTAATGTGGTAGTCGGAGGTGCCGATACCGGTGTGGATACGTTTGTGCTTGGCGTATTTAAGCGCGTCGGCGGCCACGCGAATGTCGTTTTCAACGGCGCGCGTCAAGGCGCAAATGGTAGGCCATGTGACGGCCTTGGAGATCTCTTGCACGGAGTTGAAATCGCCAGGGCTTGAGACGGGGAAACCGGCCTCGATGACGTCGACGCCAAGCTCCTCAAGGGCTTTTGCAACCTCGATTTTCTCGACCGTGTTCAATTGGCAACCTGGCACTTGCTCGCCGTCGCGGAGCGTTGTGTCAAATATAAATAGACGATCACTCATAATTGGATTTATAAATCTTTTTTACCTTGCTTGGAGTATACTATTACCTTGCTTTGACAATATTGGCCGCAAAGTTATAACTATTTTCCCGATTTAGCAAACAAATGTTAAGCTATTTCGCCAAATCGCTTTAAGGTTGACGTTTTGGGCGCCTGTGAATTTGGAAAAGCTTAGAAACAAGCTCCCACTTTCACCCCGGCGAACTGCAGCGAGTTGCAACCCACATGCTGGTCGTGCCAGGTGTAATTGTCGCGTGTAATGAGGTTGTAGCTGAGCACGAAGTAGCTACGGAATTTCTTGCCCGTGGCCAAGTGTATGCCCACGCCCCAGGAGCCGTAGAAGCCTGTCTGGGTGTTCTCATTATATATATGGTTGACGGAGCAGCCCATGCGGGTCTCGAAAAACAGCAATTGCGGCTTGGATGAGAAGCTCGTGCGGAAAATCGCGTAGACAGGGAACGACCTAGAGTCGTTGCTCACCATCATGTCGATGCCCGCACCGATACCAGCCATAAGGATTGACGGGGAGCGATAACCGAAATAGGCGTCGATGTTGAGCGTCGACATGTCGTGGCCGGTAAGGTCGATCATCGACGAGGCGTCAACGCCCCAGCCAAAGCCCTTGGTGGTGTCGATTGTCTCTTGGGTATGCCCGGCCAGCGCGCCAAGCATTATAGTGATGAGTAGGAGTAGCTTTTTCATTCAATATCAGGGATTTTGGATAGCATCAAGCATGTCCATTGGTTGATTGTACTTTGTGCCAATTTCGTCAGGCCTAAGCGTTTGGCCTCATCCTCTACCATATCGGCATCCTTTCCCAGGTAAAAACCGCTTAGGAGCATGGTGCCGCAAGGCTTTAACTTTTCTACGTAAACGCTTAAGTCGTTAAGGATTACATTGCGGTTGATGTTGGCGAGGAACACGTCGGCAGGCTCTACTTTCTTCAAGGATGAAACGTCACCCAAAAGCACCTTGATTTCGGGGTGATGATTGATGGCGACGTTCTCCACGGCGTTCTCTTGGGCCATAGGGTCGATCTCAATTCCAGTGACGGTTGAGGCGCCTCTCATAGCGGCAAGGATGGCGAGGATACCCGTTCCGGTGCCCATGTCGATTACCGACTTCCCCTCGAGATCGAGAGACAGAAGGCCCGTGAGCATCTGCTCGGTAGTGGCGTGGTGTCCTGTGCCGAAAGCCATTTTAGGGTCGATCACGATGTCGTATTGGGCTTTGGGGTAATCGGTGTGGAATGAGCTGTGCACCACGCATTGGTCGCCAACAACGATCGGTTGGAAGTAGTGGCGCTCCCACTCCGAGTTCCAGTCCTGGCCCTCGATCAACTCATGGGTGATGGTGGTTTGTCGAGGCTCGCCAGGGAGGGTTTCCACGGCGCGTACCACGGCTTGCTCGTCGGCCAATTCCTTGCGGATGTAGGCTGTAAGGCCATGCTCGTCGGGCACAAAACTCTCGTAACCGGCCTCGCCCAGCTCGTAGGCAAGTAGGTCGGTAGCCGTCTCGTCGCACGGCTTCAGTTCAATTCTCGTGGCTATATAGTCGTTCATAACGCCAATTTTTGGCAAAGTTACTTCTTTTTCCGCAAGCGACCAAAATCAGTGGCAAACAGGATAAGAATCTCACGTTTTTGTAAAGATGTGGTTGCGGTTTCAACAATTTTGCGTAACTTTGACGATTGATTTGATAATAGCCAAAGACAGTTCGCAAATATTTAGCAAATGAAAGTACTAAAATTCGGTGGAACTTCCGTGGGCTCGGTGGAGAGCCTGATGAATGTGAAACGCATCGTCGAGCAGGCGCAAGAGCCTGTAATTGTGGTGGTTTCGGCATTGGGAGGAGTTACCGACAAACTCATATCGACAGCACGTCTGGCGGCCAAGGGCGACATCGCTCATCTTGAGAGCTACGCCCAAATAGTCGACCGTCACAACAAAATCATCGACGGAGTGATCCCCGAGGAGCTTCGTTTGGACGTGCGCTCCATTACTACCCCGTTGCTTGAGGAACTGGGAAATATCTACCGCGGCATATCCTTGATCCGCGACTTGAGCGACCGCACTCTCGATATCGTCGTGAGCTATGGTGAACGCCTCTCAAGCACCATTATCTCCTACCTGATTAAGGATGCTCGGTTGATGGATTCCCGCAAGTTTATCCGCACCCAGAAACAGTTTGGCAAGCATATCCTAGACGCTGAGGCTACCAACGAACTTATCCACAGCTGCTTCGACTCGCTTAACGATAAGGTTTATCTGGTGCCCGGTTTTATCGCGTCCAACGCCGAGGGTGACATCACCAACCTTGGTCGCGGAGGCAGCGATTACACTGCCGCTATCCTTGCTGCCACGCTCGATGCCTCTCAATTGGAGATATGGACTGATGTTGATGGCTTCATGACCGCCGATCCTCGAGTGATCGACGCTGCCTACGTGATAGATCACTTGACGTTTGTCGAGGCAATGGAGCTTTGCAACTTCGGAGCCAAGGTTGTTTATCCTCCCACGATTTACCCTGTGTTCCACAAGAACATTCCCATTCTTATCAAGAACACGTTCAACCCCGACGCTCCCGGCACTCTCATATGCGAGCAACGTCCCGGCACCGAGGGGAAGGCCATCAAGGGTATCTCCTCGATCAACGACACCTGCTTGATCACTGTGACAGGCCTTGGCATGGTGGGTATCATCGGAATCAACGCCCGCATCTTCAACGCCTTGGCCAAGAACGGCGTGAGCGTGTTCCTGGTGTCCCAGGCATCGTCGGAGAACAACACCTCGTTCGCGGTCAAGAACGCCGACGCTGAATTGGCAGTGTCGGTTCTGGAGGAAGAATTTGCCCCCGAGCTGGAGAGCGGCGAGATCAGTGACATCTCGGCCGAGCGCGACCTTGCCACCGTGGCTATCGTGGGCGAGAACATGAAGCACACCACCGGTATCGCTGGCAAGTTGTTCAACACCCTTGGCCGCAACGGTATCAATGTCATAGCGTGCGCGCAGGGTGCCTCCGAGACCAATATCTCTTTCGTAATCACCCTCAAGAATCTCAAGAAGGCCCTCAACACCCTTCACGACTCGTTCTTCTTGAGCGAGACGCAGGTGCTGAACCTCTTTGTGGTGGGAATCGGCAACGTAGGACGCCGCCTGTTGAAGCAGATTCAGAGCCAGCAAGAGGCTTTGCTCCGCGACAAAGCCTTGGAGCTGCGTATCGTGGGAATCGCCAACTCCCGCAAATGCGTGTTCACCCGCGACGGAATCGACCTCGATCACTACCAGCAAATGCTCGAGGAATCCAGTATCTCGGCTACTCCCGACAATATCCGCCAAGGAGTGCTCGGAATGAACATCTTCAACTCGGTATTCGTCGATTGCACAGCCTCGCAGCATATCGCCGACCTGTATTACGACCTCCTGAGTAATAACGTCAACGTGGTTGCCGCCAATAAAATAGCCGCTTCGGCCGATTACGACAGCTACGCCAAGCTGAAGCGCATTGCCCGCAAGAAGGATGTGAAATTCCTTTTCGAGACCAACGTGGGTGCCGGATTGCCCATCATCAACACCATCAACAACCTCATCAATTCGGGCGATAAGATCCTGAAGATCGAGGCTGTGGTTTCGGGCACGCTCAACTATATATTTAATGTGTTGAGCGAGGACGTTCCCCTGAGCAAAGCCATCACGATGGCCAAGGAGGCTGGTTATTCCGAGCCTGATCCCCGCGTTGACCTTAGTGGCAAAGACGTTATTCGCAAACTGGTGATTCTGGCCCGCGAGGCCGGTTATAAGGTGGAGCAATCCGACGTGATTCGCAACTTGTTTATCCCCGAGGAATACTTTGAGGGCACCCTCGAACAATTCTTCTCCAATATTTCCAAGCTGGATAGCCAATTTGAGGAAAAACGTGCCAAGGCCGCCGAGGAGCACAAACGTTTCCGCTTCGTGGCCACGCTGGAGGACGGTCGCGTGAGCGTGTCGTTGCAGAGCGTTGACCGCGCCCACCCGTTCTTCCACCTCGAGGGCAGCAACAACGTGATTCTGCTCACAACCGAGCGCTACAAGGAATACCCGATGGTAATCAAGGGCTACGGAGCGGGCGCCGAGGTAACCGCCGCCGGTGTCTTCGCCGATATCATCTCAATTGCAAATATTCGATGAAACACATTATTATATTAGGTGACGGAATGGCCGACGAGCCGATTGAAAAGCTCGGCGGACTCACGCCGTTGCAATACGCCAAAACACCCGCCATGGATCGCCTCGCTCGCGAGGGCGCCCAAGGGTTGTTGACTACCGTTCCCGAGGGCTTCCACCCCGGCAGCGAGATCGCCAATTTGGCCGTGCTGGGCTACGACGTGCGCGAGGTGTTTGAGGGTAGGGGATCGCTTGAAGCCGCGTCGATGGGCGTCGACATCGCCCCCGACGAGATGGCCATGCGATGCAATATCATCTGCCTTACTCCCGAGGGCAAAATCAAGAATCATTCGGCCGGCCACATCACTTCTGAGGAGGCTACCGAGTTGATTCACGCATTGCAAGAAGAGTTGGGCGACGACCGCGTGTCGTTCCATCCGGGAGTGTCGTATCGTCACTTGATCAAAATCAAGAACGCCGACAAGCGCCTCGAGTGCTACCCTCCCCACGATCATCCCGGTGAGCCTTGGCGACCACTGTTGATTAAGGCGCAGGTGCCAGAGGCACAGGCTACCGCCGATCTGCTGAACGATTTGATTATCCGCTCCCAGAAAGTGCTAGAGAACCATCCCGTCAACCTCGCCCGCAAGGCCAAGGGGCTAGATATGGCCAACTCAATATGGCCGTGGTCGCCGGGTTACAAACCCAATATGCAACCCCTCACAGCCACGCACGGCGTCAAGAAAGGCACTGTTATTTCGGCCGTCGACCTTATCAAGGGTATTGGCGTGTACGCGGGGCTGAAACCCGTTGAAGTTGAGGGAGCTACCGGTCTTTACAACACCAACTATGAGGGCAAGGCGCAAGCCGCGATCGACGCCCTTAAAGCTGGCGACGATTTCGTGTTCCTCCATGTGGAGGCTAGCGATGAGGCCGGACATGAAGGGGATATCGACTTGAAGGTCAAGACCATAGAATATCTCGACCAGCGAATCATCCAGCCTATACTCGAGGCTGAGAATACTCTTGGTGAGCTATTGGCTATTGCCGTGTTGCCCGATCATCCCACGCCGTGCCGCGTGCGCACCCACACTCGCGACGCTGTGCCGTTCCTTATCCGCAAGCCCGGAGTCGCGCCTGACGGCCACACCGAATACAACGAAATCACGGCCCGCAGCGGCAGCTACGGCTCGCTTGTGACCTCGGAATTCATTGAAGCTTTCCTAAAACATTGATACCAAACTACTACCCATGAAGTATTATTCCACCAACCGCCAAGCCCGAGAGGCCACGTTGCAGGAGGCTGTCGTGCGGGGACTTGCCCCCGATCGCGGCCTGTATATGCCCGAGCGGATTGCTGCTATTCCACGAGCTTTCTTTAACAATATCGGCGAGATGACCCTCCAGGACATCGCCTACGTCGTTGCCAACACCCTTTTTGGCGATGACATCGACGCATCCACTCTTAAGAAAATCGTCAACGAGACACTCAATTTCGACATCCCCCTGCGCAAGGTAGAAAACAACCGCTACGTGCTTGAACTGTTCCACGGACCCACGCTCGCTTTCAAGGACGTTGGCGCCCGCTTTATGGCTCGCCTGCTGGGACACTTCAACTCCAAGGTTAACCCCGGTCAGGAGGTACATGTGCTTGTGGCCACCTCGGGCGACACCGGAAGCGCCGTAGCCAACGGTTTCTTGGGCGTTGAGGGTGTGCGTGTGCATGTGCTCTATCCCAAAGGGAAGGTTAGTCCCATTCAGGAGTGCCAGTTTACCACCCTTGGTCGGAACATCACCGCTCTGGAAGTGTCCGGCACGTTTGACGATTGCCAAGCCCTTGTAAAGGGGGCGTTTATGGATAAAGAGTTGAACGAACGCTTGAAGCTCACCTCAGCCAATTCGATCAACATCGCCCGCTTCCTGCCGCAGATGTTCTATTACTTCTACGGCGTGGCTCAGGCCGCCAAGATGGGGTTGGATCCCCATAAAGTGGTGTTCGCCGTGCCGAGCGGCAATTTCGGCAACCTCACATCGGCCCTGATCGGCAAGCGCATGGGTATGCCCGTGAAACGCTTTATCGCCGCCAACAACCGCAACGACATCTTCTACCAATACCTGCGCTCGGGTGTGTACTCGCCCAAGGCGTCGATCCCCACCATCGCCAACGCCATGGACGTGGGCGACCCCTCCAACTTCGCCCGTATCCTCGACCTGTATGACGGCTCGCGCGACCGCATCGCCCAGGACATCTCGGGCGTTACCTACAGCGACGACCAAATCGGCGAAACCATCCGCACCGTCTACGACCGCACCGGTTACCTGCTCGACCCCCATGGCGCCACGGGTTATCGCGCCCTCGAGGAGGAATTGGCCCCGGGAGAGGTGGGTATCGCCTTGGAGACTGCCCACCCCGCCAAGTTCAAAACCACCGTGGAGGAGATCATCGGCAAGGAGGTGGCAGTGCCCGCCAAACTCGCCGCTTTCATCGGTGGCACCAAGCACACCGTAAAACTTTCTCCCACTCTCGCTTGTTTCAAAAAATATCTGATGGGTCTTTAAAGGAACGGAGCGAATAGCTTTAATCCTTTCCTCCTTTAAGTTCCCTCAATTTAAAAATAAAAAATTATGGCTAATAAACGCGACCTTAAGAAGCAGATTAAGAACATCTGCGGCGCCCTCGCCTCAGAGTGCGCTCTCGCCTCGCAATTCGTGCCGGGCATCGACCGTGAAAAAATGAACGAGATTATCGGCAAGATCGCCGATCTCCAAGTGACCACAATCGAGCGCTTAGGGGTATCCTTCGACAAGAGTCAGCGCGACTTCTCCGACCAAGTGGCTTACGTCAAGGCTAAAAAGGAATATTTCGCCAAGGCTTACAAGGCACTCGTTGAGGGCTTCAACAAGCAGGCCGAGGAGATTGTCAATGAGATGAACGCTGTGCTTCCACAGGCCCAAAAGGACGCCAACAAGGAAGCCGCCGCCAAGGCATAAGCAATTAACAATAAGCGTCTAGCGTCTAGCTTAATAGCTTTTTGCCACAGTCGTCCAAGAGCCGCCCCCCCAGGGTGCGCATACGCTTCCGGCCATTAACTAAAAACTAGAAACTAGAAACTAGAAACTAGAAACTATAAACTAGAAACTATAAACTATAAACTAGAAACTATAAACTTGAATAACCGTGTGGTTCTCTAAGATGATATTGAAGCTGATGGGCTGGAAGGTCGACGTCACCGTCCCCGACTATCCCAAGTGCATCATCTGCGTCGCGCCGCACACATCCAATTGGGACTTTATAATCGGAAAGCTCGCCTACGCCTCCATCGGGCGTAAGGCGTGCTTTTTGATGAAAGAGCAGTGGTTTTTCTTCCCCTTGGGGCTGATTTTTAAAGCCATGGGAGGCATCCCCGTGCCAAAAAAGCGCGGTAGCGCCCTCACGGCCGAGATCGTCAACCGCTTCAACCACAGCGAGCGCATGGCCCTGGCCATCACTCCCGAGGGCACCCGCAGCCTTACCTCAAAATGGCGTACAGGCTTTCTTCACATCGCCCTTGACGCGCGTGTACCTATATTATTAGGGATAATCGATTTCGGCAAAAGACTCGTGACGATTACCGACACGTTCATCCCCACGGGCGACATCGACGCCGATATCCACAAGATCAAGAGCTATTACCGAGGCGCCATCGGCCGTCATCCCGAAAAATTCACAACCGATTAATCTCTCACCACTCACCGTTAACCACTTACCACTCCTTTGAAAATAGCAGCCTTACCCCTTGATATCGTCTGGGGCGACAAGAAAGAAAACATGCTCCAGGTGGCCGAGGCGCTCAACCGCCTTCCCAAGGACACCGACATCGCCGTGCTCCCCGAACTTTTCTCCACAGGATTCCTGCCCGACCGCGACCTCATATCCGACCAGGCTGAAACACTCACGGGACCCACGGTGGATGCCTTGCGACGCTGGGCCGCGTTTTTCAATCTGGCTATCTGCGGTTCGTTCCTGTGCAGGGTAGGGGACGCCTACTACAACCGCGGGTTCTTTATCGAGCCGTCAGGGGAGGAAACATTCTATGACAAGCACCACCTATTCAACCTCAGCCGCGAGGCCGACCTGTTGACCCGTGGGCAGCAACGCGTGCCGGTAATCCGTTTTCGCGGGTGGAACATATCATTTATCATTTGCTACGACCTGCGTTTCCCCACTTGGGATCGCAACAACGACCTGAAATATGACCTGATGCTTGTGCCTGCCAACTGGCCATCAACTCGTCGCTTGGCTTGGGACTGCCTGTCGGGCGCCCGGGCCATTGAGAATCAAGCCTACTGGGTAGGAGCCAACCGTTCTGGCCGTGACGACTACGGGGAATATCCCGCCGACATGACTGTCATCTACGACTATTTAGGACAACCGCTCGCCAAGGGCACCGAACATGGCGCTCCCGTTATCGCCGAATTTGAGCGCAAGGAGATGGATTTGTTCCGCGATAAATTCCCGATTTGGAAGGATAACGATTAAATTTTTTCCGCGCTTGACATATTTATGCAATTTGGTGGGACAAACGCCAAAATCACGTAATTTTGTTACAAAAAACACCGCATTTTTATCATTTTTCCAAGAAAATGCGATTTTTCAAGAAATTTTCTCAAAAAATTGTTGGTATTTGCGACAAAATGCTTACCTTTGTGCCGTAATCATTACTTAACACTCTAAGGTATGGCAAGAGAAGAGGTTTTAGCGTTCACTAAAATGCATGGAATCGGCAACGATTACATCTACCTCGATTGCCGCGCCTGTTTCCCGGATAATCTTCCTGAGCTTTCCTACCGCCTTAGCGACCGACATCGTTCGATTGGTGGCGATGGCATTATCACGGTGAGCAACAGTGATGTTGCCGACTTGCGGATGCGCATCTTCAATTCCGACGGCTCCGAGGCCCGAATGTGTGGCAACGGCGCCCGCTGCGTGGGCAAGCTCGCCTACGACCATGGGATGATCTCCAAAACCCGTTTCACCCTTGAGACCCTCGGAGGAATCAAGACCCTCGATCTTCATCTTGGCCAAGATGGCAAGGTGGAGAGCGTGACTGTCGATATGGGCGAGCCATCTCTTGAACCCGCCGCAATCCCTGGGGAGGCTGAAGGCCAAGTGATTGACTTGCCGGTAAGGGTAGGGGACACTGAGGTGAAACTTACAGCCGTGTCGATGGGCAACCCTCACGCTGTGGTGTTTGTCGACGATCTTTCGACAGTCGATGTTCACGGCTTGGGCAGGCAATTGGAGTGGCATCGGATGTTTCCCGAGCGAGCCAATATCGAGTTTGCCGAGGTGCTGTCTCCGGGGGAGATCAGGATGAGGGTGTGGGAACGCGGTTCGGGCGAAACCCAAGCCTGCGGCACCGGGGCTTGCGCTGTTGCCGTTGCCGCCGCGATCACGGGTCGCTCGCCTCGCAAGTCACTAATCCACCTTTTGGGAGGTGATCTCCAAATCGACTGGAGCTCCGACGACAACCATGTGTATATGACGGGGCCAGCGGAGGAAGCTTTCACCGGAACGGTGAAATATTAAGGATGAAGGATAAAATATTAAGGATATAGGTAAAAAGGTAAGAAAGATGATAAAGGTTAACGACAATTTTTGCAAGCTGCCCGGGAGCTACCTCTTTTCGGAGGTCGCGCGCAAGGTGAAAGCCTACGCCGAGGCCAACCCCACCGCCAAGATCATCAAGATGGGCATCGGGGATGTGACTCGTCCCCTCTGTCAGGCGGCGATCGCCGCGATGACCGAGGCCGTCAAGGACCAGGCATCGGCTGAGACCTTCCACGGCTACGGTCCCGAAACAGGCTACGATTTCCTGCGTCAAGCCATTGTGGCTGGTGATTATGGCAAGCGTGGCGTGAAGGTGGAGCTTGACGAGATTTTCGTTAACGACGGCGCCAAGAGCGACACCGGTAACATCGGCGATATCCTTTCCCCCGACTGCAAGGTAGCTGTCACCGATCCCGTTTACCCCGTATACGTCGATACCAACGTGATGGCTGGCCGTGCCGGCGAACTCAAAGGCAACGGCTGCTGGAGCAACGTCATATATCTGCCCTGCACGGTTGACAACGATTTCGTCCCCTCTCTCCCCAAGGAGACGCCCGACGTGATCTACCTGTGCTATCCCAACAATCCTACCGGCACGACCCTTACGCGCGACCAATTGAAGGTGTGGGTCGACTATGCCCGCGAGAATGGCGCGTTGATTCTTTTCGATTCGGCTTATGAGGCTTACATCACCGACGAGGATGTTCCCCATTCGATATACGAGATTCCCGGAGCCAAGGAGGTGGCTATCGAGTTCCGTAGCTACTCCAAGACCGCTGGATTCACCGGCGTGCGCTGCGGTTACACCGTGGTGCCGATGGCGCTCCAAGGAGTGAACTCCAAGGGTGAGAAGGTGAGCCTGAACGCCCTGTGGCGTCGCCGCCAAACTACCAAGTTCAACGGATCTTCCTACATCGCCCAGCGTGGTGCGGCCGCCCTGTACACCTCCCGTGGCCGTGAGGAGATTGCCGAGACTGTCGCTTATTATATGGACAACGCCCGCATGCTCCGTGAGGCTATGCTCTCCCTGGGCTTGAAAGCCGTGGGCGGCGTCAACGCTCCTTACGTGTGGGTAAAGACCCCCGACGGGCTGTCGTCGTGGGAGTTCTTCGACCTTCTTCTCCACAAGTGCTCGATTGTGGGCACCCCGGGTGTGGGCTTCGGTCCCTCGGGTGAGGGCTACTTCCGATTCTCGGCCTTCTCATCACATGAGGCCACCGAGGAAGCCTCCAACCGCCTCGCGCGTTTCATCAAATAATAAATAAAGTAATAAACATCAAATTATACTTGTAAATTATGTTGAGATTTAAAGTAGTGGAAGAGGCTTTCGACCGCAAAGCCGTTCCCGTTGAGATCCCCGCTGAGCGTCCCGACCAATATTACGGTTCGCTGGTGTTCAACCGCAAGAAGATGTACGAGTACCTCCCCAAGAAAACCTATGAGGCACTTATCGACGCGATCGAGAACAAGAAGCCTATCTCCCGCCAGCTTGCCGACTCGGTAGCCGATGGCATGAAGCGCTGGGCCGTTGACAATGGCGCGCGCCACTACACCCACTGGTTCCATCCCCTTACCGATGGCACCGCTGAGAAGCACGACGCCTTTATCGAGCCTGACGGCAAGGGTGGTGTAGTTGAGGAGTTTACGGGCAAGCTGCTGGTGCAGCAGGAGCCCGATGCCTCGTCGTTCCCCAACGGCGGTATCCGCAACACTTTCGAGGCTCGTGGCTACTCGGCTTGGGATATCTCCTCGCCCGCTTTCATCCTCGACAAGACCTTGTGTATCCCCACTATCTTTATCTCCTACACTGGCGAGTCGCTCGACTACAAGACCCCGCTTCTGCGCGCTTTGAACGCCGTCGACAAGGCTGGTACCGACGTTGCCCGCTACTTCGACCCCGAGGTGAAGCACGTGATGTCCTACCTTGGCTGGGAGCAGGAGTACTTCCTGGTAGACGAGGCTCTGTACAACGCCCGTCCCGACCTTGTGCTCACCGGCCGCACCCTGATGGGTCACGAGAGCGCCAAGAACCAGCAGCTTGAGGATCACTACTTCGGCGCTATCCCCTCGCGTGTTGAGGCTTTCATGCTCGACCTTGAGATTGAGTGCCACAAGCTTGGTATCCCGGCCAAGACCCGCCACAACGAGGTTGCCCCCAACCAGTTTGAGCTGGCTCCTATCTTCGAGGAGACCAACCTCGCCAACGACCACAACCTGTTGCTGATGTCGCTGATCGCTGAGGTGGCACGTCGTCACAACTTCCGCGTGCTGCTCCACGAGAAGCCTTTCGCAGGCATCAACGGCTCAGGCAAGCACAACAACTGGAGCCTAGGCACCGACAAGGGCGTGCTTCTTTTCGCCCCCGGCAAGACCCCTATGGCCAACCTCCAGTTCATCACATTCGTTGTTAACGTAATGGCAGCCGTGCACAAGCACAATGCCCTGTTGAAAGCCTCGATCATGTCGGCCACCAACGGCCACCGTCTGGGCGCCAACGAGGCACCGCCAGCCATCATCTCCATCTTCACCGGCAGCCAGCTCTCCGACATCCTCGACAAGCTCGAGAAGAGCACCAAGGACGAGTTGATCAACCTCGCCGGCAAGGAGGGTATGTCGCTTGGCTTGGCTCAGATCCCCGAGCTGATGATCGACAACACCGACCGTAACCGCACGTCGCCTTTCGCCTTCACCGGCAACCGCTTTGAGTTCCGCGCTGTGGGTTCGTCGGCCAACTGCGCATCGGCCATGATCGCCCTCAACTCGGCAGTGGCTGAGCAGCTCACCGACTTCAAGGCCAAGGTTGACGAGCGCATCGCCCGTGGCGAGAGCCTTACCCACGCCCTGCTCGAGGAGATCAAGGTGCTGATCACGGCATCCAAGGCTATCCACTTCGACGGCAACGGTTACTCGGACGAGTGGAAAGAGGAGGCAGCGCGTCGCGGCTTGGACTGCGAGAGCTCGGTTCCCAAAGTGTTCGACGCTTACCTGAAAGATTCTTCCATCGAGATGTTCGGCAAGCTCGGCGTGTTCTCCAAGGTAGAGCTTGAGGCCCGCAACGAGGTGAAGTGGGAGATGTACACTAAGAAGATCCAGATCGAGGCACGCGTGCTTGGCGACCTCGCCATCAACCACATCATCCCCGTGGCCACCCGCTACCAGTCGATCCTCGTTGACAATCTGGTGAAGATCAAGCACCTGTTCACCGATGAGAAGAAGGCCGAGAAGATCGTGGCCCAGGACTTGGTGACCATCGAGAAGATCTCCGACCACATGTCGATCATCAAGGAGGAGGTAGACAAGATGGTACAGGCCCGCAAGAAAGCCAACCGTATCGAGAACGAGCGAGAGAAGGCCATAGCCTACCACGACACCGTTGCTCCCTGCATGGAGGTGATCCGTTACCACATTGACAAGCTCGAGCTGATGGTCGACAACGAGATGTGGCCTCTGCCCAAGTACCGCGAGCTCCTGTTCATCCGCTAATATACAAGCATTTAGCGTTTAGCATTTAGCATAAGGCTTATTGGCTAAATGCTAAACGCTAGATGCTAAATGCTAATCACAAACATTACAGCAAGTAAAAAATATGGCATTACCCAAAGCACAGGGCCTTTACGACCCGAGCCAGGAAAAAGACGCGTGTGGCGTTGGCCTGTTGGTCAACATTCGCGGTGTCAAAAGCCACCAATTGGTAGAGAAAGGCTTGCAAGTGCTCGAGCACATGGTGCATCGCGGCGCAGAGGGAGCCGATCCCAAAACCGGCGACGGTGCCGGAATAATGGTGCAAATACCCCACGAATTCATCCTCTTGCAAGGTATCGCGGTGCCCGAGAAGGGTCGCTACGGTTCCGGACTGGTGTTCTTGCCCCGCAACGAGGACGAGCAGGGAATTATTATGGACATTATCGAGCGTGAGGCCATCGAGATGGGCTTGACGCTCTTGCCCGTGCGCGACGTGCCCACCAACAACGAGCAACTCGGTGAGGTAGCCCGTTCGGCCGAGCCTGTAATCAAACAGATTTTCATCGCCGACGAGGTGAGCAACGACCCCATCGAGCCGCGCCTGTATATCCTGCGCCGCCGCATCGAGAAGAAGGTGGAGTCGTTGAAGATTCCCGGGAAGGCCGATTTCTATATCGTGTCGCTGTCGTCGAAACACATTGTCTACAAGGGCATGCTTTCGTCGCTGCAGCTTCGCTACTATTTCCCCGACTTGATGAATCCCCATTTCACCACGGCCATGGCGCTGGTACACTCGCGTTTCTCGACCAACACGTTCCCCACGTGGTCGCTGGCCCAGCCGTTCCGCATGCTTGGCCACAACGGCGAGATCAACACCATCCAGGGCAACCGCCTGTGGATGAAAGCCCGCGAATGTGTGCTTCACCCGGCCGCTTTCGGCGACAACGACTTGACGCCTATCCTGCAACCCAATATGAGCGACTCGGCATCGTTGGACAACGCTTTGGAGTACTTCGTGATGGGCGGCATGAGCCTGCCTCACGCCCTCGCGATGCTCGTGCCTGAGAGTTTCAACGACAAAAACCCGATCTCGACCGACCTGAAGGCGTTCTTCGAGTTCCACTCCATCCTTATGGAGGCTTGGGATGGGCCCGCCACGCTTCTGTTCAGCGACGGTCGCTACGCCGGTGGTATGCTTGACCGCAACGGTCTACGTCCAGCACGCTGGCTGCTCACCCACAACGACACGATGGTGATCGCATCCGAGATGGGTGTGTTGACGTTCGACGCCTCCGAGGTGAAGGAGAAAGGGCGCTTGCGTCCCGGCAAGATGTTGCTCGTGGACATGGAGCAGGGCAAGATCCTGCGCGACAAGGATGTAAAGGAGCAACTCGCGAGCGAGTTTCCCTACCGCGACTGGCTCGAGAAGAACCGTATCAAGCTCGACAAAATTTCGTCGGGTCGCAAGGTGGAGAACACTGTTGACGATCTTGAGCGCCACCTCCACTCATTCAACTACCACCGCGAGGAGATTGAGAAGATTATCACCCCGATGGCGTTGGAGGCCAAGGAGCCTGTCAACTCGATGGGAAACGACACCCCGTTGGCCGTGTTGAGCGAGAAACCCCAGCTGCTGTTCAACTATTTCCGCCAGCACTTCGCCCAGGTGACCAACCCTCCTATCGACCCGCTGCGCGAAGAGCTCGTGATGAGCCTCCACAGCTATATCGGAGCCATCAACCTCAACCTGATGGAGCCAACCAGCGACCTGTGCAAGATGGTGGAGCTGAAACGCCCCATCCTCACCAACCAGGAGCTGGATATCCTGTGCAACCTGCGTTACAAGGGCTTTAATACCCGCAAATTGGCCATGACATTCCCCGTGGCCGAGGGCGCTGAGGGTATGAAAAAAGCTATCGAGACCCTTTGCGACGAGGCTGAGAAGGCTGTTGACGAGGGTTGCAACTATATCGTGTTGAGCGACCGCACCGTGGACAAGGACAACGCTCCCATTCCTTCGCTGTTGGCTACCTCAGCCGTTCACCACCACCTGATCGAGCGCAAGAAACGCGTGCAGACCGCCCTCGTGGTCGAGACCGCCGACGCTCGCGAGGTGATGCACTTCGCTCTGCTTTCGGGCTACGGCGCTTCGGCCGTCAACCCCTATCTGGCTTTCGCCGTGATCAACGACATCGTAAAGCGCGGGGAGATCCAGCTCGACTACCACACCGCTGAGAAAAATTACATCAAGGCAATCGACAAGGGCTTGCTGAAAGTGATGTCGAAGATGGGTATCTCCACTATCACATCCTACAAGGGCGCCCAGCTCTTTGAGGCCATCGGTCTCGGCGAGGACCTTACCAAGGCATATTTCGGCCACACAATCTCCAAGATTGGCGGTATCGACCTCGAGGATCTTGTGAAGGACATCAAGCGCACCCACGAGGAGGCGTTCTCCGAGGATTTCAACCCCGCAAAGCCTATCGAGCATATCGGCCAGTACGCATTCCGCAAGGACGGTGAGAAGCACGCTTGGAACCCCGAGACCATCGCCTCCCTTCAGCTTGCCACCCGCTTGGGCAGCTACAAGAAGTTCAAGGAGTTCACCTCGCTTGTCGACAACAAGCCCGAGCCTATCTTCATCCGCGACTATCTCACTTACAAGAAGGGTGAGCCTATCCCCGTCGATGAGGTAGAGCCGATTGAGAACATCATGCGCCGTTTTGTCACGGGTGCCATGTCGTTTGGCTCGATCAGCCGTGAGGCACACGAGGCCATGGGTATCGCCATGAACGCCATCGGAGCGCGCTCCAACACTGGCGAGGGCGGCGAGGACGCTGAGCGCTTCAAGCCCCGCGAGGACGGCACAAGCGCCCGCTCGGCCATCAAACAGGTGGCATCGGGACGTTTCGGCGTGACCGCTAACTATCTTGTTAACGCCGACGAGATCCAGATCAAGATTGCCCAGGGCGCCAAGCCCGGCGAGGGTGGCCAGTTGCCCGGTTTCAAGGTTGACAAGATCATCGCCAAGACCCGCCACTCCATCCCCGGTATCTCGCTGATTTCGCCTCCCCCTCATCATGATATTTACTCCATCGAGGACCTTGCCCAGCTTATCTTCGACTTGAAGAACGTCAACCCCGACGCTAAGGTGTCGGTGAAGCTCGTTTCCGAGTCGGGCGTGGGTACCATCGCCGCCGGTGTTGCCAAGGCCAAGAGCGACCTGATCACCATCTCGGGTGCCGAGGGTGGTACGGGCGCTTCCCCCGCCAGCTCGATCCGTTACGCTGGGCTACCCTCCGAAATCGGCCTTGCCGAGACCCAGCAGACGCTTGTCCTCAACAACCTGCGCGGACAAGTGAAGCTGCAAGTGGATGGCCAGCTGAAGACGGCCCGCGACGTGGTGATTATGGCCATGCTGGGAGCCGAGGAGTTCGGTTTCGCCACCTCCGCTCTTATCGTGCTTGGTTGCGTGATGATGCGTAAATGTCACCTGAACACGTGCCCCGTGGGTGTGGCTACCCAGAATCCCGAGTTGCGCAAGCGATTCACCGGCCGTTCCGAGTACCTGATCACCTTCTTCAAATTCCTGGCCCAGGAGATTCGCGAGACGCTGGCCGAGATGGGCGTGCGCTCGTTGGACGAGATCATCGGCCGAAGCGACCTGCTGATGCCCAAGGACGACGTGTCGACCCCCAAGACCGAGCACCTCGACCTCAGCCGCATCATCTACTTCCCCGTTGAAGGCAAGGAGAACGCCATCATCAACGTCACCGCCCAGCAGCACGACATCAAGGACGTGCTCGACCGCGAGCTGATCAACCGCTCCTACCCCGCCATCGAGCACAAGATGCCCGTGGAGCTGGAATTCCCGATCAAGAACACCGACCGCTCAGTAGGAGCCATGCTTTCGGGCGTGATCGCCAAGAAATATGGCGACGAGGGTCTACCCGAGAATACCATCAACTGCACCTTCCGCGGCTCGGCCGGCCAAAGCTTCGGCGCGTTCCTCGCCCATGGTATCTCCTTCCGCTTGGAGGGCGATGCCAACGACTACGTGGGCAAGGGACTCTCCGGTGGCAAGATCGTGATCGTTCCTCCCGTTGGGTCCACATTCGAGCCTGAGAAGAACATCATCGCGGGCAACACTATCCTCTACGGTGCCACCTCAGGCGAGATCTACATCAACGGCCGCGTGGGCGAGCGCTTCTGCGTGCGCAACTCAGGCGCTACCGCTGTCGTTGAAGGTGTGGGCGACCACTGCTGCGAGTACATGACCGGTGGCCGCACGGTGGTTCTCGGTACCACTGGCCGCAACTTCGCCGCTGGTATGAGTGGCGGCGTGGCTTACGTGTGGAACCCCAACGGCGACTTCGACTACTTCTGCAACATGGAGATGGTGGAGCTGTCGTTGATCGAGGACATGGCCGACAACCGCGAGCTGTATCGTCTGATCGGCAACCACTACAAGCACACCCACTCGCCTCTGGCTGGCAAGATGCTCGACAACTGGCAAGAGTACGTCGACCAGTTCATCAAGGTTGTGCCCTTCGAGTACAAGAAAGTGCTACACGACGAGAAGATGGAGAAGCTCCAGCGCAAAATCGCCGAGGTAGAGCGCGACTAAGTATTAACCTAGAAAATGTAACGATATGGGAAATCCCAAAGCGTTTTTAACCATAAATCGCAAAGAGGCCGGGTATCGACCGATAGCCGACCGTATCAAGGATTACGGCGAGGTTGAGCAGACCCTCAACAGCGAGGATCGACGCCTGCAGGCCTCGCGCTGCATGGAGTGCGGCGTGCCCTTCTGCCACTGGAGCTGCCCTCTGGGCAACAAGCAACCCGAATGGCAGGACCGCCTCTACAAGAACGACATCAAGGGCGCATACGCCCTGCTGATAGCCACCGACGACTTCCCCGAGTTCACAGGGCGTGTGTGCCCGGCACTGTGCGAGAAGGGCTGCGTGCTTAACAAGGTGCATGAGCCTGTGACCGTGCGCGAGAACGAGGCCGCTATCGTGGAGCGTGCTTTCAACGAGGACTACGTTCACGCCTGTCCTCCCAAGAAGCGCACCGGCAAGCGTGTGGCTGTTATCGGCTCGGGTCCCTCGGGACTTGCCTGCGCCAACCAATTGAACCAGCGTGGCCACTCGGTGACCGTGTTTGAGAAAGACGAGGCCATCGGCGGACTGCTCCGCTTCGGTATCCCCGACTTCAAGCTCAACAAGAGCGTCATAGACCGCCGCTTGAACCTTCTGAAGGAGGAGGGTATAGAGTTTAAGACGGGAATGAAGGTGGGCGAGGACATCACGGCCGACGACCTGCTGAAGGATTTTGACGCCGTGTGCGTCTGCATCGGTTCGGGCGTCCCCCGTGACCTCAAGGTAACTGGTCGTGATCTCAAAGGCGTTCACTTCGCCTTGGAACTGCTTCAGCAGCAAAACCGCGTGGTGGCTGGTGCCGAGATCCCCAAGGGGGAGCGCATTACGGCCAAGGGCAAGCATGTGCTTGTGATTGGCGGTGGTGACACCGGCAGCGACTGCGTGGGCACCTCCAACCGTCAGGGCGCGCTATCCGTCACCCAGATTGAGATTATGCCCAAACCCCCAGAGGGGGAGAACCCCGCGACACCGTGGCCTTACTGGCCTATGATTCTGAAAACCTCGTCGTCCCATATGGAGGGTTGCGACCGCCGCTGGTTGCTCGACACCAAGGAGATCCGCGGTGTCGACGGCAAGGTGAAAGAGGTGGTTGTCGAGGAGGTGGAATGGGAGAAAGACCCCGAGACCGGGCGCATGAACCTCAAGCACACGGGCAAGACCGAGACGCTGAAAGCCGACCTCGTGCTCCTGGCCATGGGCTTCACCAATCCCATCAAGGTAGGCCTCCTGGAGCAATTGGGCGTGGAGCTTGACCAGCGCGGCAACGTGAAGGTCGACGCTGGGCAGAAATCGTCGGTCGACAAGGTGTTTGCCGCTGGCGACGCCTCCACCGGCGCTTCCCTCGTCGTGCGGTGTATCGCCTCGGGTCGCAAAGCCGCCCAAGCCATCCACGATTACCTCATGAAATAGGTTACTAATAGGGGCAGGCTCAAGCTTGCCCCTATTTATTTACAGCGGGAACTATTAACTTTAGACTTTAAACTTTAAACTTTAAAACTCCTCCCATGGAGCAATTAAAGCACGAATGTGGCGTGGCGATGATACGCCTGTTGAAGCCACTGGAATACTATCGTGAGAAATACGGCACCTACCTGTGGGGCTTGAACAAGCTCTATCTGCTGATGGAGAAGCAGCACAACCGTGGCCAAGAGGGCGCGGGAGTGGGCGTGGTGAAAATCGAAGCTGTTCCCGGCCATGAGTACATCTTTAGAGAGCGTGCTCTTGGCTCGGGGGCGATCTCCGAGATCTTCTCTTCCATAATGCCCAAATTGGAGGGCGTTGACCAGATGCCGGCCGAGGAGGTGAAGCATTTCGCCCCCTTTATCGGCCAGATCTACATGGGACACTTGCGCTACTCCACCACAGGGCGCTCGGGTATCAGCTACGTGCATCCCTTCCTGCGGCGCAACAACTGGCGCTCGCGCAACCTGCTGATGTGCGGCAACTTCAATATGACCAACGTCGATGAGGTGTTTCAGGACATCGTCGACCGGGGCCAGCATCCCCGCCTATATAGCGACACAATCGTGCTGCTGGAGCAACTGGGAGCCGCCCTCGACAAAGAGAACCATCGTCTCTATCGCGAGTACCGCGACAAATTGGAGGACCCCTACTTGGAGCAGAAGATCGAGGACGAGATTGACCCCACCAACGTCTTGGCGGCCGCTTGCCCGTCGTGGGATGGCGGCTACGTGATATGCGGCGCCACCGGTTCGGGCGACATGTTCGCCATGCGTGACCCTCACGGCATCCGCCCCGCTTTCTATTATCAGAACGACGAGGTGGTGGTCGTGGCCTCGGAACGCCCCGTGCTGCAAACGGTGTTGGACATTCCCCGTCGCGACGTCCGTGAGCTTGTCCCCGGTCAAGCCATCATGGTAGGGAAAAGTGGGAAGGTGGCAATCAGGCAAGTGTTGCCCGAGGGGAAGAACCAGAGGTGCTCATTTGAGCGAATCTACTTCTCCCGCGGCTCGGATGCCGACATCTATCAGGAACGCAAAGCCCTTGGGCGAAATATCGTCAAAGAGCTTGACCCGTTTGTGGGCGATGATTTGGAGCACACCGTGTTCTCCTTTATTCCCAACACAGCCGAGGTGGCTTTCATCGGCATGGTGGAAGGTTTTGAGAAGATTCTCGACACCCAGAAGGCCAAGGCGATACTGGAATTACAAGCCCAGGGAGAACTGGATTGCGAGCGTGTAATGGCGGTGATGCGGCGCAAGCTCAGGGTGGAGAAAGTGGCAATCAAGGACATTAAATTGCGCACGTTCATCGCCGAGGGAGCCTCCCGCAACGACCTCGCGGGGCACGTTTACGACGTCACCTACGGATGCATCCGCAACGGCGTTGACACCATCGTGGCCATCGACGATTCCATCGTGCGAGGCACCACCCTGCGCCAATCCATCCTCACAATGCTCGACCGCTTGCATCCCAAGCGCATCATCATCGTGTCGTCGTCGCCACAGGTGCGCTATCCCGATTATTACGGCATCGACATGTCGCGCATGGGCGAGTTTGCCGCCTTCCGTGCGGCCGTGGAATTGCTTAAGGAGACGGGTAGGGGAGACGTATTGGAAAAAGTCTATCGTGATTGTCTGGCCGAACTTGAGAAACCCGCCTCGGAGCAGCGCAACGCCGTCAAAGCCATCTACGAGCCGTTCACAGCCGAGCAAATCTCCGACAAGATAGCCCAAATGTTGACAGCCCCGCAGGTCAAGGCCGAGGTCAAGATAGTGTATCAAAGTCTTGAGGGATTGCACGCCTCAGTGCCGAATCACCCGGGCGACTGGTACTTCTCAGGCAACTATCCCACCCCCGGAGGCACCCGCCTCGTCAACCGCGCCTACGTCAACTACTACGAGGGCAACACCGAGAAACGCTAGTTGTTTTTAGTTTTCAGTTTTCAGTTTTCAGTTTTTCAGTTGATAGTTTGGGGAGGGTAAAGTGGAAAACATGGCATATCTCAGTGGCGATATTTTGTCCGTTATGGAGAGAAAGGCAAGCTTAGGATTCTTGTAATTCGCAAGGTCAATGAAGGAGATACCCGAGGAGGGATTGCGTAGTATAGATTCTTTGAAAGTTTTCCAAAATAATTTGTAAATATTTGATAATTAGATGTGTGCAATTCGGTGAGGATGTAAAAGTTTTCCAAAATGAAAATTATTTCGAAATTTCACTTCGAAATATTTGTCTTTTTGGGAAATATCGCGTAGCTTTGTGACCGATTTCGACTCAACTATTTCAACACCTGTAAACTGAAATCTGAAAACTGACCAACAATACCATCATGATACAATTAGTAGAAAAACGCGACGGCCGCGTCGTGGGATACAACGAAGAGAAAATCAAGGCCGCCATCCGCAAGGCTATGCTCGCCACCGAGCTGGGCGAGGATGAGACCATCATCAACCGCATCACCGACCGCATCGGCATGACCGGCTCGGAGAAGATGACCGTGGAGGAGATTCAGGACCGCGTGGAGATGGAGCTGATGAAATCCACCCGCAAGGAGGTGGCAAAACGCTACATCGCTTACCGCGACCAGCGCAACATCGCCCGAAAGGCCAAGACGCGCGACATCTTCATGGAGATCATCAACACCAAGAACAACGACATCACCCGCGAGAACGCCAACATGAACACCGACTCGCCAGCGGGTATGATGATGAAATTCGCCTCCGAAACCACCAAGCCCTTCGTCGACGACTACCTGCTCGCCACTGACGTCAAGGAGGCCGTAAAACACAATTATCTGCATATCCACGACAAGGACTATTATCCCACCAAGAGCCTCACCTGCGTGCAGCATCCCCTTGACCGTATCCTCCGCTACGGTTTCTCGGCAGGCCACGGCGAGAGCCGCCCCGCCAAGCGCATCGAGACCGCCTCTATCATCGGCTGTATCTCCCTTGAGACCGCCCAGAACGAGATGCACGGCGGCCAGGCAATCCCCGCGTTCGACTTCTACCTGGCTCCCTTCGTGCGCTCATCCTATATAGAAGAGGTGAAAACCCTCGAGCAACTCACAGGCGAGGATCTCTCAGCCCTCTACAACGCCGAGATCGACGACTTCATCAAGCGCGACCTTGACGGCCTCACAGGCGTCGAGCGCTACAAGCAGCACGCCATCAACAAAACCGCGGGACGCGTCCATCAAGCCATGGAGGCGTTCATCCACAACAGGAACACCATCCACTCGCGTGGCGGCAACCAGGTGGTGTTCTCGTCGATCAACTACGGCACCGACACGTCGGCCGAGGGTCGCTGTATCATCCGCGAGCTGCTGGAATCCACCTATGAGGGAGTGGGCAACGGCGCCACCGCCATCTTCCCCATCCAGATTTGGAAGAAGAAAAAGGGCGTGAGCTACCTCCCTGGCGACCGCAACTACGACCTCTACCAGCTGGCCTGCAAGGTGACCGCGCGTCGCTTCTTCCCCAACTTCGTCAACCTCGACGCTACCTACAACCATCACGAGAAGTGGTACATCAACGATCCCGAGCGTTACAAATACGAGGTGGCCACGATGGGCTGCCGCACCCGCGTGTTTGAAAACCGCTTCGGCGAGAAAACCTCCATCGGCCGCGGCAACATCTCCTTCTCCACCATCAACATCGTGCGCCTGGCCATCGAGTGCATGGCCCTGAAGGATCAGTACGAGCGTATCGAGTTGTTCTTCAAGAAATTGGACGAGGTGCTCGACCTTACCGCCAAGCAGCTCAACGACCGCTTCAACTATCAAAAGACGGCCCTTGCCAAGCAATTCCCCCTGCTGATGACCCGCCTGTGGAACGGTGCCGACAAGCTGAAACCCACCGACACCATCGAGCCTGTGATCAACCAGGGCACGCTCGGAATCGGTTTCATCGGTCTGGCCGAATGTCTTATCGCCCTTACCGGCAAGCACCATGGTGAGAGCGAGGAGAGCCAAAAGCTTGGCCTGCGCATCGTGAGCCACATGCGCTCCCGCGTCAACGAGTTCTCGGAGAAATATCAGCACAACTACTCGGTGTTGGCCACCCCCGCCGAGGGCCTCTCGGGCAAGTTCACCGCAAAGGACCGCAAGTCGTTCGGTATCCTCCCCGGTATCACCGACAAGATCTATTACACCAACTCCAACCACGTGCCCGTCTACTACAAGTGCTCGCCACGTCACAAGGCGCAGGTGGAGGCTCCCTACCACGAGCTCACAGGCGGCGGTCACATCTTCTACGTGGAGATTGACGGCGACGCCACCCACAACCCCAAGGCTATCAGCGACATCGTTGACCTGATGGACAAGTACAACATCGGCTATTGCTCGGTGAACCACAACCGCAACCGCTGCATGGACTGCGGCTACGAGAACGCCGACGAGAACCTGCACGAGTGCCCCAAGTGCCACAGCCGCAATATCGACAAGCTGCAGCGCATCACGGGCTATCTCGTGGGGACGACCGACCGCTGGAACTCGGCCAAGCTGGCTGAGCTTAACGACCGCGTAGTGCACGAGTAAGGTTTAAAGTTTAAAGTTTAAAGTTTAAAGTTTAAGGTTTAAAGTTTAAAGTTTAAAGTTTAAAGTTTAAGGTTAATAGCTAAGCTATTAGGCTAAACGCTAAATGCTAAACGCTAAATGCTAAACGCTACGACATTGAGAGTGATCCGGATCGTGGACGGGACGAGCGTCGACGGTCCGGGTCTTCGCACGTCATTATACCTTGCCGGATGCGCCCACCAATGCCCGGGGTGCCACAACCCCCAGTCGTGGCCGTTTGACGCCGGGGAGGATTGGCCCATCGACGAGCTGATCGACCGCATTGAGGAGAACGATTTCGACGTCACCCTCAGTGGAGGCGATCCCCTGTACCAAATCGACGGGGTGGTGGAGCTGTGCCGCCGCGTAAAGGAGCACGGGCGCAATATCTGGCTCTACACGGGGTTCACCTACGAGCAGGTGAAGGCCTCGCCAACGCTGTCGCGGGTGCTGCCCTATTTAGATGTGATGGTCGATGGCCCATTTGTTGAGGCACTCAAGGACCGCGACCTGCTATTCCGAGGTTCCAGCAACCAAAGAATAATCGAGATCCATTAACCACTTCTTTAATCCTTTCATCCTTTCATCCTTTAAAGGAGTAAAGGATAAAAGGAGGAAAGTGGATGGGGGTGTAACTTTTTGGGGAGGTGGCGCGTCTAAGGAGTAGAAGAAAATAAAAACAGCATCACAATATGAAAAAATTACCCTTACTGATCGCGCTTGTGGCCCTGCTCGGTTTCACTTCTTGCAACCTCCAATCCCATCGCGAAAACCTCGAAGCAATAGAGCGTTTCGCCCAACAAATGGATGAGTACTACTCCCAAGACGACGATGACTATGAGGTGGAATCTACCCAAACCACCACGTGGATAGACACTACCGCCAACGCCATCATCGACTCCACCATGACCGTGGTCAACGACACAATCCAGTCGGTAAAGAAAGCCCGCAAGGCCATCCCCCAGGTCTCCATCGTGGTTAATGAAAACACCGACGACAACAGCTACGAATTGGCCGCTCTGGGCATCGTGTTCGGGTCGATTGTCATAATCCTGCTTGGCTCGATCATCGCCGTAATAGTGTTTCTGCTGAAGCGCAACCGCATGCGCAACGAGGTGATTGCAAAGGCTATTGAGAACGATTACGAGCTTCCTGAGGCCTTCTACAACGGCGGCACAGCGTCCAACAACGGTCGAGGACGCGACCCGAAGTTGTTACAGAAGGCGTGGCCCAGCATTGCCGTGGGATTGTGCCTGTTCTTCGCCTTCGGAGTCAACGGCCACTGGTTTGTGGCCTTCTGCTGCTCGATTCCCGCAATTATCGGTTTCGGCCAACTAATCACCTATTTCACCTCCAAGGGAGGTGACAACAACGGCGTGCCGCCCATCCCCGGCAACCGCGACAACCAGCCTCCGTATCCTCCGTATCCTCCCATGCGCTAAGGTCCACTTCTCCAATGTCAACCGAGAAGCCACAGGCCATGCAGCTGAGCCGCCTAGAAGAGCTTGCGCTGATCACCCGATGCCTTGCCGGAGATTCCCGCGAGGCCTTCGGGCGGTTGGTCGTGGCCTACGAGGGTGGCCTGAGGCGTTTCCTTCTGAATCTCACCCTGGGGGACGCTTCCCTGACCGACGACTTGGCGCAGGAGACGTTCCTGAAGGCTTACTTGGCTATACGGTCGTTCCGAGGTGTGGCGAGGTTCAAGACGTGGCTCTATTCGATCGCCTATCGGGAATTCTTGACGTATCGGCGCGGCCAGCACCCCGACATTGACCTGGATGACGCGCCGCCGCTGATGGCCCCGGGCGACACCCATGCGGTGACAGCGGCTCGATTGGACGTGGCGCAAGCGATGCTAGCCTTGAACGACAACGAGCGCACGGTGACGCTGCTATTTTACCTCGAGGACCAGCCGATCGACCGCATAGTGAAAATCACGGGCATGCCCCAGGGCACAGTCAAATCTTATCTCAACCGTAGCCGTCAGAAGATGGCCAAATATCTCGATGAATGATGAAACAGCAACATGACATATCCAAGGACGAGCATCTGCGGGAGCTTCTGCACAAGGAGTTACCCATGGAGCGTCGCGACCAATGGTTCACTCGCAAGGTGATGAACCGCCTGCCCGAAAAGGAAAGGCCACTGTTCTCCACGGTGGAGAAAGTGACCTTTGTGGTGGTAGCGTTGGCGTTGGCCGTAGGGTGGGGGTGGCTTTGGCGCCAGATGCAGGTGGAGTGGCTGAGCACGGTGGTGATCGTGGAGATCGCGGCTGTGGTGCTGGCTACTCTCGCATGGCTTGGCTACCTGATCGTCCCGGCCCTCCGCAGGGGGTAGCTATACGGGGCGCGGGCAAGATGCCCACATCCCGATAGGTTACTAGTCGATTTGGACTACAAGGTAGTTGGAGGTGCTCCAGAACTTTGTGGGGTTGGTGATCTTCAGCACTTTGTGGCCGTCTTGGTCAACCAGCTCGTAGGAGTCGGTAGGTTGTGATGTGAGCACCTTGGCCTTCTTGGAGTGGAGGTCGAGCGTGGTGAGGGTGGTCTTGTTGGCCTTGTTGAACGAGCCAGGGGTGAAGTCGCTGGCTTTCAGTTTCTGCGATTTCAGGAAGCCGCCCTTCTTGATGATACCAAGCTTGTCAAGCTCGTTCTTGGAGCCCACGGCGTAGTAGCACGTGTTGAGTTCCTCAGTGAGTTGGCCTGCGTACTGCTCGGCTGCGTCACGTTCCGAGGTAACGTCGCCCACGCGGGTGTTCAGCGAGTCGATGGTCACGCCCTGCTCCTGAATCTTGATGTTGGCGGCTGCCAACTCCTGGCGCAGGCCAGCCATGGTTTGCTCCTGCTCGTCCAATTGGGCCTTGAGGCTCTCGATCGACTTGCGCAGGGTGGCGTTGTTGGAGCCCGAGGATGCCAATTTAGCCTCCAGTTGCTCGATGCGCTCGCGGCGCTCCTGCAGGGTTTGCTGGATAGCGAGCATATCGGCGCGGATCTGCTCACGCTTCGACTGGCTCTCGGCGCCAAGGTTGGTGGTGGAGGCGAGGATGTTCTCCAGGTCCTTGATCTGGGCCATGCCGTCGGTGATGTCGTTCATAAGGGAGAGGAGGCTGTCCTGGTTGGCGAGAGCCACTTCCAGCGAGTCGTGGGTTGTGGGCACGCCCTCGGCGCTGCCGTCCTTCTTTCCGCATGCGGTGAGCACTAGAGCGCACACTGCGATTCCTGTAAGTAATTTTTTCATTTTGTTATAGGATTTAGTTGAAACCTTTGTTCTCTGATTTTTCGTCGCTAAGCGCTAAATGCTAAGCGCTAAATGCTAAATGCTTTTATATTTATTTCGATGTACTTTTGGAGCCTTCTCTTGGTTGGCCCCTCCGACAATGATAACAATCTCTCCGCGGGGATTGTTTTCGCGGAAATAGGCTGCAAGTTGGCCCAATGTGCCCCGATGGGTGGTGTCGTGCAACTTGGAGATTTCCCTAGACACCGATGCGGGACGATCCTCGCCACACACCGCGGCGAGTTCCTCCAGTGTTTTGGCGAGTCGCAGCGGCGATTCGTATATAATAAAGGAGACGGGGAGAGCGGCCAATTCCCCCAAGCGTGTGGCGCGTCCCTTCTTGGCCGGGAGGAATCCCTCGAAAAAGAAACGGTCGCAGGGGAGGCCTGAGTTGACCAGAGCGGGGACGAATGCGGTAGGGCCGGGGAGGGTTTCCACCGGTATGCCGTTCAAGCGACACTCGCGGGTGAGCATAAAGCCGGGGTCGGAGATGCCAGGGGTACCTGCGTCGGATACCAAGGCTATCGTCTCGCCAGCCTTTAAGCGCTCGATGACGGGAGCCACGGCGCGATGCTCGTTAAACTTGTGGTGGCTCTGCATGGGCGTGGTGATGTCGTGGGCACGCATCAGCACCGACGACGTGCGGGTGTCCTCGGCCAGGATCAGGTCGGCGTTGCGGAGGGTATCGACTGCTCGCGGCGACATGTCGGCGAGATTTCCCACAGGGGTGGGGACCACGTAAAGCTTGCCACTCATAGTTTTTAGTTTTTAGTTTTTAGTTTTTAGTAGATAGTAGAGGCCTAATGGGAGCCTGATGAGAATCAGTTGAATTTCCCTCTCAAAACTTGTAACTACTACTAACTGCCAACTACTAGCTAGTGGTTAGTAGGGTTGACCGGTGAAATATTGGCGGATGAGGTCCATGAAAGCCTGTACCTCCTCGTTGTCGCGGTCCCAGCCAAGGTCGGCGTAGAAATATTCCTCAGCCTCGGAAAGTGAGCGCATGGCCTCCACGAGGTTGATGGCGTCGTCGAGGTCGGCGTTGCTGTTGCCGAAGAGCTCGCGGCGGAAGCGGAAGCGGTCGTTGAGGGTCAATCGCAGCTTGGTGCCGGGGGATTTCTCTTCCACTTCCTCTTCCTCTATTTCTTCCTCTTCTTCAGTTGCTGTGTCGCTAAAACGCTGTGTCGCTGTGTCGCCTCGAGGGGAGAGATACGCTGAAATTTCGGGATTATCGGGAATTTCGGAAATTTCGGAAATTTCGGGAATTTCGGGAATCTCGGGAATCTCGGGAATTTCGGGATTATCGGGAATATCGGGATTCTCAGGGGAGGCTTCTTGATGGCCGTCCAAGGCCGGCCCCCCTAGGGCTGACGCGGACGCTTCTGTAGCCTTGGAAGCCCCCGTTTCGGGGGTTTGGGGGCCTCCTGTTTGGGGGCCTCCTGTTTGGGGGCGTCCTGTTTGGGGGCCTCCTGTGGCGTCGTCGATGTCGGGGAGGTTGTCGAGGATGTTGAGCAGGCGCTCGCGCAAGGAGGTGATGATATTGGCGTGGCTCTCAGGGCCTCGCTCGCGAGCGAGCAGCACCAAGCCTTCGGCGGCGAGCAGCTCGTTGTAGATTTGCTGGGTTGAAAGCATCGTTGTCATGGCGGGATAGATATATTGCGGCACAAACTTACGCAAAATTTCCGTGACCTCCAAGCGGAAACAAAAAATGCCACCCCGAAGGCACGGCTCTTTCATTTAAAATCTTTTGCTTGGACAAGGATCACTGCGTATTTTA
>JAJPXC010000014.1 GCA_021205635.1 Bacteroidales bacterium | reverse complement strand
AACTGCCGAAATCTTATTTACCGAAAACTTATGAAATTTTATTTGCAGATTACACCTGGGCGGGAAAGTAGCCCACAGCGGCCCTGGCGGAGCCTGGGCGGGAAAGTAGCCCCCACCGCGGCGCTGGCGGAGCCTGCGCAAGGTGGGGGAAGGGATAGTAGTTCAAATTTATAATGTATTTGAGCTTGAGCGAGCGAAGCGAGGGAGCCGTAGGCCGAAAGCGAATTATTCCCAGAAATTGACTATCTTCGCGCAAATCAACAATCTTAAACTCTATGCCTAAAAGCTACGACAATCTTTTGATGCACATTGTGTATGCGGTGAAATACAGGGCCGCGGTGATAAACCCTTTGTGGCGCAAACAGTTTCACCAAGTTATGGGTGGGATAGTGAAGAAACTCGGCGCCGTGCCTCTGGCCATTGGTGGCACCGACGACCACATTCACCTTTTAATTTCCTATAACGGGGATTTACGCCCCAAAGATTTTGTCAGAGACTCTAAGACCTCCTCCACCGATTGGATAAACCGTCACCAGGTTCTTCCATGCCATTTCCACTGGCAAAAGGGGTCGGGGAGATTCTCTGTATCATATAAACTCGCAAAAGGCACCATCGATTACATCAACAATCAGGAGGAGCATCACAAGGGAATGACTTTCCTTGATGAGTACCGCATGCTCTTGAAACGTCACGGCATAGAATACGATGAACGCGACTTGTTCCAACCGTTGGAATAATTCGCTTTCGGCCTTCGGCTCCCTCGCTTCGCTCGCTCAAGCTCAAATACCTCGGGTGATGCACGTTTGACCCTCCCCCCACCTTGCGCAGGCTCCGCCAGCGCCGCGGTGGGGGCTACTTTCCCGCCCAGGCTCCGCCAGGGCCGATGCCGTCAACCGTGATGTGGGGTATCAGGGTGGATTTGCTGTTGAAACTTGTGATTCCCTTGATGGTGGAATATACCATACGTTTCCCCTCTCTGACCTCTTATATAAGTAGGGGTCAAAGTAACGCTGATACCGCGAAGATAGCGCGTGAGTCAAGGGGAATATATGTCATTTTTTCCTTTTGATATTTTTTTCACGTATTGCTACAGGGATGGAGTGAACTGTGTGAACTGTGAACTGTACACTTTATCACTTGATATTCAGTAATTTAACCGTTCAGTTCAGCGTTCACAGCGTTCACTCCCCACTCCTTTTGATTATGCCTTGAAATGATAAAGTGATATAATGATATTCCCTCAGTTTTCAGGGTTGCCGGAGATGGTGCCGGTGGCGATGGTGTAGTAGAGGTAGGTGTCGAAGAGCTGGAGGGTGTAGGTGCGGGGCGTGCGGGAGGTGGCGTAGACTTGGGTGGTTTGCTCGGTGGCCTCGAGGTATTCGTAGAGCTTGGAGGGGAGTTGGTCGTAGACGAGCACTTGCGGCAGGGTTCCTCCCTGGCCGTCAATGGAGATCCACGAGCCTGCGGAGTCGAACGTGATCACAGGTCCAGCCTCGATGGTGGCCACCCATGTGTCATCGTCGGTGTGGACGCATTTGGAGACGTTTCTAAGCGGCCAGTACTCGTTGATGAACGACGACGCGGCCGAGGGGAGTTCGTCGATTTTGTCATCACTTTTGCACCCTGTAAGTCCCAAGATGAGGGCCATCAGCGCCACTATGGCAAGCGCAACGGCCTTTCCACGCCTCCACCGGGGATGCGAATAGAAAAGCCGTTCGTTGTCGCTCTTGGGTGTATAAATATCCTTCATACAAATGAAACGCCGACACTAGGCCGGCGGTTCACGTATATGAGTTAGTGCAAAATTCAATGTGCAAAGTTTAAAGTTAATACCATCCCCTGATAGTTTACTCAAAGAGCACCAGTTCGACTATTAACTTTAAACCTTAAACTTTTAACTTTTAACTATTATATTACGCCCTGTCCCATCATGGCGTGGGCTACTTTCATGAAGCCGGCGATGTTGGCGCCCTTCATGTAGTTGAGGTAGCCGTCGGGCTCCATGCCGTATTTCTCACACTGCTCGTGGATCGATCGCATGATCCAGTGGAGTTTCTCGTCCACCTCCTCGGCGCTCCATTGCAGGTGCATGGCGTTCTGGCTCATCTCCAGGCCTGAGGTAGCTACACCACCAGCGTTGACAGCCTTTCCGGGGGCATAGACCACGCGGTTGTTGATGAACGTGTCGATAGCCTCGGGGGTGCAACCCATGTTGGATACCTCGGCAACGAGCAACACCTTGTTGTCGACCAGGTGCTGCGCGTCGTCGCCGTCAACCTCGTTCTGGGTGGCGCAAGGCAGGGCGATGTCAACCTTCTGTTCCCACGGACGCTTGCCAGGGAAGAAGGTAGCCTCGGGGAACTTCTCGGCGTAGGGAGCGACGATGTCCTCACCCGTGGCGCGCAGCTCAAGCATATAGTCGATTTTCTCGCCCTTGATTCCCTCGGGGTCGTAGATATAGCCGTCGGGGCCTGAGATGGTTACAACCTTGGCTCCCAATTCGGTAGCCTTCAGAGCGGCGCCCCAAGCCACGTTGCCGAAGCCCGAGATGGCCACGGTCTTGCCATCGATGGTCTGGTTCATGCGATGGAGCATGGCCTGCACGAAGTAGAGAGCGCCGAAGCCGGTGGCCTCGGGACGGATGCGCGAGCCTCCGAAGTCCAGGCCCTTGCCGGTGAACGTGCCGTCGTGCTCGTTTACCAAGCGCTTGTACATGCCGTACATGTAGCCAACCTCGCGGCCTCCCACGCCGATGTCGCCTGCGGGAACGTCACGGTCGGGACCGAGGTTCTTCCACAATCCCAGAATGAACGCCTGGCAGAAACGCATAATCTCGCGGTCGCTCTTGCCGCGTGGCGAGAAGTCGCTGCCACCCTTGGCGCCGCCCATGGGAAGCGTGGTGAGGGCGTTTTTGAACGTCTGCTCAAAGCCCAAGAATTTCAAGATGGAAAGGTTGACCGACGCGTGAAAACGGATGCCGCCCTTGTACGGGCCGATGGCGTTGTTGAATTGCACGCGGTAACCGATGTTGTTCTGCACCTCGCCGCGGTCGTCAAGCCAGGTGACGCGGAACGTGACGATACGATCCGGCTCAACCATGCGCTCAACAATCTTATTGCGCTCAAATTCAGGATGTTGATTGTAAACGTCGGCAACCGACATCAGCACCTCGCGCACTGCCTGCAGGTACTCTTTCTCCCCCGGGTGTTTCGCCTCGAGGGCGTTCATGATACTGTTAATATCCATGTATAGGTAGATTTTAAGTTAACCAAAAGCAAAGTTACTGATTTTACCTTTACATGGCCAAAATTTTCAATAAAATTTTTTAACGACCTCCCTTGAGGCTATTTTCAACCCAAAATTGCCCAATTAACGGGAGTAGATGCGGCAGCATTGGCCGGTGTCGAGGATGAGGTGGAAGCCGCGGGCAAAAAGCATCGGCTCGTGGATGGCCAGCACCTCGTCGAAGTGCCACGGCTTGGCCTGACCAATCGCCACATACCGGTAGCGGGGCAACGTGGCATCAAGTTCCTTCTCGAGTTGGGGGGCTTGGCGGGGGTCGTTAAACTCAAATCGGTGAGGCCAGTCGTCGCGGGTGTTCACCCCTCGGAGCGCCAGATTATCCACAAATTTGTCGTGACCCAAAATCAAGATACCACCCGGAGATTGGGCGTAGGGCAGGATGGCGTAATAATTGGTCTCGAGTTTGGTTTTATATGCCTCGTTAACCTTAATTCCCTCAAAATATGGCATTTGAACAGTTGCAGTGGCTTGTAATCGGGTGAAATCGAGCCACTTGCACTCGATACGGAATGGATACATGGCGTTGAAACCCACCATAGCTGCGATCATCGCCAAAGTGGCTCCCGAAAGCCATCGCCACTGTCCCTCCTTGCCCAACACCGCGAACAGCCAAACACCCAGGCAAACAGCCACCGCGAATCGCTCCCAGGGAACATTACTCCCCACCATCTCCACAACCATAAACAGCAAAGCTATCACGCCAGCCACGCGACGTAATTGGTGCATCTTCTTCCAATTAGCAACCACCCCAGCCACGCACAGCAGATACCAAGAGAAGGTGAGACCCGAAACCCAACTAAGATGGCTCACATAGCGTTGCATCGCCCAGCAAGCGACCACGGCGCAGAGCAGATAATCCACCCACAGCGACCAGCGATTCACCCTGATTTTCCAAGCTACCCATGCCCAAAGGCTACACCCCACGCCCAGCAGAAACGGCAACAATCCGCCTGATACATAGCTTGGTAAATCCTTCCACACGGTAGCGAGCAACCCCTCATGCCCCGTTACGAAATAGCGTTCGCCCCAGCGAACGAAATACTCGTCAAGCGAGCCAAAGCACAGCCACGCGACCGCGAAATAGGCCACCAAGAAGGCCGATGCCCACACGCCTAGGGGCAACGCTATCCCGGGCCAACGCCGCCCCGACTCGTTTCTTCGCCTCCTCGTCGTTTCGTGGCCCTCTCGCCCACTCGCGTATTCGTGTATTCGTGTATTCAACAGCCCATGAGCCATGATCACCCCCACAGCCACCAATAGTGTCACCGCCGAAGGCAGCCGCGAGAGCGTGGCCATAGCCGTAAAAATCCCGATTGCCACCAATTTCTCCCAACTTGGACCACGCCAATACTCCACCAAGACGATAGCCAGCGCCACGAGCCAAAGCGTGCTCGTAAGGTTCCAGTCGTACATCACATCGGTCGACACGCAAGCGGCCGCAGAGAAGAATGCCACCGCCGAGGCTAGGGGCCTTCTCGTAATCTTCCACAGCCAAATTCCCGACACCAAGGCCGTCGCAATCCTTATTGTATACGCGAGCCAGCGGAGTTGCATCAGCCCCTCACCGAACAATGCCTGCCACCAGCGCCCTAGAGCAAACGTGAGCGGAGCCATGGGAGACATCGCCTCCGGAGCTAGCGTGCAGTAGGCCTGATACGGTTCGTCGCTTTCGTATATGGCCACGTCAATGGTGATAAGAGGCAGCAAAGCCCCTATCACGCAGATAATCAATGCAATTGTGTATTTAATATTTCGTTTCATAGGGCTTGATTTTGAGGGTTAACCCGGGCGTAAACCACACATTGAGAGGGAGTTTCCTCAGCGATTCTGAATCCGTCGGCGAGGATTTCAGGCTCGAAGGCTTGTCGCTCGCCTTGGAACACGTCCCACATCTCCACCAGGGCCACGTAATCGTATCGCGAAAGTACCTCACGGGTACGACGGCGTATGTCATCTTGCTCACCCTCAACGTAGTATTCAAATTGATGTGGCCACGGGTCCGGGGTGTTAACGCCCATGAGCATGGTCTCGTAAATGAACTTGTCATGACCAAGGATAAGCACGCCACCCGGCTTGCTGGCATATCGGGCAAGTGTGGACAGGTTGGTATCCACGTTATCGGCTACGCCCTCCCACACCTTCACTCCTTGAAGATAGGGGGAGGTGAAACTGGAGGTAGCGTCCTGCGCTTTGAGCACGAAGCATTTGGTAATCTGGCGGTAAGGGAGCACTGCGGTGCAAAGGACCACGGCCGTTCCCAGCATGGCCATAAAGGCTTTGCACCAAGGCTTTAGGGCATCGCGACACGCCCATAGCCAAAACGGCACCGTCACTACCAGCGACCATCGCCGCATAGGGATATTGCTCCCCAGCATCGGCAAAAGCGTGAAAGCCACAGCTAGCCATGCCACCACTCGTTCTTCGGGTGCCAACTCCCTGTAATTACGCAACATAACCACCAACTCCACAGCCAGCCAAACCCACGTCCACCCATAAATCCACGAGTAGTGGAGCATAGCTCTTTGGAACGCCCACACAGCCAGCAATCCGCCTATTACAGTGACGCACAAATAGGCTCGCCGAGAGGGAATTAACTTGTGGGTCACCCATGCCCATACGGCGCAACCGATAGCCACAAACATCGTGGGCGACGACATAGGGATAACGGTGTAGATTATATTGTCGCATATCTTGCTAATGCTCTGATGCCCAGAAGTGAAGTAGCGTTCTCCCCAGCGGGCGAAGTATTCTCCAAAGCTACCGAAAGCGGGGAGGGTAACCGCCACCCAAGCGATAGCGAATGCGCTTAGCCCCAACAATATACCTTTCCACCACGCCCGGCGAAAAGCCATGCAAGCGATTACCACAGCCGGCACGACGAACACCACCGACGGCAGGCGTGACATGGTCATCAGCCCTATAATAAACCCAATTCCAATACTATAGTATACCGAACGGGTGTCGTACATCCTAATCAGCTGAATCATAAGGAGTACCATAAAGAATTGGCTGGGATAGTTCCAGTCCCAAAAGAGTTCGCTGCCGTAATTGGCCTCGCAAGCGATCAGGGTAAAAAGGGAAGCGGCAAATATTGGCTTATTGGACTTTTTTAGGTACCAACCCGCTGCCAATAAGGCTGTTGCCACACGAAACGTCCACGCTAGCCATCGCAGGGGCATAATCCCGTTTCCGAAAATCGCCTGCCACCATTTGCCCAACAGGAACGTAAGAGGAGCCACGGGCGACATCGCATCAGGGTCCAAGGTGCAGTAAGCCTGATAAAACTCATCGTCGTTGTCAAAGCCTATGTCAATGATTAGCAACGGAATACACGCTCCCGCAACGGCAATCATCACTGCTAATATCCACTGCAACCGCTTGCTCATTTCCGACAATAGATTTTGCAGTTATAGCCCGTATCCTCAATTAGTTGAAAACGGGATATCTCCAACCCAGCCCTAAAAATACCCTCGACATCGGGCATGCGATATGAGCGCAACTCGCTAATTGCCACGTATTTGTATCGAGGAACCACCGAGTAAAATTCCATTACCAGACCCTCTATGTCTTCCCAGTTGTCGCTCTCGAAGCGGTGAGGCCACGGTTCCGGTGGGTTCATCCCCCGCAACGCCATTCCGTAGAGGTATTTCTCGTGTCCCAGAATCAGTACACCGCCATCCTCAGCGTAATGCTTAAGCGTATTGTAATTGGTGTCGTAAATCTCTTGTAGTTCAGGACTTACCTTTATTCCCTCGAGGTAGGGCAAACTGGTGGTCAAGGTTGCCATCCCGGCCCCGCCAGAATGATCTTTACACTCCTTACACCAGGGATACAACGCTGAGTATCCAACCATTGCCCCTCCCAGTAGCGCCAACGCCACCGAGAACCACTGCCTCCAAGCCCCAAGCAAACCAAACACCAAGAACGGCAAGTAGGTAGCCACGTTAAATCTTGCCAGCGGAACATTCGTGCCCACCAACGGCAATATCATGAAAATCAACGATGTAACTGTCACCATACGCCGCCAGGGATCCAATTTCTTGTAGGCCAACACAGCCGCCAACACACAGAACCCAACCCACGCCCACACGTAGCCATACACCCAGTCGTAAGGATTCACCACCCTCACCAGCAGGAACGTCCACGCTACCACCAACAGGGTCACGCCCAAGGACCGCCGCAGAGATACCTTGTCCCCTCCATTGCGTCCTGCCATCCATGCCACAAATATAGCTAACAAGCCAAGGATAAAGGTCTTATAACACATTGGGAAATAGTAGCTCCACATCAGGTGAAAGTATCGCTCCAAGCGATTGTGACCCGATACGATATACTTTTCGCCGAAATGCCCCACAAAACCTTCCACACTGCCGAATGCGAGCCATAATACTCCGATGCTCAGCAGTATAGCCACACCAAAACCGAGCGAAAACGCCTTCCAAAACTGAGCTTTCCACCCCAATTTCAGCGCTAACACCGCCAACACCACCACGACAGCCGCAAATGAGGGCACACGACACCATCCCGCCAAGGTTAACATGCATGCCATCAACACGATACGCCACCCCGCAGGCCGTTGCCACCAGTCAATCAGCACCGCCAACAACCCCACCAAGAACAGGTCGCTCGTAACGTTCCAGTCGAAGAACATGCTACGAGGGTAAGCGCAAACAGCCACCACAAAGAGCAACGCCGCGAATATCAGCCGCTTACTCCGTTGCCACAACCATATACCAGCCACCGCAGCCGCAGCGATTCGCAGCGTATAAGCGAGCCAATGCAGTTGCACCAATCCCTCGCCAAACAAGGCTTGCCACCAGCGTCCCAGCAGGAATGTCAGCGGAGCAACGGGTGTCATCGCATCGGGATGGAGCGACACCATCGCCATATACAGCTCGTCGTCCTCATAGAAACCCACGTTGAGCGTCAGCGTGGGCAACCAACAACCCAAGGCGACCAATAGCAAAGCCGCCAACAGTTCAGTCCAACTATATGCAATCTTGCCTGTCGTCATTCCCTACTGAATATTAAGCAGTTATAACCCGTATCTTCCACTTCTCGGAAACCATGCTCCTCCAGAACAGGCCGAATCTTCTCCACAATCCACTGCAGGCGCCAAGGACGCAACTCCACAATCGCAACGTGGTTGTAATGAGGCAATTCCGTAACCACCTCGTGGTTGATACCCGGAAGATTCTCGTCAAACTCGTATTCAAAGCGGTGAGGCCACGGTTCGTCGGGGTTGACCCCGCGCAGTGCCAATTGGTAGACAAATTTATCGTGCCCAAGGATCATCACACCCCCAGGCTGCTCGGCGTAACGTCGGAGAGCCAGATAATTGGCATGGTAAATGTCGCGGTACTCAGGCCACGTCCTAATTCCCTCATAATAAGGTATATCCATCATCACAATAGCCTCGGGTAGAGATCGCTCCACTAGCTTGGTGTAATGATGGAACGGCACCCACAGATTCACGCCCAACAACCCTGCCGCAATCATCGTCACAGAAGCCGTATACCAAGTGCGCCACACGGGCATCAGAGCGTACACCCAAAACGGCAACAACGTCACAACCGCCATGCGGAAGATAACCACGTTGCTCCCCACCATAGGTAACAATGTGAATACCAACGTAATCCACGCCACGGCATGAGCCTTTCCACCTAGGCGGCGATACTGAGTAAACAACACCAGTAAAGCACCTGTGAACAGCGCCCAATTCAAGCCGTAAATCAATTGGAACCTAGCCCTCAACAGTTGCGCCAACCAGCACGACAGGGCCGCACCGACTGCCACGTCCACCCACATCACCCGCTTGTTAGGAGCCACCTTCACCGTCACCCAAGCCCATGCGATTATCGCCAATCCAGCGATATACATTGTAATGCCCCCGCAAAATGAGACAGGTGGCTAAGGCAAAAAAAATCATTAA
>JAJPXC010000168.1 GCA_021205635.1 Bacteroidales bacterium | reverse complement strand
AAATAGGGGGCTATTCAGAACGACGGATTTTGCACTTCGTTCTTGAATCTCCAAACGAATGGTGAACGAATGGTTGCGCGGGATGGCGCTTCCGAAAATTGCTAATAAATCGGTGTTTTAGAACAATTAAGCTGTAACAGTTTTGTAACATTATCACATGTCCATAAACGGGTTAAAAGGCTAGCAATCAAGCTAATAAAGTGTTTATAAGTGTTAAGGAGGGTTGCTTCTTTCCCAAAAATTATAAAATTTCGACAAAAATCCCTTACCTTTGCACTGCAAATTCGAATTTACTAACGTTTAAACCACAATTTATCATGTCAGAAATTGCATCGCGTGTTAAAGCTATAATCGTTGACAAGCTCGGCGTAGACGAAAACCAGGTAACTGAGAACGCATCGTTCACCACCGACCTCGGCGCTGATTCCCTCGACACCGTAGAGTTGATCATGGAGTTTGAGAAGGAGTTTGACATCCGTATCCCCGATAACAAGGCTGAGGAGATCAAGACCGTGGGCGACGCTATCGCTTACATCGAGAATCCCGAGGCTTAAGCACCGATAAAGCGCTTACAGCGAAAGAAATAACCATTTATACCGATAATGGAACTTAAAAGAGTAGTAGTGACCGGGCTTGGAGCCTTAACGCCCATAGGCAACGACGTGGAGACCACGTGGCAGAACGCCTTGGCCGGCGTGAGTGGCGCCGCCCCTATTACCCGTTTTGACGCTTCCTTGTTTAAAACCCAATTCGCCTGCGAGGTGAAAGGGTTCAACCCCTCGGAGCACTTTGACCGCAAGAAGGAGCGCACCTTGGACCTGTATGCGCAGTTCGCCATGGTTGCAGCCCGTCAGGCCGTCAAGGACGCTGGCCTGGAGGAGGATGAGACTCTTAATAAGGATCGCGTGGGCGTGATCGTGGCAGCCGGTATCGGTGGCCTGCACACCTTTGAGCAAGAGGCCGGCTATTACGCCATGAACGCCGACAAGAGTCCCAAGTACAACCCCTTCTTCATCCCCAAGATGATCGCCGATATAGCTTCGGGCCACATCTCGATGGAGTACGGTTACCACGGGCCCAATTACGGCATGGTGTCGGCATGCGCCACCTCCAACAACGCCATTATCTCGGCTTTCGACCTGATTCGCTTGGGCAAGGCCGACGTGATGGTCACCGGTGGTGCCGAGGCTGGTATCTTCCCGGCTGGTGTGGGCGGTTTCAACGCCATGCACGCCCTGTCGACGCGCAACGATTCACCCACGACCGCTTCGCGTCCCTTCTCCAAGAGCCGTGACGGCTTTGTGATGGGCGAGGGTTCGGTAGTGTTGGTTCTCGAGGAACTGGAGCACGCCAAGGCTCGCGGCGCCAAGATTTATGCTGAGGTTGCCGGTGGCGGCATGTCGGGTGACGCTTATCACCTGACAGCTACCCATCCTGATGGACTGGGTGCCATCCTTTCGATGAACAACGCCCTTGAGGACGCGGGCATGAAGCCCGAGGATATCGATTACATCAACGTTCACGGCACGTCCACCCCCGTTGGCGACATCTCCGAGATCAAGGCCATCAAGGCCGTCTTCGGCGATCACGCTTACGACCTGAATATCTCATCGACCAAGTCGATGACCGGCCACCTGCTGGGCGCCACCGGCGCTTTGGAGGCAATGTTCAGCGTCAAGGCTGTGGAGAACGACATCGTCCCCCCCACGATCAACCACGAGGATGGCGACGATGACGAGCAGATCGATTACTCGCTCAACTTCACCTTCAACAAGGCTCAGGAGCGTCCCGTGCGCGCCGCGTTGAGCAACTCGTTCGGTTTCGGAGGCCACAACGCCACCGTTATCGTAAAGAAGTACGAGGACAAGTAAACGGCGTCATTACCCTAAGAATTATGCAATCCCCTGGCAAGCGCTTGCCGGGGGATTGTTGCATCTAGGCGTAGCCAAGATGCAAAGGATGGAGGCTAGGCCTAAGGGCGAGCCTAAGGATTAAGGATTAAGGATTAAGGATTATGTATTAAGGATTAAGGATTAAGGATTATGTATTAAGGATTAAGAATTACGAGTTAATTTAACCTTTCTAATGGCATGGCCGAAAATCATTGGCGGTGGAGTCCCATGTTACCGAGCGACCGGCGAAAATGGAGGGTAGGGCCGTGGTGGAAAGCTCGGAGGGAGTGCCTTGGGTGACAGTGCCGTCGGGCATCATCAGCCACAACTGATCGCTGAGCGACACGGCCGGAGCGATGTCGTGGGTGGAGAGCAGGATGGATTTGTCCTGATCGTGAGCCAATGTGGCTAATAATGACATCATTTCTATACGGCTTGCGGCATCCAAGAAAGCCGTAGGCTCATCCATCAAAATCAAGGGAGTGTCCTGCGCCAAAGCCTTGGCAATCATCGCCTTTTGCCGCTCACCGTCGCTCAGTGAAGCAACCGGGCAAGAAGCCTTATGGGAGATTCCCACTTGTTGCATAGCGTGCTCTACTCGTTGCTTGTCTTCTCGGCTTAAACGCCCCAAAAATCCGGTGAAAGGATGCCTCCCCAATCCCACCAACTCTCTGACGGTCAATCCACCAGCCAAAGTTCGCTCGGTGTTGACGATAGCGATAATTTTGGCTAAAGCAGATGCAGAAAGCGTGGGTAGGGGCTGGCTGTTGACCAATATTTCACCCGAGATGGAAGGGAGAGTGCCCGCGATGGTTCGCAATAGGGTGGACTTGCCGGCTCCGTTGCTTCCAAGGAGAGACGTGAGCCGCCCAGCCTCAAGATTAAGGTTGATACCATTGAGCACTGTGTGGTGTCGGTAGCCGATGGCGAGGTCGCGTATATCGAGTAGCGGATTCAATTGAAATATGCGATTTTGTTGCGGTAGATTATAATGTAGATGATTACAGGAGCTCCGATCAGGGGCGTGATGGCGTTAATTGGGATGATTGAACCGTTGCTTCCCATTACGCTCAGAGCGGCGCAAAGCAGCCCTGTTGCGGCTCCAGTGAGGGCGGTTGCGGGAAGTAGCGAGCGGTGGTTGGACGTGCCCATAATCAACCGTGAGATATGAGGCACGATCAGTCCCAGGAATCCAATCGGGCCACAAAAGGCGGTCACGGCTGCTGTCAGCACTCCTGAAATCACTAACAGCCACATGCGAGCCTTGCCTGTGTCCACACCCAGAGAGCGTGCGTAATTCTCGCCAAGAAGCATGGCGTTCAACGTCTTGGCCATCAAGAACGCCCATCCGATCAGCACTATCGATATCATGGCCAAAGCCACTGAAACGCCTAGCGCGAGCGACGAGAACGTGCCCAACCCCCACACCATATAGCTATGCACACCCTCCTGCGTGGAGAAGAAATTGAGCAAAGCGATGGCCGACGACGCCAAGTAGCCAATCATTATGCCGATAATCAGCAACATAACGCCGTTTTTCACCATCGCCGAGAACGTCAGCAACAACATCATCACGAATGCCGCTCCCACAATAGCACCCACCAGGGCTCCAGTGTAATACCCCCAAACACCAATGGTCCCTCCCAGTCCGAGCGTCACCACGGCCACGCCAAGCGAGGCTCCAGTGGAGATACCCAGTATAGAGGGTCCTGCGAGGGGGTTGGCGAAGGTGGTCTGGAGCAACAATCCGGCCACAGCTAACGCGGCTCCAGCCATAGCGGCAGTTATCGCCATAGGCAAGCGCATTTCGGTGACAATCACTCCATAGCGAGGGTTGCTTGGCTCGCCACCCGTAATCGATGCCCACACGTCTCTTGCGGGAATGTCCACGCTACCCCACAACAGGCAAGCCGCAGCGAGGATCAAACAGGCCATTGTCAGCAACCAGTATTTCATCATTTAATAGGCTGATAGTACTTCAAGGATTGGTTTAAATCGCCACTTGCTATTTTTTGGTAATCAAGCAATAGTCGCTCGGGATGGAATGGGAAATCCTCAAACAGCGTGGTAGCCTCGGTGTCGCAATAGTACACCCGGCCATCCTTCAGAGCCTCTATGTGGCTGATGACAGGGGACTTCTTAATCAAGTCGACACGCGACAGAACGGGGCCAAACGACTTTATAAGCCATACCGAAGCGTCATGAGCCTTGTCCAGCACAGCCGACGGGTCAAGTGGAATTGAGCCAGAAGATTTGTCCTCTTTCCAGGGATAGTCGAATCCAGCGTCGGTGAGCATATGGGCCATATAGCTTTGGCCACCCGGGACGAACCAAATGCCGCTTTGAGGAGTTTCGGTCACCACCCTTGGCTTATGGGACAAGCTTATGGATTGCTCCCTGATACTAATATAGGAGGATTTTACTTGGTCAAATATCTTTACCGCGTCAACAGGCTTTCCGTAAATGTATCCAAGCAGCTTGATCCATTCGGCGCGGCCAAGCGGGGTGGTCTCGAGATAGTCGGCCATCTCCACAATTGGTATACTCATCTTGTCGATCACAGGATGGTTCACGCCTTGGAAAGGCGACGCGAGTATAGCTTCAGGCCCAGTCATCAACACTTTCTCTTGGGAGGGGGCCATCGAAGAACCTACGTCCACAATCGTGCCATCCTTTAACCCCTCGACCACGAAGGGCATCTTGTAATACTCAGCGTCGGCGACTCCAGTGATAGCGTCAGACGCTCCCAGTTCATCAATCGCTCCGGCGTGCACCGACGAGTAGACAATCGAGCTTGCGACAGGGTAGGGGATTTGTACCCCCTCAGGCATAGAGTCGGGACGATTGTCACGAGGATAAAGCACCAATCGCTGCAATTGCACCGTCGAATCCCAAGGGCTTGCGATATCGGCCACGACAAACGTTTTGTAATCCACTATTGTCAACAATTGGGCCTCATGTGTAAGGGTATCGCCCTCCGTAGGGAGCGATGCCGGGCTGTGCCCTCCCGAGCAGGATACCTGAGCCAAGCTTATTCCTAATAAAAATATAGCCTTCTTCATAGCATCAGTTGCATATCGATAACGTCGTGATAAGCATCTAGCTTATATCCCACTTCCTTGAAGAATGAGGCCTCCTTGAACCCGAATCGGCGGTGGAACTCGATGCTCGTCGTGTTGCTAGCGGTGATGCAGGCGATCATGGAATGGACCCCCATCTCGCGACAATCGTCAATCACATTGCGTAGAAGATCCGATCCTATGCCGTGGCCCTGAATGGCGGGGTGCAAATAAATTGTGTCCTCGAATGTCGGGTTATATGCCTCTCTTTCCTTCCAAGGGTGAGCGTAAGCCCATCCAAGCACCGAGCCCTTGTCATCCTGGTAGATGTAATAAGTCCAGCGGCGGGAAATCTCCTCTATCCGTCGCTCCATCTCCTCCACCGAGGGGGCAGTGAGCTCAAATGATATCGCGGTGTTCTCAACGTACCATCGGTAGATCTTGGCTATCGCAGGGGCCAAGACAGGGGCTTGTTGAGGGGAAACTCTAGTAATCATAAGCGCGAAGATAATCAAAAAGTTAAACTTTTTTGGCCTCTTGGTGTTGTAAAGATAAACAAAATTAAGAAAACCTAAAACCAACTATTGTTTATGAAAAAAGCATTATTACTGATTGCCATCATGCTGGGTAGCGTGGTAGCTTTCGCACAGAAAGTCGACAAGAAGGAGCTTCGCTCGCTCCAAACGTTCTTGTCGCTTAACGCTGAAAAGGACGGGACCAATGCGCAAGCGTTGAAGATTACCGATGTTAACAATCCTGCCACATGGGAGGGCGTGACCATCGCCAATGGCCACATCACTGCCATCGACTGGAAGGACAAACACCTTGCTGGTGCTCTCGATCTCTCGGGATTCACCGCCCTTACCGATCTTAATGTGTCGCGTAACGCGCTGACCTCGCTGTCGGTTGCTGGCGACGCCGCTCTCACCTCCCTGAACGCTTCGCGCAACAAGCTTACGCAAGCCAACCTTACTGGATGCTCGGCTCTCCAAAAGGTGTCGATTTACCACAACCGTCTTACCGAGCTGGAGCTTACGGGCACCACATTCTTGAAGAACCTCAACTGCTCCAACAACCTCTTTGTTGAGCTTGACGTGTCCAGCTCCACCACCCTCGAGACTCTCAACTGCCAGGGTTGCCACCTCGAGAGCCTGCGCGTCGACGGTTGCACCGCTCTGAAGAACCTCTACTGCGGCTACAACAAGCTTACGTCGCTTAACCTATTCGGCGTAGAGAACCTTACCAACCTCAACATCGACGACAACCAGATCACCACGATGATTATCTCAGGGCTGCCCTCGTTGAGCACGTTCATCTGCTCCGACAACAACATGACCACCCTGGGCGTACGCGACTGCAACGCTCTGCTCGACCTCGTATGCTCCTACAACAACCTTACCGAGCTCTCGGTAACGGGTTGCCCCAACTTGATCTTCGTCGACTGCTCCTACAACGACTTGACGACGTTGAATCTTTCCAACCAGACCTTCCTGCAGCGCTTGCTTTGCAACAACAACCAGCTGACGACACTCGACGTATCCTTCGACCAGCAATTGGTTTACATCAACTGCCGTTACAACATGATCGTCGACCTTCGCACAATGGCTTGCCCCAACTTGAACCAGATCGCTTGCCAGTGGAACTACTAAGCTGCTGACACGTCGACTGGCGACGCTGAACGACCAGTCCGACACCGGACCAGAAGAGCCTGTCCGTCCGTACAGGATCTAAACAATGGTTAGGTACCCAAATACAGACGATGGAAGCCTCGCCCTCGGGCGGGGCTTCCTGATTGTCATAACAGCTTTGCCGATTGTCATATTTCCTCGCAATGCGCCAAACTATTCTGTCCCCGAATTGTTTACATTTTATAAATTTCACTATTTAAGCACGTTTTAACTGTATCAATCATGACAAAGAACTTCTACCGCATTTCGCTCGTTGTAAGCGCCACTCTTCTGGCCAGCTTACTGGGCGTGAAAGCCCAGGACGCGACCGACAGCTCCACCCTGGACATCCCCGAACGGTCGATTGTGCTCACTGGCGACAAACAGAATGCCGACAAGGAACTCATCGCTGTACTTTACTCACGTGAGGACCTCCACTTCCAGGATCCCGGCGCTCCTCGTTTCCTATTCCTTGACCGCGAGGGCAAATTAGCCTTCGGTATCGGTGGCTACGTGAAGGGTCAGATGCAATACGACTTCGACGGAGCCATCGATAATGAGGGATTCGTCACCTACAACATCCCTGTGCCTCTCGACCCCGCCGAGCGCAACCGCTTCGGCGCCGACGCCTCCCATTCCACGATCTTCTTCAAATTGGTGGGCAAAACCAAACTTGGATGGTTGAACGTCTACGTCCAAACCAACTTCACTGGCGATGACGACAATTATGGCTGGGACATCAAGCAAGCCTACGTAAGCTTGGGTAATGTTACCGCCGGTTTGGCTCGCAGCTCATTCGTTGACGCGTCAGCCCAACCCCCGACAATCGACGACGAGGGTCCCTCGGGCGCCACCTGTACCAAGACCGTCCTCGTGCGCTACCAAAAGAAGTGGAAAAACGGCATTTCGGGGGCCATCTCCCTGGAGTATCCCAAGACCAGCTATACCTACAATTCGAGCGTAGGTGAGATCGCACAGCGTTGCCCCGACTTCCCCATCTACTTGCAATACGCTTGGGACGGTGGACAGAGCCACGTGCGTGTATCGGGCTTGATTCGCAACCTCAGCTACCGCAACCTCATCAAAGAGAAGAATGAGTGGAAGACCGGGTGGGGCGCCCAGTTGAGCGGCATGTGGTACTTCGGTGGAGCGTTCACATTCTACTATCAGGGCGCTTACGGCCAAGGTTACTCCCAGTTTATCAACGACCTCAGCGGCAACGACATGGACCTTCTCCCTTCGACCACTCCGGGAAAGATGGAGGCTCCCAAGGTGCTTGGAGTATTGGGCGGTTTGCAGTATCAGATCAACCCCAAGTGCTTCGTTTCGGCATCCTACAGCCAGGCTCATCTCTACGACCGCGGTTCGCTCGGCAACGACACCTACCGCTATGGCCAGTACATTGTGGCCAACTGCTTCTACAACGTCCTGGAGGACATGCAGGTAGGTGTTGAGTATCTCCACGGTATCCGCACCGATTTCTCGGGTCGATCTGGTCACGCCAATCGTATCGCCGCCTCCGTGCAATATAACTTCTAAAGAAGTTGTTAGTTGAGAGGGAAAGAAAATCCAATAACAGCTAACAACTAACAACCAACAACTAACAACTAATAACTAATAACTATCATAAAAAGTCGCCCCTGGAGACAACCTCGGGCGGCTTTCGCTTGTTGTATCTATAAATAGAAAAGTATCTATAGAAACCATAAAACCCTAAAATTCATTATGGAACGCATCATCCCAATTTCCGACCTCAAGGCTGCTGTCGACGAGGCTTATGAGAAATTCAAAAGTGAACATGTAGGTGAGATCGACCCCCGCTTGGGCGAGGTTGATCCCAAGGACTTTGGTATCGCGGTCGTTTTGACCGACGGCACCGAGATCACCAAGGCCGACGCCGATAAGAAATTCGCCTTGGCCAACATCGCCAAGGTGCCTATGATCGAGCTGTTGTTGAGCCAATATGGCGTTGACGAGCTGATCAAGCGTAGCGGCAAGTGCACATGCTGCCATGGTCCCGAGCTTAAACCCGAAATCGGCCTAAGCCCTCACGGCATTCGCGCCACCAGCGCCGTGCAACCCACAGGCGACGCCGTGTCGAAGTGGAACCTTCTTGAGAACAATATGATCGACCTTATGGGCTCGGCTCCCGAATTGGACGACACCCTCTACAAACGCCTCACCGAGGATAACGAGAAGGTGGGCGTCATCGACAAGATCGCCAAGGCTGGCTATTACCTCTTCGACGACGCAGGACTGGCCGTAGACTTGTGGACACGTCAGCTGGCCATGAAGGTAACAGCGCGTCAGCTCGCCATCATGGGCGCCACTATCGCCGCCGACGGTGTTAACCCGTTGACCGGCAAGATTGTTTACGACGGCGCTCTGTCGCAGAACATCGTAGGCTCCCTCGCTGGCCACGGTCCCCACAAGAGCAACAAGCCCTGGCTGGTAGCCACTGGCCTGCCTGTCAAGACTGGTTTCGGTGGCGGCATCATCGGCGTTGTGCCCGGTGTATTCGGCATCGCCGCTTACGCTCCCGGCCTCTCGCCCACAGGCTTCACCCTCAAGGGTGCGCAGGCTCTGAAGTACATCGTCAACAGGCTTCAGATTAGCGTGTTTGCCTCGGCCCATGTAAAAATTGACAAGGACAAATAACACAATATCTCCGTCATCCCAAAAAATCACGGGGCGCGGCCTACCCAGGTCACGCCCCGCTTCTCTATATATTGAATGATGAACGTTCAATTCGCGTTGCGAAAAGGTTTAAAGTTTAAAGTTTAAGGTTTAAAGTTAATAGTTTTTTACTTGCGAATGAGGTGAAGACCCATTAAAAGAGGTATTAACTTTCAACTTTCAACTTTCAACTTTTATCTTTAAGCCAAATGTTTTTCGATTTCGGCGATGGCTTCTTGGAGGGGTTTCTCCACCATCAGGCGGTCCTCGATGTTCTTGCAGCCGTGGAGCACAGTGGCATGGCCGCGCGACAGGCGAGTGCCGATAGCCGTCAGAGGCATCTTCATCCACTTCTTGGCCAAATACATCACCACCTGGCGGGCGTCGGAGATCTCACGCTTGCGCGACGATGTGAAAATCTGGTCGACATCCACCTTGAAGTGGGAGCACACCTGCTCGGTGACCATCTCGAAGTTGATAACCGGCTTGTTTATTTTTACAGCGTTGGCGAGCACGGCACGGGCCAAGTCGAGCGTCACCTCGCATCCCAACACAGTGGCATGGGCCATCAGCGACACGACGATACCCTCCAATTCACGCACCGAGTCGGTAACCTTCGTGGCTATATAATCCAGCACCTCGTCGGGAATCTGCAGGCCATCCTGCTGAGCCTTCTGGATAAGCACGTCCTTACGCAATGCGAGGTCGGGGCGCTCCAATTCGGCGATCATGCCCCACTTGAAGCGCGACAACAAGCGTTCTTCCATCCCTTCCATATGTGACGGGCAAACGTCGGACGACAGGATAATCTGCCGCGAGTTCTGATGCAGGTGGTTGAAGATATGGAAGAACGTGTTCTGAGTGCCGGGCTTGTTACCGATCAAGTCCTGGATATCGTCGAGTATCAGGGTATCAATGCTCTGATAGAAGTTGATGAAGTCGTTGATGCGGTTTTGGCGCACGGCGGCCGTGTACTGGCTCTCAAAGAGGCGAGCTGTGACGTATAACACCCGGGCGCGTGGATTGCGCTCCTTGATGCGAATGCCGATAGCCTGAATCAGGTGCGTCTTGCCCACACCCGTGGGACCGAAGATTACCAACGGGTTGAACGTCTTCATTTTGGAGTCGTTGGCGATAGCTTCACCGATCGAGCGGGCAATCTGGTTGCTGTGGCTCAGGCAGTAGGTCTCGAATGTGTAACGGGGATTCAACTGCGAGTCGATCACCTCCTCAACCTGCGGCTTGAAGGGATTGGCAGCGGGGGGAGGAGTAACCGGGATGGCCGTGGATGGCATAGCGCCGCCGAGCGTAACCTTGGTGTCGGGCTCGTGGTTGACCTGGTCGTAGCTGTAGAAAAGTTTCACATCGGCCCCAAACACTCGCCGCAACGCCGGCACCATTATATGCAGATAATGCGCCTCGAGATGCTCAAGGAAGTAAGGCGACGGCACACGCACGGTCAAGGCCCCGTCCTTAAAGCTAAGGGCGGTCACGGGCTTGAACCAAGCGTCGTACTGCTCTGGGGAGATGTTATCTCGTATTATCGCGAGACACTGCTCCCATCCGTTTTGATGATTTACTTCCATTGATTAATTTTGCGGATGTGTTGGGCTGTCAGCTTATATACTGTTGGCTTTTTCGCATCACAAAATTCCGAAAAAAATTCTTCCCACACAACGCATTTTTTATTTGGAAAATATAAACTTTGCGCAACTATCCTGAAACCCAACTATTTACAACAACCTAGGAAAACGTTGTGGCACAACCCCCATAAAATTCTGTTAAACACCGCTGTTTTCAGCCCTTTAGTAGGTGTAACCTCACCGTAACACCTTTTTTTCACCTCCTTTTTCTCCTCTATAACGCTTAGAATTAGGGCAAATAACATCACACGACCCCAATCCTCTAAATTTCTTCACTAATTTAGAATAGTTCTAAATTATCAAAATCGAAAGCTAGTCGACACTTTTGCACTGTTACCAACGAGCATTAGGAATGAAGAAGGCACAAGAAAGGCCCGAGAAGGGATTCCCGGGCCTAATCTTAAAATATGTAGGGCCGATTACTTCACTTTGATAGTGGTAATGCCGTTGGTGACGATGCAGGGATAGGAGGGGAGCTTGACCGAGCCCTCGCCGGTGGCGACCAAGCGGCCGTCGAAGGTGTAGACGCTCAGCTTGCCCTCGGCGATAGCGTTGCCGTCCTTGATCTCGATCTTGCTGTCGGCCTCGGCCACAACGTTCTCAACGCCGGTCATTGTCGACTCCTCAAGCAAGAAGGTGTTGGCCCAAGCAGTGCCTTGGTAGTTGCTCAAAGAGCCCTTAGGAATGTCAAGGGGACGACGGTTCTCGGCCGTGTACTGCTTGAAAGCGGTCTCGGCGATTGCGGGAGCAAGGGTAGAGAACGAGCGGTTGGGCAGCTCGGTGCTCGAGTCGATCTCCACTTGGTCGAAAGCGTATTCATCGATAGCGTAGGTTGACGAAGCGCGCATCATGCCGTCGGTGGAAGAAGCGGCGATCTTGGGAGTCAAGGTCGAGGGGAAGTTGAGGGCACGGGTGTTACCATTGCCGTTGAGGTGGAAGGCGTATTTGCCTATGTAGGTCAAGCCCTCGGGGAACGTCAGGAAGCGAGGATCGGTGGTATCGTCGCCATTAGCGTCAACCCACTTGATGTGGCTAAGACGGTAAGTGCAGTTGAAGGCACGCTCGCCAATCTCGGTGATAGTGGCGGGAATTTCAACGTCGGTCAAATAATTGCACATCGAGAAGGTGTACTGGGGCAGGGCCGTTTGGGTCAACGACGGGAGCGAGATGTTGTTCAGATTCCAGCAGTTGGCGAACACGTAGCCTGAGTTGTAGTCACCGCTAACGGTAGCCACGCCAATCTCCTCAACGTTCTCCAAGCCGGTGATCGATGCCAACCAGTTGTTGGCATAGAAAGCCGATACGCCGATGGTCTTCAGATTGTCGCTATTGAAGGCGAGCGACTTCAACCCGGTGTTGCCCTCGTTCATCTTGCAGTGGAAAGCGTAAGCGCCAATCGACTCGAGCTGGGTGAGATCCTCGGTGTTGAGGGTGGAAAGCTTCACGCAGCCGGCGAACTCGCCAAGGCCGATCTCGGTCAACGACACAGGGAGGGTGACTTTTTCCAGCGAGGTACAGCCAGCGAACGCGCCGTTGCCAAGAGTGGTAAGGTTAGCGTCCTGGAACACTACCTCCTTCACTCCGGTGTTATTGAAGAACATTGCCGAGCCCTCAACCACGGCCAGTTGGTCGATGGTCAACTCGTCGGACGAGCCCTTGATGTCGGCGATGGTGGTCTTGCCGGTGGAGATGTACTTGATAGTCCTTGGGAAAGTCACCTTGGTGATGTTGTCACACTGGCGGAAGGCCATAGCCTTGATACCAACTACGGTGTAGGTGGTATTACCAAGTGTGAACGTCTCGGGGATAACGATCTCGCCCGTGAGGTCGAGGTTGCCGGTGAAGTCCTTGACAAGACCCGTAAGAGTATAATACTCGGCCTCGCCCTGTACCTCTACCCATGCCTCGGCGGTGGTGGAGTTGAGCTCATATTTGATACCGTCGACAGTGCCAATCTCCTCAAATCGGGAGGCGTTGGCCCAGTTGGACGACTCGTAGCTTGAAAGCGAACCAGCGGGAATGTACAGCAATGCCTTCTCGCTATCCTCGTAGGTGGGGAACGCTGTGGATGCTACCGAGGGAGCGGGGGAAGCGTATGACACGCAACCGTCGATAAACTTGTAGGAGGTAATACCATCGGTGTAAGCGAATGCGGTAGCGGCGATACCTGCGCTAGTGAGGATGTTGTAATCCGAGATAGATGCAGGGAACGACATCAGCAAGCCAGTGTTGGTGCCGTTTACAGCCACGTTCTTGAACGCGTTGGAGCCGATCGAGGCGATGCCCTCGGGGAGGTACATCATGTCGGCGTCATCGTTCACCGAATTGCCGTTGGCGTCCACCCAGGTGATGTGCTTCAACACGTAGCAGTTGTTGAACGCCGATGCCTTCAAGGAAGTTACCGAGGCCGGCAGCGTCAACGAGGTCATCTTGGTGCACTGCGAGAACGACGACTGGGGAATTGAGGTGATCGACTGGCTCTTGAGCACCACGTTGTTGAGTTCGTAGCAGTTGGCGAACACGTAACCGGGGTTCTTCAGCAGCGATGAGCTTACGGTAACATCCGAGCCGAAATCCGACACATTCTCGATACCAGTTACCGACGACAGTTTGGTGCAGTTGTAAAAGGCCGAGGTGCCAAGGCGGGTCAACTTCTCAGCGTTGAACGCGATCGAGCCGAGAGCCGTGTTCTGGTTGTCGGAAGGGTGATAGAAAGCATAGTCGCCTACGGTGGTCACATTGTCGAGATTGTTGACGGTGGTGAGCGATTTGCACTGGGCGAACTGGCCAAGAGCGATCTCGGTTACGGAAGCCGGGAGAGTGACTGATTTCAGTGCGGAGCAGTTGGCGAACGCGCCCCCGCCAACGGTGGTGAGGTTCTCGTCCTGGAAGATGACGGTCTCGATCGATGAGTTGTCGAGGAACATTGCCGAGCCCTCAATATCCATCGAGGATACACCGGTAATATTCACACACAGCTTAGCGCCGGTAGTGATGCCCGTAGTTATTGCTCGGATAGTGGAAGGGAAAGTTACACTTTTCACTGTGTTGCAGCGAGCAAATGCCATGGCCTTGATGCCGACAACGGTGTAAGTGATATTGTCGTGGGAGAACGTCGAGGGGATTACGATATTCTGAGCCAGAGTGGTCGAGCCGGTTATGTCGTCCACCTTGCCATTGGCGTCGTAAGTAATAGTACCCTGCACCTCTACCCACGCCTCAGCGGTTTGCGGGTCAAGCGAGTACACCACTCCCTGCTCATCGGCCCACGACTTGTCAAGATATTCAGGATTGACCTCAAAACGGAAGGTATTGGCCCATGTAGACGCTTCATAAGCCTCAACGGCTCCCTCGGGAACGTACATCAAGGTCTTATTGGCATCGGATACAGTCGAGAATGCATTATCATCAATTGAAGGAGGAGTAGTGGCCTCACTAATGGAACCATCAATCCACTTCACATTCGCAAAAGCATATTCAGAGGCCGAAGAGAAGTTGGAGGGCACGTAAAGACGCACACCAGTGGAGTTGGAGCCCATACTACGACATACATAATCAGTTGCTTTGGTCCAAGTGGATGGAATATAAAACAGATCCTCCTCGTCGTTCAACGAATTGCCGTTGGCATCCAGCCAAGTGATATGACGAAGTCGCCAAGTTGCATTGAACCCATAGGTATTCACCGAAGTAACCGAGTTGGGGAGAGTGAGCGAAGTGAGGTTCTGGCAGTTGGAGAAACAGAAAGTAGGAATCGAGGTCAAGGAGCGATTGGTAAACTTCAACTCTTTCAAGGCATAGCAGTTGGAGAACTGATAACCACTCAGCAAATAAGAATAAGTGTTAAAGTTGCATACATTCTCCAAGCCAGTAATAGTAGTCAAACCTTGGCAGTTGCGAAACACGCCATAGCCCATGTCAGTAACGGTGTTTCCCGGAAAGTTCAACGTTTTAAGCTTAGTATTGGGGGTGGTGTGTTGGTAGAAAGAATAGTGACCCAAAGTGGTAAGGTTGGTCAACTGAGCGAGGTTATCAATTGACGTAAGACTGGGGCACTCGCAGAATTCACCAAAATCAATTGTTGTAAGAGAGGCAGGAAGGGTAACATTAGTAAGTGCCGTACAACCAACGAAAGAACCACCACCTAAAGTGGTTACGTTACAGTTAATAACGGCCTCTTTCAAGCTGGTACAACCCATGAACAAGCCTGAGCCCTTAATTGAATACAGCGCGTTGTCCAGTTCATCCATAATCAGTCCACCGGAGATACTTTTGGTGGTGATATCGGTGATTGAGGCTGGGAGGGTAATCTTGGTGATATTGACACACCCGCCGAACGCATAAGCATCAATCTTTGTAACGTCCCAGGTCTTGCCGTTGTACTCCACTTGGCTTTTCACCTCGATTTCGCCAGTAAGCGTAGTGTTAGTGTTAATACTGGTTATTCTTCACAGAGTAGTGGAATATCCAGCTTGGGAAGGAACCCACACATACTCGGTGGCCGAACCAAACAATGGTTTGTTGTAATAATATTGATAAGTAACACCATCGACAACGAAATCGGTGGTGGTTGCCGCCTTGGCTCCAACGGGGAGGAGCGTCAAGAGCAGTAAGGTTAGTAGATGTAATGTTTTCTTCATAGATATATGAATTAGTTAATTGATGTGAGTTTTTGCGTAAGCTATGGGGCCTTAATGCGGGCCTACAACAAGGGAGAGAGGGAGTCCTCAGGGGAGAGGGGGAAACGGGAGAGGGATTTTGTAAGTTAGTAGGGGGGGTGTTTATATGTGTTTTAATTTTTTTTAAGAAGTTTGTTTGTTTGTTTTTTGTAAGTGTTTGATGTGTTTTTACAAAATTACCCACAAATGGAGCCACAGCGGGTCTCCAATCCATGAGCAATCGTTGTTTTGGCCTGTCAATCAAGCCGCCTCGGTGGAGCCGGAGGATTTTGAACCTTCGCTTGTAAGCGGCTGATTAATAGAGAGTTGTAACGCACCTTTTTCTTGTTGACCAATTGGTGACCGTTACTCTTCAAGTAAATCGGATCCCACAATGTCAATCAGGAGGTAGATTACGCTCCTTTTTCGGGTGCAAATATATAAATTTTTGTACTCTCATCCAAATATTTTAGCAACAATCGTTTAGCGATGCCTGTCGATTTAAAACCCAACATCCTTAAGGTTGTGGGATGCACAGCAGTATCCCTTCTTCACTAAACGTTGCAGTTGGTACTATATACAATTGAGGTTACTCAAAATGTTTTCGGCAGCTATCACGCGCATCTATTAGGATTTAAGGTAGAGAGGAATAGAATCCCCGGGAGCGCTGGACGCTCTCGGGGATTGTGGGTTGACCGGGGTTGGGACCGGTCGTTTTCAGGAATTAGACTCTACTTACTTACATTCTTAGTTTGTTGCTTTTCGGGGTTACTCTCACGAGCAAAAGGATAGATAGGAATCTTACATATAATTGATCAACAAACCCAAAACCTTATTCAAGTGCTATTTATAACCTTAGTGCTTAATATCTTATCTTGTAGGCGCGGTCGCCTTGGCGCAGGATGTAGATCTGGCCCTTGACTGGGGAGGCGACACGCACGCCTTGGAGGTTGTAGTACTGCTGGGTTTCGCCCACGGTGGAGGCTTTGACGTTCTCCACTCCGGTGGTATTCATCGTGCCCTGGGTGGAGAGGGTGGTGTATCCACCGGCAACCGCGACGTAGTCCTCAGAGCTGAGGTCGGCTACAGTGTGTCCGTCGTAGGTGTAGTAGATGCTGGAGTCGACCTCCTTGGTGGTGAGGCGCGGGGAATCGGTCTTGTTATCCTCGATAGAGTTGGATGCGCGGGTGAGGTTGGTGAGAAACTCGTTGGAGGCCACGGAGGCGGTGCGGGAGAAGATGTACACGGGGGTGAAGTATAAGGTTGGGGTGTAACCGATTGGGGCATCGTGAGCCACGCAGGTACCAATGAGCTCGTCCTCATCCGTGTCGCCGGTGCCATGGTCGTGCTTGGCCAGATAGGGATGGCTGAAGTAGTAGCTTTGGTCGGGAATCACGGTCTCGACGTGGTAGAATACCGGCTCGAGCATCAGAGAGCCGGAGCGGGAGGATTCGTTGGTTACGGAAGCGCCCTCGATGTCGTCGTTGTCGTCCTCGGTGTACTCGTGCTGGTGGGCATTAGCGATCTGGTCGCCGGGATCGGTGAAGTCGGTGTGGCCGTAGTATACCCAGCCTACCACATCGGGATCATCGCCGTAGCAGAGGCCCATGTTGAGGGTCTTCATCTCGCCGTTGACGCGCAGGGTGGTGTTCTTGGCCTCGACTGTGGCTACCGAGCCGTAGGTGGCGGCAAGGCTATAGTCGGTATCGGAACGGCGGCGGTACTGAGTGTCGATGACGCGGAAGGTGGGGTAGTAATCCTTGGAGGGATGCACGTTTTCGATCACAAACTCATAGACGTCGTCGGTCGTGGTGGTGCAATCGTCGTAGAACGTGCCGGTGGAGATGGTGCCGATCTCATCGTCGTTGGAAGTGACATCGACGGTGTAGTAAATGTCGTAGCGGGTGAGAATTTCGGCGGTGACGTTGGGCTGCTGGAAGGTGATGACGCAGTCGAGGGTGCGGGGGGTGAGGTTCTCAGGCTTGATGAGAACCGAGCGGGCCTCGTCCTCGGTGTGACCGGGGATAGTGGAGGTGACGTCAAATTTCAAGTAGTCGGCCAGGGGGTACTCTTTGGCCATGTCCTTGGTGGGCTGACCCAAGCGGTAGAAGTAGGAAAAGTTGTAGGGCTTGGGCATTTCCGGAGCGAAGGTGGTAGAGGCCACACCGTGGCGCTCGCCAAGTTCGTAAGTCGCAGCGTCGGCGCTGGTGGTGTAGACGTTGTAATAGGCGTGGGATGCATATTGGCCGCTTGCGAGATTGCCCAGGCGGGACATTATCGCGCCGTAGCCAAGAGCGGTAGCTGTCTCATCGGCATCAACGTAGAAGGGGAGAGCCTTGGTGGCGGTGGTGGCAAGCGTAGCGGCGTCAACGGCGGTATCATCCGTGGAGGCCTCGCCTGCTTTGAGGTAAACCGAATGGATGTCGGCACCAGCGTAATCCTCGTCGCGCAGGAACTTCAAGTTGTTGTTAGAGCTGTTGTCAATCGCCGTATTAAGCTCCTCGAGATCGAGTGCGTTGACGAAGCAGTCGGAAGTCCATTGATAGCAGTCGCGGCTGCCAGAGAGGAATTTGGCTGTTGCCGGGGCATCGATAGGGGTAAAGTTATAGGAATCGGTGCCCACCGACAGCTTGTAGTAGGATGTGCCGCCATCGTAGGTGATGTAGTCGTCCTTCGCGAGGGTGTAGTCGCCAATTGTTACAGCCTCGGCAGTAATCTTCAGGAGTTGGAGCGACTGGGCGTTGTGGTTGACAGGTTCTTTACCGATCACGTAGATCTTGAAATCGTTGGTGTCGAGCACTACCCACACGTTATCAGCACCCGAGGTGAGGAAGCTGCCGTCGGCGTTCTCCATCAGTTCGTCGCCCTCGTTCTTGGCGATGGGGCATTGGTTGCCGTACTCGGTGGTGGGGTAGGAAGCGTAGACAAATTCGGTGTCGTGGACGTACCATACGGTGTTTTCGCCAGCCAGCTCCGATGGGCATTTGTACACGTAGATCCCGTTGCCGTAGTCCACGAAGGGAGTCTGGGTGTTGCTTACGATATCATCGCTGCAAAAAGGAGTCTGTTCAGTTGAGGGGAAGGTGGAGCCGGTGATGTACCAAGTGTGGCCTTGGTCCCAGGGAGCGAGGATGATCTCGAGCCAATTGTCGTCGGTGTGGAAGCGGAACTGGCTGCCCCGGGGCACTGTGAAGCCTAAGCAGAGCGACTGCACGTCGTCGCCGGTGAACTTGGATGCGACCATCGGGGCGAGGACGTGGGTGTAGCCGTCGGCGTCTTTGAAAGCCGTGTTGTGGTGATAGTCGGTGCCTTCGACGTATTCCGACAGATTGTCGAGAGTGATTTTGTAGATCTCGTCGTCGGTGCGGTCCCAGCCGAAGTTGAACATATAGTAGAAATCGTCGTTGGCCACCTTGAGGTATCGGTCGATCGACAGGGTGTGCTGGGAGGTGAAGGCGATCACATTCTCATCGTCGGTAGCGACGAATTTCCAGTCGTCGTTGGCGGAGTAGTTGTTGAAATCGCCCATCAGGTAAAGGTCGGTGTTGTGGGGGTTGTAGAAGGAGTTGACGTGGCAGTAGTCGGTGATTTCGAGTGTTACCTTGGTGACGGTGATGTTGATGCCGTTGATGGTTACGCCGTTGGCGAGGACTGTCGACATCAAGTCGGAATCGTTAAAGTCGAGGATTACAATTGAGGTATTCTCGTCGACCGTGACAGTGCCGGAAGTAGTGGTATATCGGTAGCCTATTGGATAGTAGAAATTGGAGTTGTCGCCACTGTCGGTCCACACCTCATTAGGGTTGGTCATCTGGATGCCGGCCCAATCTGTAACGTCCTCGGTTTTGGTGACATAGACTACGAGGTAGTAGCCATGGGCATCGAGGTTGGGCACGGCCAGGTCCTCGGCCGTAAGTTGGAGATCCTCGTAGGTTTCCCAATCGGTGAAAGAGATGGGATCATCGGTGAAGTCCTTGATGGTAAAGGTGGTAGTGAAGGTGCAGGGGTTGTCGGAATCGTCGTCTTCTTCGTCATCAGCGTCGGAAGCGGGGCCTACAACAATCTGAGTAACAGTGAAGTTTTCGCCGATGATCCACATACCGTAGGATTGGAGGGCTAAGGCATCGGTGGCTGAAATTTTGGATGTCACGAAATAGCCTTTGGTATCGTCAAAGCTCTCACTATTAATAAAATACGTGGTTGTTGATTCTTCCCAGTGGTCGAGATGGGCCGTGAGGCCAGCCCACTTGGTATATCCGTCATCACCGGTTTCTTCCGTCCGATGACCATATATATAGATGCACTTTCCGGTAAGGATAGTGACATCGTCAAATGTAGCGGCGGTGAGCTGGATTCCGTGGTCAACGTCGCTCTTCCACTCTGAGATTGCGAAGCCATCGGCGTTATCATAGATAGTAGTGGAAGAGTCAAGGATGGATTTAGGAGAAGCGGGAAGCCGGGTGGGGCTGGTCGTGCCATCGGTGAAAGCCTGGGCCACCGTAATCGTGGTAGCCATCAGGAGCACGGCGAGAATCGTCAAGGTGTTCTTTGATTTTCTCATGATCAAGGATAAATTTAATAGCTTATTTATAATGTGAGCGTTCGATGCCGCAAAGGTAAGGAGGGGAATCCGCGACATGTTGCCTATTTTTCACAAAGATTTGACCAAGCGTAAATTCTTGAATTTGGCCGAATTTTATCACCCTCCGGACAATATTTTGGATACCAGGATAATTCCCTGGAAATAAAATAATTATTAGCGAGAGGTATAGAAAAAAAGTGTTAACTTTGCGAAACGTCAACCTTGTACAAACGGATACCCAATGCCAAAAAATCCGATTTAATCACCTGATTAACAGCGGTGTATACACTTGGTTAAATTATATGTATTAAGGGATAACGCGATTTTTGGATGCGGATGTAATTTTGTAGCGGGATTATTCCCCACCAATTTTAAACATTCACGCATTATAACTCAAAACACCAATCATCCATGAAAATCAGATTGCTTCTGGTAATAATTTTCTTTTCGGCGGTCGCGGCTCTGCAAGGCCAGAACGTGACCATCAGTGGAAAAGTGATTGACGAAACCGGCGAGACCCTGCCGGGAGCGGCCATCACGGTGGAAGGTACAAAAACCACTGTGGTGTCCGACAACGACGGGCAGTTCACCGTTTCGGCCCGCGTGGGCGACAAGTTGAAAGTGAGCTACGTGGGATACCGCCCCAAAGAGGTGGAGATCACGTCGGCCGACAAATCCCTTACAGTAGTTATGGATCCCGCGAGCAACGTCATGGACGAAGTGGTGGTCGTAGGCTACGGTTCGCAGAAAAAGAGCGACATCGCCACGGCGATTAGCTCGGTAAACATGGAAGAGCTAGCCAAGACCGGCTCGACGCAAACTCTTGAGGCTCTGCAAGGTAAGGTGAGCGGCTTGCAGATTATGCAATCCGACGGATCGCTGTCGGGCAGCGTGCAATTCCGCATGCGCGGCGTCAACTCCATCGCCGGTGGCACCCAGCCGCTGTTTGTGATCGACGGTGTGCCAATGCCTATCATGGAAGCCGGCGAAAGCAGCGACGTGTCCAACAACCCCTTGCTCGGACTTAATCCCTCTGACATTGAGTCGATTGAGGTGCTGAAGGACGCTGCCGCAGCGGCTATCTACGGTGCCAAAGGCTCCAACGGCGTGGTGCTCATCACCACCAAGAAAGGCGAGGCCAACACCAAGCCCAAATTCACCATCCAGCTCACCGGTGGCATCGACTTCAAGCCCACCAACAAGCTTAAAGTGCTTTCCCCCGAGGAATATGCCCATAAAATGCTGAACTACGGCACCTACGGCACCCAGAACGTGATAGATTTTTGGCAAAACGTGATCGACACCGAGGGCTGGAACGACCCCAGCGTGCACAACTGGCTTGACGAGATCCTGCAAACGGCAAAGAAATACGAGATCAATGCCCAGGTGAGCGGCGGCTCAGGTGGCACCAACTATATGTTCTCGGCCAGCTACATGAACAATACGGGCTTGATCCGCCGTAGCAAATTCGACCGCTTCACCTCGCGCCTTAACCTGCAGCAGACGGTTAGCAATAACGTGTCGTTCGGCACCAACCTCAGTTTCTCAACCTCTAAGGACCACAATCCCACGAGCGACTGGTCGCAATCGGGTATCATGCTCAATGCCCTTCAGCGCTCGCCGTTCCTCTACTATCCTGGTTTTTCGGATATTATGAACTACAACAACGTCAACATCATGAGCCCGTTGGTGGCGGTGGAGCAGGTGGACATCAACAACCGCTACGACGAGTTGAACGGCAACCTGTGGCTGTCGTGGAACATCATCAACGGCCTCAACTTCACCACCAGCGGCTCCTACCGTCGCTATCAGGTGAGATCAACCCGCGAGTGGGGCGATGACACGTGGTTTGGCCAATCGGAGCAAGGCCGCATGGAGGTGGGCAACCGCGAGGAGAACTCGTGGGTGTGGGAAGCCCGCTTGCAGTACAACCGCACCATCGGCCCGCACGCGTTCACCGTCATGGGTGCCTTCGAGGCCAGCAAGTGGTGGATGAACTACCTTTACGACTACGCCACCAACTATGAGGACATGTCCAACGGCATCTACGGCATCAACTCGGCCTTGGTAGCCTACGCGCCCACCTACACCTACGACAGCAACAAGATGCTCTCGTGGATCGGTCGCGCTACCTACACCTACGACAACCGCTATATCCTCAACGCCTCGATACGCGCCGACGGCTCGTCGAAGTTTGGCAAGAACAACAAGTGGGGTTACTTCCCCGCCGTGTCGTTGGCTTGGCGAGCCTCCCAAGAGGAGTTCCTGCGTGACGTCGACTTCATCGACAACCTGCGCTTGCGCGCCAGCTTCGGCATGACCGGTAACAACCAGATCCCCTCTTATCAGTCGCTTTCGCAACTGGCCACCAACAAGGTGGTATACAACGGCTCCACCGTGGAGATCGGCCGCTACTCCACCAACATGACCAACAACGACCTGAAATGGGAGAGCCAAAAGCAGTACAACGTGGGCTTCGACATCGCCATCTGGCGCAACCGCCTGCAACTCACCGGCGACCTCTACTACAAGCGCGTCGACGACATGCTGCTCAACGTCAACATCCCATCAACCTCGGGCTACGAAAGCGCGTGGAAGAACGCCGGATCGCTCGAAAACAAAGGCTTGGAGCTGCAACTCACGGCCAACTGGCTGCGCGGCGACTTCACCTGGACCACCGATTTCAACATCTCGATGTACCGCAACAAGATCCTGAAGCTCGACACCGACCAGTTCCAGCAGTTCTACGATCGTGGTCTTAACTCCAAGATTACCTCCGACGTGGTGCTGCGCGTGGGCGAGCCTGTGGGTGTTTATTACGGCTATCTTACCGACGGCGTTTACAACAACGACAACGAGATTGCTAACGGCTATCCCGGCTCCAACCTCAGCCTTGGCGAGCTTAAGGTGGTGGACGTCAACGGCGACGGCATCATCGATTCCAACGACCGAGTGCCCATCGCCAACGTCAACCCCAAGCACACGGGCGGTATCGGCAATACCTTCACCTGGAAAGGCTTCGACCTCTACTTCTTCTTCATGTGGAGCTACGGCAACGACGTGATCAACGGCAACGCCTACTACCTGCAAGGCTCCACCTCGATCAATAACATCATGGAGAGCATCTACGGCAAGGTGTGGAACACCGATGCAACCGACCAGAACTTCCCGCTGAGCGGCGCCGGCACCTGGAGCGAGGGCGTGATGCGTAGCGACCTCGTGGAGGACGGCTCGTTCCTGCGCCTGCAGACATTGTCGCTCGGTTACACCTTCCCCACCAAGTGGATACGCCCGATTAACCTCTCCAAGCTGCGTGTGGTGCTTACGGCCAGCAACCTGTGGACATGGACCAAGTACTCGGGCTTCGATCCCGAGGCCAACACCGGCTGGGGTACCATCACCCGCATAGCCCCGGGCCTGGACATGAGTCCCTATCCGCGCCCCCGCTCGGTATCCCTTTCATTTGAAGTAGGTTTCTAATCACAGCCAAAACGACAACAATCATGAATCTTTCCAAAACAGCAAAAATAGCACTCGTGGCGGCCGTGGCTCCGTTGGCCGCATGCTCCGATTTCCTCGAGGAGGAGCCCAAGGACATCGTCACCTCCGAAGGTTTCTTCGAGAGCGAGCAGAACGCAAGCCAAGCCCTCAACGGCATGTATCGCAACCTGGCCGGAAGCGACGTGACCGGATACGAGATCAAGCAGATACCCAACGACCTGCTCAAGCGCGCCACCTGGGACGAGGGCAGTGGCCTTAGCAACTTCACCTACGGCACCGACAACTACGCCATCGCCACGATGTGGCAGGGTCACTACTCGGTGATCAAGGATTGCAACGTGGTAATCGACAACGTGACTGAGAACAGCGAGAATATCGACAACTGGGAGCGTTACGTGGCCCAGGCTCGCGGCGTTAGAGCAATGTTGTACTTCGACCTCGTGAGATGGTTTGGCGACGTGCCCCTGATCGTGCACCAGTACACCACGCTCGAGAATCTCGAGGTGGAGCGCACGCCCAAGGCCGAGGTGTTCCAGCAGATCATCGACGACTTCACCTACTGCATCGAGAAGTCGATGCACAAGGGCGACACCGACAACGGCTACCAATACGGCCGCATGACTTGCGAGGCCGCTCAGGGTTTCCTTTCCAAAGTATACTTGTGGCTTGGCTCCGTGGCCGACCGTGACGGACAGGAGGTGCTTGGCACTGCAGCCGACAACTATCGGTTGGCCATGGAGAACGCCCAAGCCGTGATCCAATCGGGTCTTTATTCCTTGACCCCCTACTACCCCGACGTGTTCAACGCCAAGACCCGCGAAAGCGCCCAGAGCGAGGTGATGTTTTGCATCGAAGGTCTCACCGGCGACAACACCGGCACCTGGACGGGCATGTACTTCGGCATCCGCGGCAACCAAGATCTCGGCGGATCGTGGGACAATATCTCCAGCTCCGATTTCCACCGCATGATGTACGAGCCCAGCGACTCGGTGAGGCGCCTGTGGAACTGCCCCCGCGTGCAGCTGCTCGACGACGGCAACCTGTGGGGATGGGATTACACCTGCTACTGGGACACCCGCTCCGACCAAAAACTGTCCGAGGCCACCGAGAACGACAACTGGGTACAGTGGTGTATCGGCAAATTCCGCCGCTACCCCCTGGCCGATTCAGGCTCCTATAATTACACTAATTTCGGCATGGATGAGCCGTTGCTGCGTTACGCCGACGTGCTGCTGATCTTCGCCGAGGCTTATAATGAGGTGCATCAGTCACCCGGCTCCTACAATGCAACATCAGGCACCGACTTTACAGGGACGTCGATCGCCAGCGCCTATGATGCGGTCAACCTCGTGCGCAAACGCGCCCGTGTGGCCAACGAAGGGATTATCCATGAAGACCCGCTGCCCCGCAGCCTGAAAACTCAGTACACCAACCTCAACCGCCAATGCGTGCCCGACTGGCGCCCCGGTTTCTTCGGCTACGTCTACGACGGTATCCGCGAGGCCTCGGAATACTACAACTACGGTAGCGACTACGAGGCTATGCGCAACGAGATCCTTAATGAGCGCGCTCGCGAGCTCGTGGGCGAGGGTACCGACCGCTGGTGCGACCTCGTGCGCCGTGGCAAGCTCATCTCCCAGATGCAGATGTGGAGAATCTACAACCCGTTTATCTCGGCCACCGAGCGCAACATCGTCACCCCCGGAGCGCCCGAGAACATCTCCACCAAGCATTACCAGTTGCCCATCCCGCAGAGCGAGATTGACGTCAATAAGAAACTCACCCAAAACACTGGTTATTAATCTCCTATAATAGCATCCAAAATGAACATCCGAATATTCATCATACCAGCTTTGGCGCTCGTCGCATGGTCGTGCAGCCACGACGCTCCCGACCCCGTGCTGACGGTCACGGTCGATGCCACCGAGATCAACGCTGGCCAGACCGTTACCCTCACCATCAAGCACAACCTCGACGGTATCGCCATCTACAACGGCGAAGAGGGCAACAACTACTTCAACAGCGCCGCATATATCCTCGCCGGAAAAACCGAGGACGATCTGCTCAACAACGTGTATCGCCCTGTCGACGACTCGGTAATACCCCTCGAATACGACTTCAGCGACGCCACCGTGGGCGCCACCACTATAGGCTGCGGCTACATCGAGGTAGTTAATGCCAACTCGGGCGATAACCTCATGGGCTCGGAAGCTGAGATCGTCAACAACCCCGACACCGGCGGCAAGATGCTGCAAATTACCTCCACCCATCCCGACTGGTGGTATCAGGCCCTGCGCGTCAACCTCAATTCCAAGATCGGCTCCAACACCAACCTTACCCTGCGCATGCGCTTCGACCACGACTACCTGGAGGATATCTACACCGGCGCCCAGTCGGCCGACATTACCACTTTCGGCGTGGTAGTGCGCTTGGCTGGCAAAGCCGCTGGCAGCGACGAGGTGGTGTTCAACGACAACACCGTGTGGGACATCTACTGGCAACCCTCCACCTCGTGGAGCGAGTACACCGTCGACTTGTCGCGAGTGGTAAGCGAGTGGCAAACCGGCACCGGCCTGGAGATGGAGACCATCAACTACGCCCAGATTCTCTTCGTGGCATCAGGCTCTATCGGCTACGTGGGCAACATTTATGTGGATTATGTGCAGTTTGGCGACTACGACTACGTGGCATTTGACACGGGCGAAACAATCACGCTGAACAACGGCCCGGGTACGGCAACTTATACCCACACCTACAACACTCCAGGCGAATACACCATCGTGGTGATCGGTACAACCGTTGGCGACAAAGTGCAGGGCGCCAGCTACACCAACGACCGCGTGAACGCCACCGGTGCCAATGAATATGACATCAAGCGAGTAATTCGCACAATAGATATCAAGGTTAATTAGCTTGATTTTAGGGTTAAACATGTTTTAGGTTTTAGATTAATTAAAAATCGCTGTCCATGAAAGCCAACTCATCATCTTACGCGCTCGTAAAACGGATTCTCACGCTGGTTACTGTAATTGCTATCGCGCTGATGGCGACACCGGTGGCCTTGGCCGAAAGCGAGGGCGGCAACCTGAGCTTCCGCCACCTGCTCAGGGGTGATGGGTTGCTTCATGACAACGTGACATGTATAACGCAGGACCAACAAGGCTTCCTGTGGATCGGCACGCATCGTGGCATCAACCGTTACGACGGCTATCGCCTCGAGTCGTTCCGCTACACCGAGGATCCTACCGACCAGGTGTACGTCAACCGCGTGATATCGCTGCTGCCCGTCGACCGCATCCTGTGGTTCACCTGCGAGAAGGGACTCCGAGCTTTCGACATGCGCTCGATGCGCTATCTGCCCATCCAAGCCACGGAAGCCAACAAAGAGGCTCTTGAGGCTGTGCAGAAGATCGAGGCTGGCCCTACCGAGGGCACCGTCTGGCTCATCTCCCGCGGTATGGTAAGGCTCGCACGGCTTTCGGTAGCCGATTCCCCCACGCTATCATGGATCGCTGATCCCTATTCAACGGTAAGCACCGATCCCACCGTGGCAAGCGACTCGGCAGGCCACACCTGGATAGCAGGTAACCCCAATATCGACGTTTATTCTTTCAACCCCGCTTCATCGGCCAACACGTTCGTGGCCAACCTGCGCAACGTGTCGGGCGACGGTGTCCGCGCGATGCTCGCCTCCAAGGGCGCGTTGTGGGTGGCTACCGCTAAGGAGGTGAAGCGATACCGTATCGAGGACGACGGCTCGCTGTCGTTCACCGCCTCAACTCCCGTCTCCACCACTTGGACCGTCAACGGCATGGTGGCGACGCCTCAAGGAGTGTATGTGAGCGCGCCCGACGGCGTGTCGCATCTCGATCCCGAATCGGCGCAAGTGTTAAGCGTGATGCGCCACGATGCCACCGACATTACCTCGGTAGGGTCCGACATCAACGGTATCTACGCCGACCGCAACTCCACGCTGTGGGTAAGCGGCTGGGGATCCGGCATCTCCTACGCTATAAGCGCCGGACAGACGTTTGACACGATCCGTCACAACGAGTTTGTGACCTCGCTCCACTACGACCCCTCAACCAACGCTATTTTCACCTCCCAGAAATTCGGTGGAATTGGCCGTATCGACGCTTCGACAGGCGTGGCCAACTGGAATTGGGCACTTAATAGCCACAACTACTCCTACGTCACCGCCATCGAGAGCGACGACAACTACCTCTACGCCTCAGGCTCCAACAATATCCACGTGATCGACAAGCGTAACGGCCACGTGTTCCAGACGATCGAGACCCCTCGCGGGGGCTACATCTTCTCGCTGGCCCGCGACCGCTTCAACCGCCTGTGGGCCGCGAGCTACGAGGGCTTGGAATGCTTCCAGATTACCGATGGCGGGCACCTCACCCCGGTGATGTCGCTCACCACAACTAGTACTTATCCTCTCACCACCAACCGCTTGCACAATATATGTAGCGACATCGAGGCCAACGAGCTGATTGTAACCTCGGTGTTGGGGATCAACCGTGTGGTGCTCGACGACAAGGGCAACGTGAGCCGCGTCGACCATCTCACCGTGGAGGACAACCCGGATCTCAGCTCCAATTTCCTTTGGCCCATCGCCAAGGCCCAGCAGCCGTCGAGCTATTGGGTAGGCTCCATGGGCGACGGCTTGAACCTTGTGAAATTCGGCGCTCCCGGCTCCAAGGCCGAGGTTGCCAGCTACGGCAAGGCTCAGGGAGCGATGTCGGGCGACGTGGAGAGTATCCAGGTCGATCGGTTAGGCCGCGTGTGGTGCGCCGGTCCTGGTATCAGCTGTTTCAACCCGGCCACCGAGCGTTTCCGCAACTTCACCCTCGAGGATGGCCTGCAGGGACGCGCCTTCGGCACCTCCTCGTCGGCAGTCGATTCAGCCGGGGTGATGTGGTTTGGTGGCGAATACGGCCTTAACCGTTTTGTACCTGCCCAGGGAGGACAGTCGCAAGCTGGCACGGACGTGGTGATCACCCGCTTGCTCATACCCGGCGAGAAGCCTCGCTACGACCTTATCGGCTGCAAGCAAATCGACCTCGATTACCCCGAGAACAGTTTTGCTATCGACTTCAGCACCCTCTCTTACGGACAGACGTGGCAAGTGTCCTACCGTTACCGATTAAAGGGCTACGACGACGATTGGCGATATGTGGAGACTGGCGCCAGCCCTTCGGCCGAGTACCTAAAGCTACCCTTCGGCTCCTACATCCTCGAGATCGAGGCTGGCCACGGCGGCAGCTGGAGCGGCAATTGCACCTCGATCAAGGTGGTTTCCCACGCTCCCTGGTGGCTCAGCTGGTGGGCACTGGTGATCTACGCCCTGATTGTGGCTGCCATAGTGTTCGTGCTGATGCGCTACCTCAACCGTATCAACCGCATGAAGGCCGAAATGGCACTGCGCAACAAGAAAGAGCAGCAGACCCGCGAGCTGATGGACATGAAGATGCAATTCTTCACCGACGTGTCGCATGAGTTCCGCACCCCTTTGACGCTGATGCGCCATGCCGTGTCGGAGCTGAGCGAGGACGACGCAATGGCATCCAATCGCTATGTGAAGGTATTAGCACGCAATACGGGAGCCATGTCCAACATGGTGAACGAGCTTCTCGACTTCCATCGCGCCGACATGAAAGCGGCCAAGATCCAGGCCTCGTTGACCTCCATTAATTCGGTGATGCGCACAATCGTTGACGAGTTTGACGCCTGGGCCCACGAGGCCGGCGTGAACATGGCCTTGACGATGCCCGAGCAGGAGATAGAGATGTGGGTCGACTGCGAGCATTTCTCCAAGATAGTTTCCAATGTGCTCGCCAACAGCATCCACTACACCCAGGCTGGGGGTCGCATCGATGTGACGGTATCCACGGGATTGTACTCCTCGGTGACGCCTGCTTTCGCCGACAGCTACTCGATATATCAAAATCTGATTCCGGGACAGCAGCTTATAATCCGAGTGAAGGACACTGGCATGGGCATTGACGCCCAGGCTCTACCCACGATTTTCGACCGCCTGCGTCGCGGAGGCGTGAAAACTGGATCAACCACTGGCAGCGGCATTGGCTTATCCTTGGTATCCTCGCTCTTGGCTCTCCATCACGGTGGCATCACCGTAAGATCGCGCGAAGGCGAGGGCACCGAGATGGTGATTTTCCTGCCAATGACCTACAACTACCTCACCCCCGAGCAGAAGGTGGATCGCAGTTCGTTCGCCGTGAAGAGCTACCTTACCGATTATGCTGTGGAATTTGAGCAAGAGGAGAAATCCGACCTCACCGACACCGCATCAGATGATGCCTCGTCGCTACTAATCGTTGACGACAACCGCGAGATCCTGCAAATGCTCAGCGAGTACTTTTCCGGCTCTTACCACATCACCCTTGCCGAGAACGCCCAACAAGCGCTGGACGCATGCCGCAAGGCGCTACCCGACTTGATCATATCGGATGTGATGATGCCTGGCACCGATGGATTCGAGCTGTGCCGCACGTTGAAATCCAATCTACGCACCTGCCATATCCCGGTAATCCTGCTTACCGCGATGGCGCTCGACGAAAATCGCATCGAAGGCCTCGAATCGGGAGCCGACGCTTACGTCGCCAAGCCGTTCAACCCGCGTATTCTCCGTGCCACGGTGAAGAATCTGCTCGCACGGTCGCGCCGACTGCTGTCGGCTCCCATCTCCGGGAACCAAGCCGATGAAGGCCAACCCGAAATCACCCGTCAGGCCATCCTCGACGAAAAGCAGAAGCAGATGTTCGAGAAACTGCGCTCACTGGTAATCGAGAACCTCACCAATGAGGACTTCACCGTCGACATGATGTGGCGAGAATTAGGCATCAACCGTACGCGCCTCTACTCCTTCGTCAAGGAGATGACCGGCATGACCCTGGGTACCTACGTGAGGAAACTGCGCCTCAATCGCGCAGCCCACTTGCTTCTCTCCACCGACATGACCATCGCCGAGGTGGGAATTGCCGTGGGTATGGACTCCAACCCTTACTTCACTCGCGCCTTCAAGGAGCAATACGGCATCACCCCCTCCGACTACATCAAGCAACATTCCAAACAAAAAAATACCACGACACAACAATGACCTTAATAAAATCCCTTGCCCCGATTTTAATCCTGGGTGTCGCCACATTGGCGACAGACGCCGCCGATTGCAACATTCCCCTGTTGGAGGGTGAGCAATGGTATGGCGCGGCCACCGACCTCGGCCCGCTCTCACCGCTGCGACCCGACACGGCCCGTTACGACCTGAAAGTGGAGAATTTCAACAACCAGACCTCACCGCTGTTGCTCTCGTCCCGGGGCCGCTATGTGTGGACCGGTGCGCCGTTCACCCTGTCGATGGACGATCAAGGCCTTTGGACCAACGATTGTGACAGCGCAGTGGCCGTGGAGCAAGCCGCAGGTGCCACACTGCGCGACGCTTACCTCGCCGCCTCAGCTGCTCACTTTCCCGCCTCGGACAACACCCCTCCCGAGATCTTCTTCGACCGTCCGATTTTCAACACTTGGATCGAATTGGTTTACGACCAGAACCAAGCCGATGTGCTCCGTTACGCCCGTTCGATAATCGACCATGGCTTCACCCCGGGCGTGCTGATGATCGACGACAATTGGCAGAAGGATTACGGCGTCTACGCTTTCCGCCCCGACCTCTTCCCCTCGCCCAAGGAGATGGTCGACACGCTCCACGAGCTCGGTTTCAAAGTGATGCTGTGGGTGAGTCCTTTTGTGTCGCCCGACAGCAAGGAGGCCCGCGACCTCAACAAGTTGGGCTATCTTGTGAAGCAAAAAGGAAAGAAGGACATGGCCGTAATCCCTTGGTGGAACGGGCATTCCGCCGCCTTCGACCTCAGCAACCCACAGGCTTACTCTTACCTTAAGGGGAAACTCACCGGGATGCAACGCGACTACGGCATCGACGGTTTCAAATTCGACGGTGGCGACCCGCAATTCTATATGGCTGAGGAAGTTGACGTGATGGACGGCAAATCCTATGGGCCGCTCCAAACCGAGCTGTGGGCACAACTTGCCTCCGAATTCCCTTACCACGAGCTTCGCGCCTGCTGGAAGATGGGCAACCGAGGATTGGTGCAACGTCTTGGCGACAAGAAATATTCCTGGGAGGGAGTTGGCAACCTTGTGCCCGCGATGATCTCCGCCGGATTGATTGGCCACGCCTACACCTGCCCCGATATGATCGGTGGCGGCGAGTACACCAGTTTTCAAGGCGTTGACACTGAGTCGTTCGACCCCGCATTGATTGTGCGCTCGTGCCAAATCCACTCTATGATGCCGATGATGCAATTCTCGGTGGCTCCCTGGAGAGTGCTCAAGCCCGAATACCTCGAGATATGCAAGCGCTACGCTCGCTGGCATGAGGAACTTGGCCCTTATATCCTCGATCAGGTAAAAGCCGCGGCCAAAACCGGTGAGCCAATCGTACGCCACATGGCTTACGCCTTCCCCGGCGAGGGTTTTGAGGAGGTAAACGACCAGTATATGCTTGGCGACCGATACCTTGTGGCCCCTGTCGCCACCGCTGAACTTTCACGTTCGGTGAAGCTACCCAAGGGAAAATGGCGCGACGACCAAGGCCGAAAATACTCCGGTGGCAAAACCTATACTATAGATGTACCACTCGACCGTCTTCCATACTTTGAAAAAATAAAATAATCCATTGATTTTATGAAACTTAGATTATTAGCAGCCGCCGTGGCAATGACGGTGTGCTTCCCCCTCCACATCTTTGCCGACAACCTGGTGAACGTGGTTTACACCCCCTCGGACGAGAATATCATCAACCCCGAGCGCGGAATGTTCACCCACCACGAGTTCTACTCCGACCGCAACGAGGAGCTAACCCTCGATGATCTCGAGGCCCTGCGCGCCGACGGAATGAGCCTGATCTTCACCGTCTACGTGATGCGCGATTTCCGCGACAAGGAGATCTCGTCGTCCTACCTCAAGCGCATCAGCCGCAACCTTCGCCTTATCCGCCGCGCCGGCATGAAGGCTGTGCTGCGATTCTGCTACACCTATTCCGAGGCCGACAAGCCCTGGGATGCGCCCTGGGAGATCACCAAGCGCCACATCGAGCAGCTTACCCCCATTTTGCGCGACAACGCTGACGTGATAGCCCTGCTCGAGGCCGGATTCATCGGCGTTTGGGGCGAGTGGTACTACACCGACAACTACATCTTCCAGCCCAACGACCAGCAATATGGACCTCGCCGTCAAGTGCTTGATGCTCTATTGGAGGCAATGCCCGAGGATCGCTATGTGGCTGTGCGCTACCCCGTCGTGAAGCTCAACACGTTCAACATCCAGTACACCGACACCCTGAGCAACCTCACCGCCCACCGCACCGAGCCGCTTAGCCGTATCTCGTTCCACAACGACTGTTTCCTGGCCACCGACGACGATATGGGCACCTTCAACTGCGTGCCCGAGTACCGCCAATACTGGCTCTGGGAATCCCGCTACGTACCTATGGGCGGCGAGACCTGCGCCCTGTCGGAGTACTGCGAGGTGCCCAACGCTATGCGCGACTTTGAGGCCTACCACTGGAGCTACCTCAACAAAGATTACCACCAGGACGTGCTGCGAAAGTGGGAGATGGAGAATTTCATGGATGAGATCCACCGTCGCCTGGGCTACCGCCTAACCGCCTTGCAGGGCAACTACACCGAGAAACCCCGCGTGGGCGAGCCGATGCACGTTGAAATCGACATCGAGAACACCGGTTGGGCCGCTCCCTTCAACCATCGCGACGTCGACCTTGTGTTTGTGGGCAAGAAAGGAGCCAAAGGCACCTTCCGCGTCACCCTCGACACCGACATCCGCAAATGGATGCCAGGGGAAGTCACCCACCTCAGTCAAGATATCACACTCCCCACCGAGATGCAGCCCGGGCAATACGAGATGTATCTTGCCCTCCAGGACCCCGCGCCCTCGATCCACGACCGTCCCGAATATGCCATCCGTCTGGCCAACAAAGGGATGTGGAAGAAGCAGGGCTACAATCACCTCCACACGTTCACCTTAAACAAATAATCATTCCATAAACCATTTTAAACCATACAATTATGAAACGCTTTTTTACCCTCGCGTTGATGGCCGCCGCCATCGCAACCTCTAATGCCACTGTACTGTGGACTGGTACCTGCACTTTCGCCGATTGGACCACCACCGATGAGCGCCCCACGTTCCAAGCCAGCGTGTTTGAAAACTCCCAGGTGGGCGACAAACTGATTCTCACCCTCACCAACAACGCCGCCGATCCCCAGTCGTGGCACCAGTGTGAGCTTTACGACCCCGATATAACCACATCCTACGCCAATTCTGGCCAAATCACCTCCGCCACCACCTCGGTTACCTTCACCTTCGACGACACACTCCTAGCCAACCTCCAGTCGACCGGCTGCACCCTCGCTGGCACAGGCTATATCGTAACTCAGATCGAGCTATCGGAGTATGACGGCGTAATCTGGGAAGGCGAGTGCGTTTGTCAAAATTGGACCGCAACTCCCGCCGTGCGCATCCTTGGCAGCGATTTCTCAACCGCCCAAGTTGGCCAAAACCTCGTGTTCTACTGTTCGATGATCAACACCGAGGCTTGGAGCTGTATCCAAATCGACAACGCCAACTGGAAAACCTCTTCCTTCGGCCAAACCGAGCTTTCTCCCGAGACCACCCAGGTATCCTTTAACCTCACCGCCGAGCTGCGCGCCGAGCTTATCTCCAACGGCATCAACATCACTGGCGACAACTTTATCCTCACCAAGATCGCTCTCGAGGGCGACGGCTCGGGCAAAGGCGACGATGAGGAGACCATCGTATGGGCAGGCACCACCGACATGGGCAGCTGGAATTACATCACCATCGAGGCCAGCAAGTTTGCCACTATCGCCGCTGGCCAGTACCTTTACATCACCTACGAGGACGCCTCCAACGAGGCCCAGATCTGCCTGAAGCAAAACCTCTCCACCGGGTGGGAGGAGTTGCCGGCCGACACCGAGTGGGGCAACTACATCTCGGTTGCCGACGGCTCGGGCTTCGTTGCCTTCGCCGTTAACGCCGATGCCGCCACCACGCTCAAGGAGAATGGCCTTGTGCTCACCGGACACGACTACACTTTGAAGAAAGTGACTCTCTCGGGCACCTTCGGCATCGTTGACTCCATCACGGTTGCTCCCGTTGTAAAAGATAGCGCTGTGTACAATCTGCTTGGCGTGCGCGTGGCCGACTCCATGGACGCTCCGCTCGCCCCCGGCATCTACATCAGTGGTGGTAAGAAATACCTTGTGAAGTAATGTGCTCATCCTTATATAAATCCTTGATCATAGTCACGGTTGCCCTATTGGGGGCGACCGCTGGCTTACCTGTCCATGCTGAAACACAATCGGTGACGTTCTCCTATTCTGACGAGAACTTCCCCAACCCCGAGCGTGGCATTTTCCACCACATCGAGGTGTCGCCGAGTAACAAATACCCATTCTCCACGTCAAGTATGTCCACTTGGCGCGACAATGGAATCTCGCTGGCGTTCGTGTGCTTCCGCTTGGACGATTTCGTCAACAGTTCGGCCATCTCCGATAGCTTTTTGGAGGTGATTAAAGGCAACCTCGCGTTGCTTCGCACAGGTGGCATCAAAGCCGTTGTACGCTTCTGCTACTCCTACGACCAATATGCCTCCCCTCGCGACGCCTCGATCGCCAATACCCACGCCCATATCGCTCAGCTGAAGCCCATCCTTCAAGAGTATTACGATGTGATCGCATTGCTCGAAGCCGGTTTTATCGGGGCTTGGGGCGAATGGTATTATACCGACAATTTCGGCTTTGAACCTTCGACGTATGACGATTATTCCTCGCGCCGCGCTTTGGCCGCAAAATTGCTCGACGCCATGCCATCGAATCGATGCGTGTCGGTGCGCTACCCAGCTGCCAAACTCGGCGTTCTTCAAAAGACCGTTGCCGATACCCTCTCCTTCTCGGATGCCTTCTCAGGTTCCGACATCAGTCGCCTGGGTTTCCACAACGATTGCTTCCTGGCCGCTGCCGACGATTACGGCACCTACAATGCCGCCTTCGGTGGCTCGTCGTACACCGATATGCGCCAATACCTCTCCTACGAAACCCGCTACCTCCCCATGGGAGGTGAAACCTGCACCGAAACCAACGAGTACACCTCCCAGGCCAACGCTCTGGCCGACTTCTCGGCGTTCCACTGGAGTTATCTCAACGAGGATTATCACACAAGCATCATCTCCTACTGGGACAACATCGGGTTCCTCTACACGATCCGACGCCTATTAGGCTACCGTTTCGCCCTCGAGGGTGCCACCTACACCTCCGATGCGGCTGCGGGCAAAGCGTTCAAGATCGTGTTCAAGGTCAACAACCACGGCTGGGCCACGCCTTACAATCCACGTCCCGTGAAGCTTGTGATGATCAATACCTCCAACACGTCGCAACGCTACGAGTACACCCTCGACACCGATCCCCGCCGATGGACAGCCGGATATATCTCTACAGTGACCTCCACCATCACTCTCGACAGCGCGATGCCCACAGGCTCCTACCACATCTACCTATGGCTCCCCGACGAGTCGTCATCCCTTGCCTCCCGCTCGGAGTACGCCATCCGTATGGCCAACACCGACGTGTGGAACGAGTCGCTCGGCATGAACTATCTTGCCGACGTCACCCTCACCTCCGACGGTTCAGGCGCCGACAACAATGATGATTACACCATCGACGACAGCAACGCCAACACCATCTGGACTGGATCGGTGACGTTCGATTCCTCGTGGTCGACCACAACCGACGCCGACGCACGTTTTCTCGCCGCAAGTTATTTCACCACATGCTCCGTGGGCGACAAGTTGCAGATTTACTTCACGCAATACGGCGGCGGAGACCCGGTTTGTCAACTCTACGCCCCCGATTGGAAGAGCGCCTACGCCACCTCGTCGGGATTGTCAAGCAGCGATAGCTACGCCGAGTTTGAGTTGGATGCCACGCTCTTAGCAAATCTTCAGGCCAATGGCTGCTACCTCACTGGCGCCAACGCTACCGTTACCCGTGTTGACCTGATCAAGTATTCCAATGACGTGCTTTGGACAGGCTCCTGCACCTACGACTCGAGTTGGTCCACTACCGACGCCCCCCCAGTCATCGAGGCCTCGTTCTTCAAAAACGCCTCAGTGGGCGACCAACTGGTTATCGACTTCACGAAAGCTGATGGCTGGGCAACCGTGCAACTTTGGGATCCCTCGATTACCACTTGCTATGTGGCCAACAGCAATGGTCTTGATTCCGACGCAACTTCACTCTCAATCACTCTCACAGCCTCGTTGCTCGCTCAGTTGCAATCCACAGGCTGCGTCCTCACTGGCTTCAACGTCACCATTACCAAGGTTTCATTGGTGAGCCAAGCCACCTCGGGTGACACTACTTCAACGGCGTTCACCACCACCAATTCCTACCCCGACTACACGGGCGTTTACACCCTCTCGGGCGTAAGAGTGGCCGATGAACTCACCCGCGACCATCTACCCGCCGGCATCTACATCATGCACGGCAAAAAGATCCTCATCCCCTAAAGCGCGCAGAGCGCCTCTTATTGAGTGCGGAGCACGGATTGCTACAAGAACCGTGCTCCGTACTTTTTACCCCAACCCCTTGCCATTCAAAAACTTTTCCGTACCTTTGCATCACAATGATGCACAATTATTCCATACAACACAAATCGCTGACCGTGGAGCCAATCTCCTCGCCCTCAGCAATTGACCAAGCCCCGATTCATCGAGTGGACCACGTGAATTGGGTAGAGTTCCCTGGTGGTCCGGAAACCACGTTCCAAATCGGACATTTCAACGGCTCGCTTCTGGTAAAGTTCACCATCCAGGAGAGCGCTCCACGCGCCGTAGTCAAGCAGGATCTCGGCCCCGTGTGGGAGGACAGCTGCGTGGAGATGTTCCTTCAAATACCCGGGCAAGAGCGATACTTCAACTTCGAGTTCAATTCCCGCGGCGCCTGCGTGGCATCGTCACGCATCGGCAAAAATGAGGGTGTCGAGTTCTTCACCCCCGAGCAGTTGTCCCGTTTAACCCGTTGCCCCGTGATGGAAAAGAACCGATGGACGATCACCATTCAGCTCCCCCTCGACTTGTTAAGTGTAGATTCACAAGCTGACGAAATCGAACTCCGAGGTAACTTCTACAAATGCGGCGACAAAACAAAGGAGCCCCACTTCTTGTCATGGAGCCCCATTGTGGAGCAGAGGCCGAACTTTCACTGCCCCGTGTGGTTTGGAAATATAAAATTATTAAGCGCAGGCGGTTGAGAGGTAGCGCTGGGCCACCTCGGCAACCACTTTTTTCATCTGGCCGTACTTCTCCTCCAGGTCCTCAAGCAAGCGCATCTGGGCATGGGTGCGCACAAGGTTGTGGTCAACCCACTTAATCTTGTAGTACTTGTCGCCGTCGATATAATCCATCAGAAAGCGCATCACCTGCTCGAAAGTGATATAGAGCGCCGAGAAGGCCAACCAGTCCAACTCAGTGCGGGTCAACTCATTTGCTCGCTCCGAGAGATAGCCGTCGGTGTACGCCTCGAACATCTCCAACGACAGGCCTACACGCTTCAGGTCGCGGTCGTCCTCCTCTCCCGTGTTGCAATACGAGCGGATAGCATCGCCGAAATCGTTGAGCGACGTCGAGGTCATCACCGTGTCGAGGTCGATGGCGCAGAGCACCTCGCCCTGCTTGTCAAACAAGATGTTGTTGATCTTCGTGTCGTTGTGGGTGACGCGGGCCGGGATCTCGCCCCTCTCAACAAGGCTCCAGAAATCGAGCATCTCCTTTCGGTGGCTCTCCACAATTTCGATCTCCTCTTTCAGGTCCTTCACGCGACCTGCCGTATCCCTTTCTATACACTCATCCCATTGCTTAAAGCGATAGCGGACATTGTGGAAGCCCTGGATTGTCTCGGCCAATGGCTCTGTGAAGTCGGCCAGCTGCGATTGGAAACGCCCGATCCCCCGTCCACCTTTTCGAGCAAGTTCAGGCGAGTTGGCTTTGGAATAAGCGATAGTGTCGGCGATATAGAGGGTCATGGTCCAATAATCGCCATCCTTTAGGTAGTAAAGCTGACCATCATTGGTGGGAATTACCGTCATCACCTCGCGCTTGGGGTCGCCTTCATCTGCGATGACACGCTGGCGAATGTGGGCCGTCACACGGTAGATGTTGTCCATCATCGCCGGCACGTCGGGAAACACCTCGCTGTTCTTCCGTTGCAGGATATAGTCGGGCGAGTCGCCCTCGGTGAGAGCGACAAACGTATCGTTGATAAAACCCTCGCCCAAGGGCATCACCCTCGTCACTTGTCCCTCGATCTCAAAATTGTTGACGATTGAGAGCAACCCCTCAATCCGTTTTTCGGCTAAAGTGTCCATGGTCTAAACAGGAATTTGTGCTAAATCATTAATTCACCGCAAATATCGCCCAAATCCCTCACACCCCCTTGCCCCATTGTACAAAACATTTGCCCCCCCTGTCCCTTGTAGGCACCGTTTCACGAAAATTTGGCGTATGGGTCAAATTGCAGGATGTTTTGACATAGGCTCGCGTCAATGGGTCAAATTGCAGGATACTCTTAAGTGGCTGATTATCACGTTGGGATTCGCTGACCATGCCAATAAAAACCCATTTCCCGAAAGATGGATTTTGCTCTCAAGCTAACTTGAACCAAAATTTACCATCGCTTGTCGGAAATTATGAGTAATTTCGCGAATATGGAATACCGAAAAACGCTTCCGCATTACGACATAGGTTACACCCACGGAGGGGTGCAGCTCGAATTGATGCAATGTCTGAGTTTTTTCGGCTTTTTTTTCTTCCGAATTTAGAGACAATTTCCAACCATAATTTCAACCACTTAAACAAGAATTAAGATGAAAAAGTATGTATGTGATGTATGCGACTGGGTATATGACCCTGAAGTAGGTGACCCCGAAAACGGAATCGCTCCCGGCACCGCATTTGAGGATCTACCCGACGAATTTGTTTGCCCCTTGTGCGGCGTGGGCAAAGACCAATTCTCCCCGGTGGAGGAATAATCCCATTTTGGCTGTCCCTGAACAAAAGCGATGAGTTTCCTATATTCGTTGATCAACATGCTGGCCGAAATGGCCCCGTATCTGCTGTTGGGATTCCTGATAGCGGGAATGCTCTACGCTTTTGTGCCGGGGGAGTTTTACCGCAAGCACTTGTCGCGACCTGGGGCGTGGGCCGTGATCAAGGCCGCTTTGATTGGTGTGCCGTTGCCTCTGTGCTCGTGCGGTGTGTTACCCACCGCAGTGGCGTTGCGGCGCAACGGCGCCTCGCGCGGTGCCTCTACATCCTTCTTGATCGCTACACCTCAAACGGGTGTAGATTCCATAGCCGCCACCTATTCGTTGTTGGGGCTGGCGTTTGCCATAATCCGCCCTGTTGCGGCCTTGGCGACGGCATTTGTTGGTGGAATGTTGGTGAATAAAGCCGAGCAAGATGCCAATGGCGAATGTGAAATACCCGATGAGGTGGACACTATCGACGCTCCCGCGACGCATGGTTTTTGGCCACGATTTCTTAACGCACTGCGTTACGGCTTCGTGGAGATGATCCAAAACATCGGCAAATGGCTGATTATAGGCTTGGTGATAGCCGCGGCCATCACCGCGTTTATCCCCGACGGGTTCTTCACCGCGTTCGCCGAGTACCCCCTGCTTGCGATGTTGGCCGTCGTGGTTGTCGCCGTGCCAATGTATGTTTGCTCCACAGGCTCGATTCCCATCGCTTTGTCGCTGATGCTCAAAGGACTAAGCCCGGGAGCGGCTTTTGTCTTGCTGATGGCTGGGCCCGCTGCCAACTTCGCGTCGATCATTATCGTGAGCAAAGCCCTTGGCAAGCGTGCCGCTGCGATTTATCTGAGCGTGATAATCATCGGAGCTTTCGGCATAGGCTTGTGCATCGACTACCTGATGCCTCGCGACTGGTTCACTATGCCACTCACGGAAGGTATGAACTGTTGCCATCTGCAAATTGGGTGGTTCGCAGCCGTCTGCTCAATTGTCTTGATCCTGTTGCTTATCAATGCCCTGATTCTAAGATACAAACCTCAAAAACGAAATAAAATGACATCCAATCAAATTTCTGTGATTGTAACAGGCATGTCGTGCGGCCACTGCAAGGCGATTGTCGAGAAAAATCTCGCCAAACTCCCGGGCGTTGAAGCCGTGAGTGTCGACCTAGCTTCCGGCCAGACCGTAATCACAGGCAAGACAACACCTGAAGCCATCCGTGAAGTAATCGAAGACCTCGGCTTCTCAGTCACATTCTAAAAATTTAATCTCCTGTGATTGTCGCCACGACATGGCGTGAGCCACCGTGGTTGCGGAACTCGCATAGGTAGATGCCCTGCCAAGTGCCGAGGTTGAGCCTGCAGTCGGTGATTGGTATCGTGAGTGATGGGCCGACAAGGATTGTCTTGGCGTGGCTCGGCATATCGTCGGGGCCTTCCATCGTGTGAGTGTAGTACGGCTCGCACTCACGGATCAGACGGTCAAAGATCGATTCCAAATCTTCCCTTACATCTGGGTCGTAGTTCTCGTTGATAGTCAACGCGGCCGACGTGTGCTTGATGAAAAGGTTAAGCAATCCCACGCTCGGCAACTTCGGCAACTGCCTCACCACCTCTTCGGTCACGATATGGAATCCCCGCGACCTCGCTCTCAACGTTATCTCAACTTGCTGCCACTGAAGTACTCCCTTGGCTCAGACCGGCTTGAGCGTTGTTTTTAAGACTGATTT
>JAJPXC010000013.1 GCA_021205635.1 Bacteroidales bacterium | reverse complement strand
GCACTGGCCGTCCATGAGCCGGCCCTCCCGGGTTACGTGTACGTTCCTGCCACCCTCTGCCGCCCTATGCCACCCTCTTATGTCACCCTCTTATATTATTATATGTGGAATTTCGGTAAAAATGTGTAACTTCGCGGTGGATTTCCAATATTGATTGTTAGATATAGATATCCCGGGGCTCCCCTGAAAAAGCACATGGGTTCTCCCCGAAACGCGAAAACTGAAATTTATACAAGATATGGCAAAGAAAGCATTATTGATGATCCTTGACGGGTGGGGCATCGGCAACCACTCCAAGGGCGACGTGATTTTCCAGACCCCCACTCCTTATTGGGACTATCTGTTGGCCAACTATCCCCACTCCCAGCTGCAGGCTTCGGGCGAGAACGTGGGTTTGCCCGACGGCCAGATGGGCAACTCGGAGGTGGGTCACCTCAATATCGGCGCAGGCCGCGTGGTATACCAGGACCTGGTGAAGATCAACAAGGCTATCAAGGACGGCACGATCCTCAACAACGACCAGATAAAGAGCGCGTTCAGCTACGCCAAGACTTCCGGCAAGGCCATCCACTTCATGGGCCTGACCTCCAACGGCGGCGTCCACTCGTCATTGGACCACTTGTTTGCCCTGTGCGACATCGCCAAGCAGTACGGCCTCGACAAGGTGTACATCCACTGCTTCATGGACGGGCGCGACACCGACCCTCGCTCGGGCAAAGGCTTCATCGAGGAGGTTGAGGCCCACTGCGCCAAGAGCACTGGCAAGATTGCCTCGATCATCGGCCGTTACTACGCCATGGACCGCGACAAGCGCTGGGACCGCGTGAAGATTGCCTACGACCTGCTGGTTAACGGCCAGGGTGAGCAAGCCACCGACATGGTGAAGGCCGTGCAGGAGAGCTACGACAACGACGTGACCGACGAGTTCATCAAGCCGATCAACAACGCCACCATCGACGGCACTATCAAGGAGGGCGACGCCGTGATCTTCTTCAACTACCGCAACGACCGCGCCAAGGAGTTGACGATGGTACTGACCCAGCACGACATGCCTGATGCTGGAATGAAGACCATCCCCGACCTGCAATATTACTGCATGACCCCCTACGACGCTTCGTTCAAGGGCGTGCATATCCTCTTTGACAAAGAGAATGTGTCCAACACCCTGGGCGAGTACCTCTCCAACCTCAACAAGAAACAGCTCCATATCGCCGAGACCGAGAAATACGCCCACGTGACCTTCTTCTTCAACGGCGGCCGCGAGGAGCCGTACAAGGGCGAGGAGCGCATCCTGGTGGCTTCTCCCAAGGTGGCCACCTACGACCTGCAGCCCGAGATGAGCGCCTACGAGGTGAAGGACAAATTGGTTGAGGCCATCAAGTCGCAGGAATACGATTTCATCGTCGTCAACTACGCCAACGGCGACATGGTGGGCCACACCGGCGTTTACGAGGCCATCGAAAAGGCCGTGAAGGCTGTCGACGCTTGCGTGAAGGACACCGTTGAGGCCGCCAAGGCTGCCGACTACGAGGTGATCATCATCGCCGACCACGGCAATGCCGACAACGCCATCAATCCCGACGGCACTCCCAACACGGCCCACTCGCTGAACCCCGTGCCTTGCATCTACGTGACCTCGGACAAGAACGCCAAGGTGGAGAATGGCATCCTGGCCGACGTGGCTCCCACCATCCTCCACATCATGGGTCTGCCCCAGCCTAAGGAGATGACCGGCCACAACCTCATCGAAGGCTAGCGCCTTCGGCAAGGATAAAGGCCTTTGGCAAGGAGCAAGGATAAAGGATAAAGGATAAAGTGTTGCGCTCGTGATAACGTTATTACGTGATAACGTTATTACGGGCGCAATTTTATGCGTTGATGGAAATTAACGATAGAAGTGGAGGGGGGAAGGACCGGCTACAAAGGTGCGCTCCACGCGGTGGTTGAGAGTGCGGCCCTCATAGGGGCTCCAGCCGCAGGGGGAAAGGATGTCGTCGCGGGTGACTGTCCATTCCGTTGGTGAAACAAGCACCATATCGGCATGATAGCCGGGTCGTAGGAAACCGCGGCGAACGATGCCGAAGATGCGGGCCGGATTGTGGGCCATCTTCTCCACCACCACCTCCGGCGGCAGCATGTCGAGCATCAGCGGCAAAGCGAACTGGATGGATGGCATGCCTGAAGCGGCCGTCAACGCGTCGCCATGCTTCTCGCTCCAAAGATGCGGGGCATGGTCGGTGCCGATAGTGTCGATACGTCCGTCGAGCAGCGCTTGACGCAACGCCGCTGCGTCACTGGGGAGTTTGATAGCCGGGTTGCACTTCATTTTGGCCCCCAATCGGGGATAATCGTAGGCCGACAGCAATAAATAATGTGGGCAGGTCTCGGCCGTGACGCGCTTCTCCCCTACCCCGCCGTCGTCGAGCAACACCAGCTCCTCTTGGGTGGACACGTGGAGCAGATGAAGCCGGGCCCCGGTCTCGCGCGCCAATTCTATAATTTGTTTGGCGGCCGAGAAGCAGGCACGGCGAGAGCGGATAGCCGAGTGCATCGGTATGGGCACCTCGCCACCCTCAAATTCCCTTTTGGCCCATTCCATGCCAGCCTTCACCATGGCGTCGTCCTCGGCGTGCACGGCAATTACAGCCGGGACCGTCGAGAGCAATTGACGCAGGGTGGCCGGGTCGTTGAGCAGCATGTTGCCCGTCGAAGAGCCAAGGAACAACTTCACACCGGCCACGCGGGAGTAATCCAAATCCATAAGGGATGGTATATTGTCGGCGGTAGCGCCGAAGTAGGCCGAGTAGTTGACGTGGCTCACTTGCGCGGCGCGCTCCATCTTGCGCTCCCAGTCGGCGAGGGTGACGGTGACGGGTTTGACATTGGGCATGTCGATTACCGAGGTGACACCCCCTTTAAGGGCTGCCATCGACTCAGTGGCGAAATCGCCCTTGTGGGTCAGTCCCGGATCGCGGAAATGTACGTGCACGTCAATAGCTCCAGGCAGCAGCAACCATCCCTGGGTGTCTACCGCTTCCTTGGCTTGGGCTAGCATCTCTTGCGAGGGCATCCCCTCCCCTACCTCGGCAATCAGTCCGTCATCGCCCACGGCGACGAATCCCAAAAACGAGCGGCCTTCGTTGACCACTCGCGCGTTATATATAAGATGTGAAATCACTTCTTCTTGCTTTTCTTGAACAGCGAATTGAGTTTCAATTGTATCACGCCGAACACGGCCTCGCCGAAGATACCCGAGCTCATCTTGCTCGTGCCCAGCACGCGGTTGACGAAAATAATCGGCACCTCCTCGATCTTGAATCCCAACTGATGGGCGGTGAACTTCATCTCGATTTGGAACGCGTAGCCCTTGAACTTCACAGCGTCGAGATCCATCGCCCGGAGCACCTTGGCTGTCCAGCACACGAAACCCGCGGTGGTGTCATGGATAGGCATGCGGGTAATGATGCGCACGTAAGCCGAGGCGTAGTAGCTCATCAGCACGCGTCCCATGGGCCAGTTGACCACATTGACGCCCGTGACGTAGCGCGACCCGACGGCAACGTCGGCTCCCCCAGGGTGGGCGCAAGCGTCGTAGAGCCGCATCAAGTCCTTGGGGTCGTGGCTGAAATCAGCGTCCATCTCGATGATATACTCATAGTCGCGCTCCAATGCCCACTTAAACCCGGCGATATACGCCGTGCCCAACCCGAGCTTCCCCCCGCGCTCCATCAGATCGACGCGTCCGGGGTACTCCTCCATCGACTCGCGCACCAGCGCGGCCGTGCCGTCGGGCGAATTGTCGTCGATGACAAGCACGTCAAACCTCCGCGGCAACTCCATCACCGCCTTTATAATGGCCTTGGCATTCTCCCGCTCGTTGTACATCGGGATGATCACCAGGGAATCGGTTCTCTCATTCTTGTCGCTCATGGCTACTTTATTTGTCGCGAATTTACGAAAAACTTTGTTCATAACGCCCTAATAACGTTATAACGTAATAACGTAATTACGACATTTTCGACCAAATTCCAAGATTAACATTTTTAAATATTCTTTTATGGAATTTTTTCACGAGTAATTCAAAAAAACTTGCTACTTTTACGCAGAATTTCAAACGACCCTGACAACACTCAACCAGCGAAAAACTATTCTAGACACTTAACATAAACAAAAACAATCACTTATGAAGAAAAATCTACTCCTTATGGGTGCCCTTTTGGCAGCAGGCAGCGCAATGGCCGCTATCCCTACCGACGGTTGCACCTACGAAACCAAGGGCGGCTTGACATGTACCAACCTCTGGTGCGCCGCCATGGACATCAACAAGAGCTCTCTTGAAGAAATCAACTCCCACCTGTACACCACCTATGCCCGCGACTTCACCGTGCTCAACGACATGATCGTTTACTCCAACGGTAACCGCGTGACCGTTGGCGAGGGCGACGACGCCGTTTCGACCGACTACTGGCAGCTCGTGTTCTTCGACCTCTTCACCGGCGAGTATATCAAGACCGTTGACCTTACCTGCGACGGCGAGCCTATCACCGGCCTGTTGACCGGTAACGCTATCGGCGTTGACGACTACGGCCACCTGTGGATCGCTGGTTACTGGGGCGGTCAATCCTCGGCCGACGCTGGCACCAAGATTAAAGTACATTGGGTGAAGGACGTTGACACCGGCGAGAGCGAGCTCGTTTGCGGCGGTATCGAGTGGCCCTCCGACGAGGTTTCCTACGCTGGCCGTATCGACCTCGCTGACGTTTGCGGCGACATCACCGGCGTTGAGGCCGACGGCGTTTACGGCGCTGTTAGCTCCAACTCGGGCGGCACTGGCGACCCCTACGCTTATCGCTTCGTTCGCTACCAGGGCGAGGACGAGTGGACCCCCGGCATGGACGGCTTCGCATCGTGGTCGATGGACGACGGCGTTGAGCTCTGCCCCTCCACCTCGGCCAACTTCGGCGACAACGGTACCCTGATCTGGGCTGAAGGCTCCTCCGAGATCTTCTACGCCAACGGTAACGGCACCTATCCTACCCAGTACTCCTGCTACGACGGTATCCCCGACTGCCTCGGCATGTTCACTCAGGCCGCTGAGGACTGCGTTCCCTCGGGCGTAGGCGCAACCGGCGCTTATGAGTTCGTGATCGGCGACAAGATGTACCTCGGCTACGCCGACTGCCAGTCGAACAACAACCCCGGCGGTGCCATGAGCAAGATCTCCGTTATGGGCGGTGACGCATCCGGCGGTACTTTCGAGGGCATGGAGCTCATGTGGATCCTCCCCGCTGAGGGAACCTACAACACCCTGTCGACTGGCGGTATCCGTACCCACCCCATGATCCCCGTTACCAAGAAGGACGAAAACGGCAAGACCGGCGTTTACATCGCATCGGGCAACACCCTGTCGTTCCTCGCCACCTACCTCGTAGCTGAGGAAGGCTTCAACCCCTCAAACGGCGTGGGCAACATCGCAGCCGACGTTAACAACGCCAACGCTCCTGTTGTATACTACAACCTCCAGGGCCAGAAGGTCAACAACCCCGAGGGCGGCATCTTCATCCGTCAGCAGGGCACCGAGGCCGTAAAGGTTCGCCTCTAATCTCTTGACGATACCCATAGATCGCCCCGGGCCTCGCGCTCGGGGCGATTTTTATTATCGATATAACGCCTTATCGCTTTATCGCTTTATCGCTTTAACGCTTTAACGCTTTAACGCTTTAACGCTTTAATGCGGTAAGGACTGGAATTCTTGTTTAAATCATTAAGTTTCACAAAATTGTGGAAATTAATCGCCGAAAAATTTGCGCGTGTAAGGAAAAAGTTGTTACTTTGCACACTGTTTCGTGGCTTTATTCTGTAAAGCCGCTAAGAATGATGCGCTTAGCGGTGATATGAGCGTGAATGGGCGCGGAAACAACCCAAGAGAAAATAATAACAAGAAGTAGAACAAGAATAATAAACCTCAGCCATGTCAAAGATTTGTCAGATCACGGGCAAGAAAGCGATCACCGGCAACAACGTGTCGCACTCCAAGCGCCGCACCAAGCGCCGCTTCAACGTCAACCTGTTCAACAAGAAATTCTATTGGGTGGAGCAAGACGCGTGGATCACCCTCACCATCTCGGCCAACGGCCTCCGCAACATCAACAAGATGGGCCTCGACGCCGCGATCAAGCAGGCTGCTGAGAAAGGTTACTTAACTGAAATCAAATATCTCCAATACTAATAACGATGGCAAAGAAACCAAAAGGTAATCGCGTGCAAGTAATCCTTGAGTGCACCGAACACAAGGCAAGCGGTATGCCCGGCACCTCCCGCTATATCACCACCAAAAACCGCAAGAACACCACCGAGCGTCTCGAGTTGAAAAAATACAACCCGATCCTCAAGAAAGTCACCGTTCACAAAGAAATCAAATAACAGTAGCACCCCGATATGGCAAAGAAAACCGTGGCCTCACTCCAAAAAGGTGAAGGCCGTACTTACAGCAAAGTAATCAAGATGGTGAAGTCGCCCAAGACCGGCGCTTACATGTTCAAAGAAGAGATGGTGCCCAACGACGCAGTGAAGGACGCCCTCAACAAGGACTAATTTTACATCCCCCTATACCCCACAATCGCCCGAGCCGCCAACGCCGCCCGGGCGATTTCTATTTTTAATTGCCAATTTCATGTTAAATTATACTAATTATTATTCTATCATCCCCCACCTTTGAATTGTTTATCGACAAATATCAACACCCTCCCCGTCACCCTCACTTTCAGCCCTTTAACTCTTGTGAAAAATTGTAACTTTGCGATGTTGCAACCGTGCAGGGCACAATTCTCTATCCGGAACCTTTTAACAACCTTAAACACTCAAAAACTAATTCATCGCACAATGAAACATTCACTACTCGCGGCTGTTGCCGTTCTGGGAATGATGAACTTCACTTCCTGCTCATCCGACGATCCTGTTGCCACAACCATCGACCAGGAAGTCACCGTCACCATCTAGGCAACCCTGCCTTCCGACATCCAATCCCGCGCCTATAGCGACGGCTATACCGCCACCGAATTCTACTACGCTGCCTATGAGACATCTACCACCGCCGACCCCACCTGTATCATCAACAAGACGCAAGGCACATCCTTCTCCGGACTCCAAACCACCCTGTCGCTCCAACTCGTCACCGGCAAAACCTATCAAATGGTATTCTGGGCACAATCACCCAACGCCGCCAACCTCTTCGAAGTGGCCGACGACCTCTCGACCGTCGAGGTGAAGTACTCGGAAATCGAAAACCTCAACGTTGAGGACACCGACGCCTTCTGGTGCATGAAAGAAGTGCCCGTCACCGGCGCCGCCACCGTCACCGCTGAGCTCAAGCGACCCTTCGCACAGATCAACGTCGGCACCAGCGACCTGGGCGTTGACGCCCTCAAGGACAAGGAGATCTCCGCCGAGATGACCGTCGCCAACGTCTACTCCAAATACAACCTCCTCACCGGCGAGATCGACGCCAGCGACAACGGCGCATCCGTGACCTTCAAAAAGACCCGCCGCCCCAACCACGGCAAAGCCGTGGGCGACACCGGCTACGAGAACTTCCCCGTGGGCAACGCCGGCGCCTATGAATACCTGGCAATGGCTTACGTGCTCATGTCCAAGGACAAACAAACCGCCGACATCGACCTCGACTTCTACGACGGAACCACCGCCTTCCACCACCTCGACGTCGACGGCGCGCCCCTTCAGCGCAACTACCGCACCAACATCTTCGGTGCACTCCTCACCTCCACCATCGACTTCACCATCAACATCATCCCCGACTACCAGACCCCTGACTACCCCGAGACGGTAGGTGACGCCACTTCTCTTACAAACGCCATCGCCAACATCCTGTCTACTGGTGGCACTATCGCTCTGTCGGGCGACGTCGAGATGACATCTATCTTGAAACCTACGGTTGCCGCTGGTGCCGAGGTTACCATCGACCTGGCAGGTAATACCTTGAGCTTTACCGAGTCTTATATAGTGATGGGAGGAGAGGGCACTCTCAATATAAAGAATGGCACTATCAAAGGCGCAAACAATTCAAATGCCGTTGTTAAACTGCAAGGCTATAGCTCCACAGTGGTCACCTTGGAGAATGTAAAGATTATCCGCACCGTCCCCAACGGGTCGTATAGCGGCACCTCGGCTCTCGAGCTTGGCTGCAACACCCTCGACAACTTCGGCACCATGACCGTCAAGGATTGCACGATCTCCAGCGAAAGCTCAGCCGGCATTCTTTTGTACGGCAACAACGACGTTACAATCTCCAACACCGGAGTCACCGCCTATGCTATCGCTTTGTCGACCAACGCCAGCAAATCCTTTACTGGAACGCATACCGTTACCGATTGCGTCTTCACAGCCGACGCTGCCGCTTTGCTCAACCAGAACTACACCTGGAACTTCACCAATTGCACGTTCAACGGCACCTCTCGCGGCATCATTGCTCGCGGTGGCACCTACAACGTATCAGATTGCAAGATCTATCAACGTTACAATGGCACCACTATCACCACCGGCACCGATGGCACTGTTGGCGCTATTGAGGTGAGCAGCGACGAACTGAATGATTGGTTCGTTACCGAAGGCACATGGCCTTCAAACGTTAAGAACACATCCAATTGGCTGACAAACAAGACCTGGCAGAGCGGTTCGCTCGTTCCATGCGCGGCTGTGGTGCTCGGCAACCGCAGCACATCGTATCAGTATCCCACCGTCGCCACATTCACCGATTGCGAGATCTCCGGCACATGCCGCGCAATCTACGGCTGGGGTAACGACGCCACCAACAATGTCACAGTCACCTACTCAGGTTGCACCGTCACCGGCGACACCCTCTACGGCGACAACGTTACCGCCAACTAATTTTCACTTACACATATTCACCCTACACTCCCTCAAGTGCCATCGCCCCCTCCAGCTATGGCACTTCAACTTTCCTCCGACCGCAACACTTTTGGGCGCTTTTATGCCCTTTTGTGGTACCGTTAGTGAGTTTAGTGGCCTTCGTGGTTAAAAACCCATCCGATCTTCACTTAACGACCGATTTTAAGATAAAAAATGTTAAACCGGAAGAAAAATTTTCGAAAACTATGTTTTATAACAGAAAAAGCCTTACCTTTGCAACGTGTTTTTCATGGTATTAGATTTAAGGTTAAGAAGATTAATTGTCGGGAGACAATTAATTTTTTTTGCGCCTTAAACGAAAAAACCTGGAGATTCAAGAACGAAGTGCAAAATCCGTCGTTCTGAATAGCCCCCTATTT
>JAJPXC010000167.1:335-9545 GCA_021205635.1 Bacteroidales bacterium | reverse complement strand
CCGCCAGTCTTTTTTGTGCCCTTACGGCTCAGACACACTGCTTGGGACAGTATCTGGATGATTTTGCATTTGTAGGATTTAGGCATGTGCAGACGTATTCGGGTTATGACCAAATGTACGTCTTTTACATGAAAAATCGCCGATTGATTTTTACCGATTTCGCCGAATTCTTATTTACCGAAATCGCCGATGCAAAATTACCGATTACACCCCTCCCTGATCCACATTTTTACCCATATACCGCAACACGTTAATGTAATGCCCCTCATTACGCACAATCCTGTCAAAAGGCTCTCGTTGCCATAGGGTACCCTTTCGTTCAACCATTTTATTTATCTCGTGGGATGTAATATTCAGAAATCGGCCTAAGGAAGCGCGCAGATTCTCCCCATTGATGGCTTGCAGAAGCAGGTGCACATGGTTGGGCATCACCACGTAGGCCCAAACACACCACTCCCGGGAATGAAACTCCAGCATCTTTGTGACGAAATAATTGGCGACTTCCTTTCTTCCCAGGTAACAGGCTCCATATCCTTGGTCAAGCCAGCGATCCACTTTCTGGGTGAAATGGTTGTGATATTCGCGCATTTGATCGGGAGTCCACGGTTCGGGATTATCCTCCATCCATCGCTGTTTCTGCTCTTTAAGTTCGCGCAGTATTGGTTGGGGCAAGGAATCCCCTAAACGAAAAGTCACGAATTGCAACTTATCGGGTTGGTGCCAATGGGGAATTTTTCGATAAAATTCGTTAGTGTCTTCATCCCGATCGAGAAACAGCGAAAGATCCATATCTCATTGTATTTGTTTTATTATGCCAAAGATAATGTAAATTCCCCAATTACACAAAAAACCTTGTCGCAAGCGTCCGCGCAGCCTAGGGGGGCCGGCCTTGGACGGCCAAATAAAATCTGCTCTCGCTGAGTCTTTTCTCGCCTGGTGAAGGCCGTCCAAGGCCGGCCCCCCTAGGCATCCGCATGATGGCCGTCCAAGGCCGGCCCCCCTAGGCTGCGCGTGAGGCCGCTCCCTGGCGCTACCAGGGGATGATGCCGTCGAAGATGTTGACGCGGGGTGGGGCCGGGTGGACGGAGGCGATGTAGAGGGCGATGGCGCGGGTCATCAGCACGTCGTCGTGGTGGCCGGCGCGTGCGCCATAGGTGCCGTTGGGCAGCTGCTGGTAGACGGCCATCTCGTCGCAGGCGAGGTGGGACCGCTCGACATACGTGCCCTCGCGCAGCCGGGCGATCAACTCCTGGATAACGGCCTGCTTGGTGGCGCGGTTGGTGTGGAATCCGGGCCTGAGGGCACCCTCCAGGCGCGAGTCCTCGCCGCGGTGGTAGAGGTTGGGGTAGTGCATTGCCAGGCGCGATAGGATGAACAGGGAGCCGTCGTCGGCGGTGTTCTCGCTCTCGAGGGTGTTGCTTTCGATCACGAGCAGGGCGTCGGCGTAGAATGTGGCGATCTGGGCGCTCTTCCAGGCGAGCAGGTCGTGGTCGATATGTCCTCGCCACTGGGCGACGACCTCGGGGCGGTCGGTGGTGACGTCGAGCACGGCGATGACGCTCCAGTCGGCCTTGGCCGAGCGTCCCCCGATGTCGACGGCGACGAGGTAGTCGTGCTCCGGGTCGGGGAGTGTCCAAATCTCGAGGGAGCCGTTGCGGTCTTCCTTAAATCTCACATTATCAAGTGCTGACGGGCCCCACGTGGCGGCTCCGGCGACCTCCCCTTTCATCACGGGCGCTTTGCACTCCTTGCGCAGGGCCTCGATATGGTTGTTGGAGAACACGTTGCAGCCCGACAAGGCGAACGCCTCGATGTCGTTGCTGGGGTACTCGGCGCGGAACGCGTCCTGGCTGGCCATCTCGCGGCGCTTGTTGTGGTACCAGGCGATCTGCTCGAGGTCGCGACCGTCGTCCCACAGGGCGCGCTCATATGGGTCCATTTGGTCGTAGAGCTCTTCGGCCTGGTCGCGGTCGACGGGCGCGCGGTATATCTCGATCTCGTGCCAAGGGACGAATACGGCGTGCTTGTCGCTCAGGCCCTGCTTGGCTCGCATCCACTCGGAGTGGAAATAGTTGCCCACGCCGTTGGCTGTCGACTCCATGACGATCAGAGTGCCGGGAACTGAATTGATGGCTCCGCAGACGGCCCGCACGTAGTCCTCGGGGCTTTTCGACGGGGTGTCGGCCCAGAAAGCGACCTCCGAGAGGTGGGCCATGGCGTAGTCGGCGCCGCGCAGCGCGTCGTGGTTTTCGCTCGAGGAGACGGTGACGCGGCAGCCTCGTCCTTGGATCTCGCGGATGTTGGTCGACCGCTCGAACGGGGCGAATTTGGGGTCGACCTCGTCGGTCCACAACTCCTTGGGGTAGGCGGCGAGCACCTTGGAGTACATTCCCAGGATGTTGGCCGAGGCCTGCTTGACGTGGGCGCAGATGAGCGAGTGCCAGTTGGTGTACAGGCAGCATTGCATCCAAGCCATGTAGATAAGAATGAGGGTGGATCCTCCCCATTGGCGCGCCTTGAGCATAATGATGCGGATGGGTCGCTGGGCGAGTCGGTCGTCCTCGAGGAGGGCGAGGACGCGTCGTTGTGGCGCGTTGAGCAGGAACGGGATGTCGCGGGCGGACGACTTGTCCTTGATTTTTACGCAGCGGACGCACCAGTACTCGAAATCGTACCGGCAGCGAAGTTGTTCCCACTGTGTTTGGCGCAGGGTGGGGGAGTATTCCGAGGAACGGGTCATGGCCACGGGAATGAGGATGGGCTGGTCGCTCCAGTCGACTCGCACCTCCAAGCGGTCGCCGGAGCAACCGATGCCGAGCCAGGGGTCGTAGTTGGTGTCAAGATGCCGCTCGCGGCGGGCGAGGTGCTCTAGCCATATTTTGTCGAAGTGTTGATTCATAGTAGATTAATTTTACGGAATAAGAAATCGGGTGATACACGGGCGTCGATGGTGACAGTTGCCCAGCCACGCAGGGGGGCCGACAGGGGGTAGGTGAGCGGGGCGTTTATCTCGCCGGCGATGTCGAGGTGCAGCAGGGGTAGGGATCCGTCGGGTTCTTGGCCGTTGTCGAGGGATAGGGTGATTGAGCCTTGGAAGTCGCTGGCTGCGAGGTCGAGGGTGACGCGTTTTAGGGGCGTGGAGAGGGGTATGCGGGCCTGCCAGAGGATGGGGATGGAGTCGGTGCCGTCGTCGGGGGTGACGCGGGTGAATTTCAACGACTGTGGGGCGAGGAGAATGGTAACTGATTTTTGCGTGGTGATCAGGAGTGGGGTTTCAAAGGGGGAAAGGGCTACTGGAGGGGTTATAAAGGCGGTGAGGGTCGCTGTGGGCAGCGCCCCCTCCCAGGGTGGGCTGACGCAGGAAAGAGGGGAGGATCGGTTGCCGGAGACGGAGAAGAGGGTTGCGGTGTCGGAGATGGCGTAGACGGCGGCGTCGGTCCAGACTACTTGCTGAGGGGTGGAGACTGGTAGCTGGGAGATGCGATTGGCGCCCGAAAGGGTGCGGGCGGTTCCCACACCGATGGCGGTTACTCCGAATCGGGAGAAGGCATAGAAGTGGCTTTTGCCGTAGTCCCAGGATGAGGTGCTGCGTGCGGCGGGCGTGAGGGCTGAGATGGCGCAGGGGGCGGCCAATAGGGCGCTTAGAGGCTCCAGTGGGTTGCTGGCGAGGGTGTTGAAGACGATGCCGTCGTGACACGCGAGGACGCGTTGTTCGGCGGGTATAAGGTAAACGCTTGCCTGGGTGGAAGGCGTCCAGGGCTGTAGGGAGGGGTGGATATAGAAGGAGTAGCGGCCGGAGTCGTCGGGGGTGAGGGCGACGGTGTCCTTGAGGATTGTTCCGTCGCTGTAGGCGATAGCGATGGTCATCTCCCGGGCGTCGGGTGCCGGGTAGCACATGATGGGGGAAAGGGCAAGCGGGGCGTTGTCGGATCCTTGGCCCGACCACACGACCTTCTCGGAGCCGTCGCCGAAAGTTACTTGCGCGTAGGCATGCCAGGAGCCTTCGCCGCGCTTTACCGACATCGTGGTGAGGGGGTATCCCTCGTAGCGCACGGCCTTGGGGTTGGCTATCAACACGGTGTCGCCGTTGAGGGTTACGGAGGTGGCGGTGAATTTGTGAGGCCTGGAGCAACGTCGTACGACCTCGGTGGTGTATCCCGTGAGGGGCGTTACTTTCTTGGCCAGGATCTTGTCGAGCTGGGCACGTTCGGTGTCGGGGATGAGGGAGCTGGGGGTGTAATAGTGCAACCTTTTGTTGGAGATTGGCTCAATGATAAATCCCATGCGATTGGCCACCACATCATCGATGCGGCTAAGGCATTGTGACACAAGGGCTTGACGTTGCAACTCACCACCACGGTCGAGAGCCATACCGGGCCAGGCGCAGGTAATGGTGGAGGAAGTGCCGGATGTGTCGGCGAGGACGTTGCCATGCACTGAGGCGTTGAAATCGAGGGGGTGTAGGGGCACGGAGGCCTGGATGAATAGGCCATATACGCGGTTTTTCCATTCGTCGGGCAAAGGGTCGGGGAGGCGGACGGCCACACGATAGGCTGTGGCCTGGATGGCTGTGGCCGCACGCGTGCCGGCGGTTGTGTCGGCGGAAATCGAGAGCTGTTCGGTCAATTGGAATTGGCCGAGCATTACGGTGGGGCCTGTGTAAATTGTGCAGAATTGCTCGTCGTAGAGGCACACGCGGGCAAGTATTGGCTGAATGAAGTAGCCGTCGGCACAAGCTTGGTTGTAGAGGGAGTTGTAGGCCACACGGAGGTCGTAGGAGAGGGAGTCGGCGTCGGCTTTCGACAGGATTCCGGTGCCGTGGGGATAGTTATCGGTGAGTTTGCCGGGGCGTATGGTGGCGTTGTAGACTGTGGTGTCGACCACCTCGAGGGATATTTCGGGCGAGCGGGTAGGCTCGTCTTGGATTGTCCACGCGTTGTCGTTTTTGATCAGGCGGGTTGTGCCTTGGGCGGTGAAGACGAGGAGCTCGGTGGAGGATAGGGGGATGGCCGATGTGGGCTCGCTGGCGAGCTGTCCCACGGATTGGTATTCGCCGGTGACGAGATTGACGATGTAAATCGACAGGCCGTTGTGGGTAAGTGACATTTGGCCGTCGTCGGTGGAGAAGGTGGTGAGGCGGGTGCCGAATTGTGCGTCGGTGGGAGGCTCGTATTGGAAGGGGACGAGTGCGCCGTTAGCGGGGTTAATTACGAGGTTTTGGCAGTCGCCGACGGTGGGGGCGCTGCTTTGGGCTTGCTTCAGGGAGGGAAGCTGGGCGGGAAAAGAAATTTCGGTGTTTTTCATTGCGTTTTTTTAGCGCAAAGTAAACACCGAAATGGGGTAGGGGATATGTTATTTTCTCTTTTCGCGAGGGGGGTTATTTTAGAATTTCTTTTAAAATCGGGGTGAGCTTGTCGGCGTAGTGTCGGAAGCCGAGGTCGGTGAGGTGGATGCCGTCGACGGTTCCGTCGTCCTCCACACCGTCGAGGTTCTCGGAGGTGACGTAGTAGAGGTTGTCGGGGTTCTCGGCTTTGAGGCGCTCGTAGTTGCGTCGGTAGGCCTCGTTTTTTCGGGGGAGGTAGGAGCCGAGCGACTCATCGTATCGGCAGTAGGGGTAGATGGGTCCCTCGACCATTACGATGGGTACGTCGGGGCGGGCTGTTCGCAGGATTTTGACGAAATCGTAGGTGAGGGTGTCGCATTGCATCTCGGTGCAGTTGGGGACGGGGTCGAGCAGGTATAGGGCGACGTCGGGGATAGAGGCCATCGCGCGTGCCATGCATGCGTCCTGCTTGCCCTCGCCCGAGATACCGATGTTTATCACCTCGCGGTTGAGTTCGCGGGATATAATGTTGGTGGATGCCATTCCGGTGCGTGACGCGCAGCCGCCCTGTAGGATGGAAGTGCCGTAGGCGACGATGCGTCCTCGGGGTGAGATGACGTCGGGGCGGCCGGGGGTGATTACGGCTCCGGAGTCGACTTGCACGTACAGCTCCTCAACGCCGTCGTAGAGTGGGAAGTAGATCATGCACTCGCGCATTGCGGGGGCCATGTTTTCGACGTATATTTTCTGGCACACCTTCAGGGAGTCGGCGTTTGGGCGGTTGGTGTTGACGTAGTGCCAAGCCGAGTCGGTGTCGTCGTAGATGTAAAGGTCGGTGCCCTTGAGGCCTGTGTCGGCCATGTGGAGCATGTGGGTGTCCCATTTGAGGCGGTAACGGACTCCGATGCGCTTGGAGTTGGTGGCGAATCTCACGCCAATTCCGGCAGAGCACTGGGCGCGCTCGTAGAGTGTTGGTCGGACGCTGTCCTTGAGGTACTTGGGGATGCGGGTGTAGGGGCCTTCGGTGTCGTCGAAGCCTTTGTTGATTACTCGTAGCTGTCGCGCCTCGACCTCGTGCATCGCGGGTGCTTTCTCCTCGGGGAAGTCGCTGGCTGCGGCGGCGAGGGCACACATGAGGGTTGTAAGGGCTAAAATGGCTTGTTTCATGGATGTTTTATGTTAGGGTTAAATAATTAAGCGCGAAGATAGATAAAAAACGACAAAAAATTGACGCTAAGCCCAAATAATGAGAAAAAATGCGTATCTTTGTGCGCTTATTGCGTTTTTCATCCGACTTAAGTCGACATAAATCGATTTAAATCGAGGGAAAGGCGCCACATTAGATAAACCAATTATTAGAAAATCAAATAATAACCTCAAACTATAAATGGCAACATTAGAGAAAATCAGGAGCCGCTCGGTGCTTCTGTTCACTATTATCATCGTCGCCCTGCTGGCCTTTATCCTCGGTGACTTCCTCACCTCAGGGCGCACGTTCTTCAGCGACCCCACGACCTTGGCAAAGGTAGATGGCAAAAAAATCAATATCAATGAATTCTCCCGCCGAGTGGAGGAGGTGCGCGCCCAGCGCCAGAACGCGGGGTACACCGACATCGACATCGCGCCGATCCAGCAGCAGGTGCTCGACCAAATGATCTTCGAGGCCCTGATGGAGGAGGAGATGGACAAGATGGGCATCGTCGTAACCGACGCCGAGCTTTCTTCGGCGATGACCGGTCCCAACGCTCTTCCGATGATCACGGCCCAGGCCCAGCGCTACGGATTTGAGAGCGCCGACGATTTCTACGACAAGGCATTCAACCCCACCAAATACAATATTCCCACCGAAAGCGCCCGCCAGCTTCAGGCGGCTTGGGTGGACATGGAGAAGAACACGGCCGAGATGTTGCGCAACCAGAAGTTTGGCAACCTCTTCATGGGCGTAATCGCCGCCAACACCCTCGACGCCAAGGCTCTCTACGACGAGAACGCGTCGACCTCCAAGGTGCTGATCGCCAAGCAGGATCTCTCCACCCTGAGCGACGACGACTTCGCCGTGACCGACGCCGACATCAAGGCACAATACGACAAGCGCAAGAATATGTTCCGCTTGGACGAGCCCCGTCGCGTGGTGGACTATATCGTGGTTGACGTAACCCCGTCGGCCGCCGACCGTGCCGCCGCCCAGCGCGAGGTAGAGGACGCTATCGCGGCCCTTAAGGCTCAGCCGGGCACCGAGGGTGTCAACGGCAACGTCAACTTCGGCGTTAACCGCGTGTCGACCCCCAAGGCCAAGATCACCAACCGCGCCGTGAAGGCCGCCCTCGATTCGATGGCTATCGACGAGGTGAAGGTGGCCCAGGCGATGGGTACCAACTATACGATCGTGAAGCTGCTCGGCCAGAGCAACGAGGTCGACTCGGTGAACGTCGACTTCGCCCTCGTTGAGGGTGACATCGCCGCTCGCGATTCGGTGATGCGTCGCCTGAACGCCGGCGCCAAGACCGCCGACCTGCTCGCCGAGGGCACCCTTTCGGCCGGCCAGGATTCGATCTGGCTGTCGCTCCTCGACCCCCAGGCCGCTTCCTTGAAGGATCAGCTGCTGGCCGCCGAGACCGGCCGCTACTTCGCTGTCGACACCGTTGCGGGCCAGCAGGCCTACCGCATCATGCGCGTGAAGACCCGCCGCGCTCCCGTCAACACTCTCGACTACGCCGAGATCACCTACAAGGTGGAGCCCTCAAGCGCCACCCAGTCGCAGCTGCGCGCCGACTTGAACAAGTTCGTCTCTGAGAACAAGACCTCAGCCACGTTCGCCGAGAACGCTCCCAAGGCCAACTACGCCGTGATGACCGCCGAGATCACTCCCTCGTCGCTGGCTCTGAACAACCTGCCCGACACCCGCGAGGGCGTCAACTGGGCTATGGACGCCAAGAAGGGCGAGGTTTCGCCGGTGTTCGCCGACGAGGCTAACACCCGCCTCGTGGCTGTGGCCGTTAAGGATATCTACGACGGTGAGTTCATCCCCACCACCGACGCCAACCTCAACCGCTACCTCACCGACCTGGCCCGCAAGGACAAGAAAGCAGCCAAGCTGATCGCCGACTACCAGGGCAAGGGCAAGACCGTAGACGACTACGCGTCGCTGATGAAGACTCAGGTCGACACCGTGAGCGTGACCTTCGGGCAGCCCCGCATCGTGGGCTTCTTCACCGCCGAGCCGGCACTCCAGGGCAAGGTTGCCGCCGCCAAGCAGGGCGTGGTTACCGGTCCGTTCCAGGGCTCTAACTCGGTGATGGTGTTTGAGGTGATCGACGTTGAGAAGAGCGGCATGGCCTACGATGAGGCCAACTCCGAGGCACAGTTCAGCCGCCTGCAGGGCGCCGACGCTATGTCGCAGAAGGCCTCGCAGATCCTGCGCGGCAAGGCCAAGGTGGAGAACCGCATCCAGAAGTTCTACCGCAAGTAAGTTTTTTAGCTTTCGATATATGGCGGGGCGCCCTTGCGGGTGCCCCGCTGTTGTTAGGGGGGCCTTGGACGGCCATACCAACCTTGTGATTTGTTGCGCGCAGAGGCTAGACTGGGAGGCATTAGCCACGAGTTTCACGAATTGACACGAAAAGAAATTTGGGGATGGGGCGGGAGCCACGCGGAATTTTTAGCCGCAAGCGGCTGGGCGCGGATCAAGGCGGAGGGGACATTAGCCACGAATTTCACGAATTGACCCGAAAAGAAATTTGTGGTAATTGGTGGAATTGGTGGCTTTTGGGAAGGGATTGACACGAAAGGAAATTTGTGGTAATTGGTGGAATTCGTGGCTTTTTGGAAAGGGATTGACACGAAAAGAAATTTGGGGATGGGGCGGGAGCCACGCGGAATTTTTAGCC
>JAJPXC010000167.1:0-325 GCA_021205635.1 Bacteroidales bacterium | reverse complement strand
ATTGACACGAAAAGAAATTTGGGGATGGGGCGGGAGCCACGCGGAATTTTTAGCCGCAAGCGGCTGGGCGCGGATCAAGGCGGAGGGGACATTAGCCACGAATTTCACGAATTGACCCGAAAAGAAATTTGTGGTAATTGGTGGAATTGGTGGCTTTTGGGAAGGGATTGACACGAAAGGAAATTTGTGGTAATTGGTGGAATTCGTGGCAAAAAACTGGAGGGGATGTTACAATGCTGTTACGGCGGATTAAAAAGTGTTGCTGAAATGTAACAATACTCAGTTAAATTTTAATTTAAGTCGTTGAAAATTAATAAGTTAGTTA
>JAJPXC010000054.1 GCA_021205635.1 Bacteroidales bacterium | reverse complement strand
GGTGCAACCCTCACATCCTTTTCCCTAATCTTTTGAGCGACAATCGCTTTGAAACTTTGTTGAAATGCGGCCAATACGACCTGTTGCGCCACTTTTGCAAAAGCGACTATTACCTTAACAAGCATTGGAGTAGCGTCAAAATCGCATTACGCCACCGCTACAGGATTGAGGACGCGTCGATGTGGATTGATCTCGTTGACCTCCTTGGATATTGCGGACAGGACATCCGCAACCCCCGATTGGTATGCCCCGCAAATCTCGTTGTTGCCCACGACAGTTGGCGAGCGGTGCGTGACCGCCAGTTGCGCCGTGAGGCCGAGCAGCGCGAGCGTGAACGTCAACGCCAAGCCACGGAGCGATACCTGGCCAACCGGGAGCAAGCCCTCACCGACGAGGCCAACTATCAAGCCTCCAAATCCCGATTCTTTGACATCGACATCACCGACGGCACCATCCACATTACCCCCTTGAAGTCAGTGCAAGAGTTCATCGAGGAAGGAAATCAACAGCACCATTGCGTCTTTGAATGTGGCTATTACAAACGCCCACAATCACTAATATTACACGCCGTGATTGATGGAGAGCCAATTGAAACACTGGAAGTAGACCTCACCTCGTTGGCAGTGGTTCAGTGTCGCTCGAAGTTCAATGGCAAGAGCGCTTTTCACGACAGAATTATGGAGTTGATGACCTCCAATCTTCACGAGGTAGCCCGCCGCATACACAAGCAAACCGAGCCGATAGCCATCACCGCATAAGCATTTTTCTGTTCCTCAGAGCCGCGTCGAGCCACGAAAGCCCGGCGCGGCTCGCCGTGCGCAGCCCGCCGAGCCGTAATCTATTTTACATAGCCGAGCCAGTCGGAGTAGCCCTCTTTTATCATGTCTTCGAGGGGTATAAAGCGCAGTGCAGCGCTGTTGATGCAGTAGCGCAGACCGCCTGTTTCACGCGGGCCGTCTAGGAAGACGTGACCCAGATGGGCATCACCTGTTTTACTGCGCACCTCCACGCGGCGCATGCCGTGCGAGGTGTCGGGAACCTCTTTTATAAGGCTATCGTCTATGGGTCGAGAGAACGCCGGCCAGCCGCAGACAGACTGGAATTTGTCAGTCGACAGGAACAGCGGTTCGCCAGTCGTGACATCAACGTAAATCCCCGGCCGAAACTCACTGTTATACTCGTTGAACCACGGCCTTTCGGTGCCGCTGTTCTGCGTCACCTCCCACTGCAACGGCGTCAACCGCCGCCGCAACTCCTCCTTTTCAGTTCGCTCAAATCGCTTCATATATTTTAAACGCACTCGTCGGATGGATGTTTTATCTTTGGGAAGAGGGATTCTATTTTAGGGGGTTGACTTGCGTCATGGTTGAGCCGTCGGGGATTTTGCCGCGAAGGTCTTGACTGGCCATCGTATGCCAAGGTCGAACACGTCGCCCGCGGGCGAACCTTGGCGTTGACGCTGGTCCAGAGACGCGTTGGGCAGCAAATCCCTCGAAGGCTTCAACGAAGAAGCTCGAAAGTTAGGGAGAAAACCAACTTAACCCCATCCAGTTATGGCAACTTACACTATTGACCGCTTTACTACCAAAAACCGCTATCTGGGCAGCAAGATCTACGAGGCCGAGACCCTGAGCGATGCCGTTATGTTCACCGCCGCCTGGGCCAGTTTCTACCGAGGACACAACCAGTCGTTCCGCATCGACGACGGCTCCGGGCGTGACCGCGTGATGGTCCTCGCCGACCACAACCCCAATCTCCTGGGTTACCACGTAGTCACCTGCTGGTACACCGACCACGAAGGCCGCGACCACGAATATAACTATCCCAATCCGCTAATATCCAGCCTTATGGAACAGACCATCTTCTACCTCGTCAGCACCCTCATCGAATATGGGGACTGCACCACCACCGGGCACGCCCTGTACCGCAACCGCAACCACGCCCTCCGAGAGATGGGCATCGAGATCGCCGAGTGCCGCGCCAACTTCCGCTCTCTGGAGAGCGTCATCGACCTCCCCACCGTCTGCGAGGAGCGCACCCCCGACGGCTACGGCTTTGAAGTCACCCTCCAAGAAGTCACCCCGCTATGAGAGTCAAGAAAATGAGCGTCGAGGAAGGACGCCGCGAGCGCATCGACCGCTTTCCCAACTTCCACCGATCCGGCTCCGTGCGGGGAATGAAACGTCTCTACTGGGGAGAGCAAGCACTCTGTGTCCGTTGTGGCCAGTACATCTACAACGTCACCGCCGAGCCCTCCATCTACAACCACGCCACCATCTAATCTCCATCCGAGGCGCAGGATATCCACCGCTTGCGCCTCGCCTTAACGGGACGATGTTCCTGTTTTATCGGGCTTTGCCAAGTGCAGGAGGGGATAAGGCTTGCCATAGCCGTCAATCTCGCTGCGGCCGACCTGTTCAAAGCACATTGCGCTATAGAAAGCGCGGGCCGCGAGGTTTTGCTCGTTAACGTCAACCTTGCGGCAGTGCAGTTCTATGGCTTGGAGCACCAATCCGCGCCCGACACCTTTTCTAAACCAATCGGGATGCACGAACAGCATCTCGATCTCACCGGGCGAGATGCCCATAAAACCCTTTATAACTCCGTGTTTGTTCTTGCTGATCAGAAGTGACACTTCTTTCAACGACTTGCGGACAATCCCCTTGTAAAACTCGATGTCCTCCTCTACCAAGAACGTGTGGGTCGCTCGGACAGAAGCCTCCCACACCTTGACCAACGGCTCCACATCTTGCAGATGGCCTTTTGAAATCCAGGTAATATGATCGCCTAACGGTAACATTCAGAGTTAACTATTTACCGACCAATCTCATAGGAGATTGTTATACAACGCTTTGTATAGCGGCGCTATCATCAGGGCTTGGCGGAGTTGGTCGCTTTGGAGCAGTTCCACCAACTTGTCACGATTCATCAGCACCACATCCAAATCCTCAGTGGCATCGAGATGGCGTTTCCCTTCGGGCTTGACCCCTCGGGCGAGGTAACAATATGTGAGATTGTTTAGCAATCCCGGATTGGCGGAGAGTACCATCAGCTCCGACCATTCACCACCGACATACCCTGTTTCCTCCTCCAATTCCCGCTTGGCGGCGTCGATTGGATCTTCACCTTTTTCAACCACACCCGCGGGAATCTCATAGCAAGTCACTCCAAGGGCGTGCCGGTATTGTCGCTCCATCACTATCTTGCCATCTTCGGTGATTGCAATGACGTTGATCCACGCCGGATATTCCAGCACATAGAACTCTTCATTGACACGTCCGTCGGGCAACTCCACTTTGTCGCGACGTGCGGTAAGCCACGGACGCTTTACAAGATATTCCGAGGAAAGTATCTTCCACTTTTTGTCATTCTTCATAATTGCAGGTGTAGAATTTCTTTGATTAATGGCACAAGGGTGTGTCGCACGTTGTCGGCAGTCATCGTGTGGCCTCCGTCAAATTCTTTGGCGTTAGAGTAATACTTTTCGTATATGGGACGGAAATGCGCCAAGGTGTCATTCTTGCCAAACAGACCATAGACATAAGGCTTGTTGGCACTGTCGTAACGATCGAATTGCCGTTCTTTCATTGTCTTGAAGTGGATTATAAGGTCGGATGTAACCTCAAATTCCTGTTGGCCGTCTGAGCGTGGGGACTTGTATTGGTGCTTGCCGATGCGTGGTTCCAAGAACTCCGACATGCGGAAGAAGGGATTAACAAGAATGACCTTTCGGATCGGGCTTGCGAACATTTGGGCATAAAACGCACCACAACTGGAGCCGACAATGATTTGCGGTTGTTGTTTCTGGCAGATCTCCCCTACAAGGCCGATAGCTTTCTCGGGATATAACGGCAGGTCGGGAGCGATGACTTCCGCAACGCCCTCCAATTCCTCACGCAAAGTTTGGGCTATCTCGCATTGACCACTTGACGTGAAACCGTGCAGGAAAAGGATTTTCATACTCTATCCTTTCTTAATCATGTTTGTATGGGGCAAGCCCTCGAACATATAGGGGTCACTGACGGCGACAAAGCCGTGGCGGTTGTAGAATTTCTCGAGCTGGGACTGGGCATGGATGAAAATGGGATGCTCCGCACCGACCAACCGGTTATAGAGCTCGATACCACGGTCAACAAGCTCGTGACCCAAGCCCGTTCCGCGCTTATCTTTAGCAACGACTATGCGCCCAATGCTGCCCTCCGTGTCGCTTTCAACGCCCAATGGCACGATGCGCATATAGGCAACCAATCGACTGCCATCACGCCCCATCAGGTGCCAACAATTGCGGTCGTTGCCGTCAAGATCGAGGTACACGCAGTTTTGTTCCACGATAAAAATCTCGGCCCTGAGCCTCAGAATGGCGTAAAGCTCTTCCTTGGTCAACTCATCGTATGTCTTGTAATCCCACTCAATCATTGTACGCTGGGAGATGTTTATGGATGATGGTCAGTAGCCGTTGGAGGTTCTTCCGGGTGTTGGCAGCAAGGATGCCGGACGGCGACAATGGATCGGTTGGTTGGCCTTTAAGGGTGGTAATTATTCCTCCAGCCTCCTGCAAGATTAAAGATGCGGCGGCGAAGTCCCAGGGACTTAGAAGATATTCGAAGTAGAGGTCAACCCGACCCATAGCGAGATAACACAGTTCGGGAGCGGCAGCTCCGAAACGGCGTAGATCGTTACATTGGTTGAACACGTCAAGGATGGCAGCGGCACATTCCGGGGCGTGTTCTTTGTGATACACCGGCAACGCTGTGCACAGGATGCCGTTGGCGAAGGGTCGCCCTGACACGTGGATAGGCTCTCCGTTTCGATACGCGCCTTTGCCACGCTCGGCTGTGAACATCTCATCGGTGCGGGGCAGGTAAACTCCCGACATCAACATCCCGGCCCTGTCTTTTAATCCCACGCAGATGGCGCACTGGTCGATGCCACGGGCGAAGTTCGCCGTCCCGTCAATCGGGTCGATTATCCACACATACTCGTGATTGAGGTCATGGCGATCCTCCTCCTCGCAAAGGAATCCCGAGCCGGGCAACTCCTCCGAGAGACGTTGGCGCAGAAAATTCTGCACGTTGACATCCGCCGATGTCACAATGTTCTCATATCCGCCCTTGCTTTTCACGTCAAAGGCCACGTTCATCAAGGCCGAAGCCCCGCTTACGATTTCTTGTAATTTATATATCGTAATCATTACTGCTCCTCCTTTGGAGATATTAATTCCATCAATGGTACGACCTTGTATCCCAATTGGTCAATCCAATCGATGATTGAGTACACGTGATCATACAAAGGCTCTGGCCGCTCTGGCTTTACTCCCATATGTATCAAAAAGATTGTGCCGTTTTCCACAGGCATGCCACGCAAACGCTTGAATATTTCATCAGTTGAAACATAAGCTTCACCCATCGACGGCACTGTATAATCCTCGCTTGTGGGGAAACCATACGTGTAACTCACCACTTGCAACCCTTGCTCGCTTGCCCATGCACAGATGGAGTCGTTGTACCACTCAAATGGCGGGATGAACACGGAAGCGCCAATGCGGGAAATATCATATCTGCCCAAAGAGCGATACGCGCTGTCCATCTCTGCCATAAACTCGTCTCGGCTAATCAACGTGGAATCGCGGTTCTCCCAGTCGCAATAAAGCTTATGATTGTATCCATGATGACTCACATAATGGCCTCGGTTCTTGATTTTCCATACCACGTCGGGATGGTTGTTCAACATGTATTGCGTGAAAAAGAATGCGCCCTTTACACCAGCCCGCTCAAGAGCGAGCAGAATAGGGTCAACTCCCTCAAACATCGAATCAGCTGTAAACACCATGGCCACTTCCTCCCGGTTGACACTACCCTTGACAACCCCACCATGGCTCAATACCACCGCTGAATCCAACGGCGGTTTATGGGGGAATTTAAAGTTGATTGGAAGAGTAAACCAAATTGTATCTGTGTATTGATAGGGATTGAATTTTGGGAGTGTTTTTACCACTCGTAAAGCCTCAATGGAAAATAAGGTGTCTGTGCTTTCCACAATCCTCGCTTGACCGATTTCTCCATTGAAAAGTACTTGGAAAGTTACAACCGCACGTCCATCTAATTCCATTTTAGCGGCTTCCGCTGGATAGCGCATAGAATCTATCAGAATTTGATATAATTTGGCTTCTCCTCCCGGAAACCACGGCATGCAACCATCGAGAGCCATATACACCTTCGTGTCTTGTCCCTTGATGACCAAAATGGTCAAAAATGCTAAAGTTATCCAAATCAGCTTTTTCACTATGGTAGAAGTTTCAGTTTACTTTTACGAGCTTGATGTCAAAGATGAGAGTGGAGTTGGCGGGGATATTGCTATCACCTCTGGAGCCGTAGCCTTGGGCGGCGGGGATGTAGAGAATCCAGCGGTCACCCTCACGCATCCGCGTCAACGCCGTCTGCCAGCCTTGGATCAATTCACGCAGACGAAATGTGTCGGGGAAGCCTTGTGAGGTGTTGTCGTCGAACACCTTTCCGTCGATGAGTGAGCCTTTGTAGTAGACGCTCACCACGTCCATCATCGAAGGGCTTTTGCCGTCACCCTTCTCAACGGCACGGTAGAGAATGCCTCCGGGAAGTGATTTCACCTCGGGGTCATTGGCCATGTCCGCCAAGAATTTCTCGTTTGCAGCCTTGTACGCTTTCTTGTCAATCCTGGGCATAGGTTATTCGGATTTGGATTGTTTCTCGGCAAGTTGCTCAGGAGAGTGGCCGCGATTGAATTGGATGTTGTTGGAGCGCAACACGCGGAACACTGAGCTGCGGCTTCGGAAGCCGCTGGCTTTCCAGATCTCATCGACTGGTGTTCCCGCCAAGTAAAGGTTGACTATGGTTTTGTCGCGTTTGCGCTTGTCCACTATCGTGCCCGGCTTGTACTTGCGGATCCTGCGCAACGTGGCCGTGTGCTTCTCGTTGTTCCTTATGGCCGCAATCTCGTCGGGTATGCCTGCGATGATGTCGAACAACGCCTTTGTGCCCATCGAGGGGAACAATTCGTCATTGGAATCAATCTTGTCGCGGAAAGCTATTATCCGGACACGCTCCACCCTGCAATGATCGAGGAAATACGCCAAATCGGACGAGGTAGATACAACTGTTGAGAGTTTGGGAATGACCAACTCGTCACCTTTATCGAACTTTTTCAGCAACTCACGCCAGCGTGGACGTAAATTCGTGGGATTTTGGTGTTCCTCAATAATAGGATCACACCCATACTGGGTCATCCACTGGCGATCTGACTCCAGTGTCGAGTTCTGGTCATGAACCATTATATATCCGATCTTGGCCATATCAATAGCGTTAGGGTTATGCTTGGACAAAGTTAAGGATTAATTTGCCAACTCCAAATACATTAACGATAAAAGTATGTTTTTCGTTGTATTTCATACCTATGTAAGTTAAAAAATCACAATGGAAAGTCAATCGGCAGTCAATCGGTATCCATGTTTTTCACCACATAAAATTTCCCATTTTTTGAAATTATCTTTGTGAGTGGAAAGCATACTTGACTTTCAATATGCACTCAGACCTGAAATAAATACCAATCATCACAAACCGACAACCAATGTTCTTTTTCGCAATCGACCATTTTGAATGTCTTGCAAAGAAACTGTTCGGGGACCTGTTCGACCCCGAGCTGCGTGAAAGCGAAACCCAGCTGCCATCTTATCTGGTTTCGTTTTATCTCATAGGCCGCCCAAGGACTATGGAGGAAATCCACACGCTCCTGAGTGAAACAGGAGCCGTGACCCGACTCTATCATTGGCGACCGACCCAAGCTGTCGACGCAGGTCAGCGCTCGTGCTATTACTCCAATCCCAAGGATCCAATAAAATTCAAGTTGGCGTTCTTGACCAACGAGCGAGGCTTGGTTGACAGGGCCGCTGTCACTATTTACGACTCTCGGGAGGTAATGCGCGTTGACTTGCTCCATGAGCTTGAACTGACCGCATCGCTTGGCGGAGAGCTGACCGCAACCACCAAAAAGGACTTAAGCATAGATTTCATTTGATAAACGATTGCCATGACTGACCAGTTATTGACACAATTCCGAGCGATCATCGAACGCAACTGCCTATGGCTTGAATTGCTGCCGGGCATTTACACTGACATTTGGAAAAAGGTTATCGGCGACGAGCTTGTGCCGTTTTCCGTCCCGGTATTGAAGTTCCAGGTGAGGTATCGTCGCAAGTCCTTCAAGAAGGGTCGCGTAATATCCGTAAGCCTGTACGATCTCGACGTGGCCGTCCGGAAGTATGTCACCAACGACAGAATCCGCCAACGCGTGGAGTCGGCGAAACTTACCCTCGACGACATAGAGGAGATTTTCAGAATCGCCACTTCCGGCACTATCCGTCTCAAACTTTTTGATTTCGACCGATACCAATGAACACGGCTTTGATTATCACTCAATATCTGTATCCGGTGCTCGGTGTGGCCGTGCCGTTTTGGGTGCGAATGGCGTTTAAGCGTTGGCTTAGTGTTAATGACAAAGGCTTCGCTGTTTTTCTGGCCTGGAACCGTGGCTGGCTGCGGCTTTTCACATTCGTTGCGTTCCTGATGGTGATCGCACCAATGTTCCTCGCTTGCCGGTCAACGGAGTATGCCGTGGGCATCATTCTATGCGGCATACCCGCGGTACTGTTCTGCCGTCAAGGTTCGTTCGAGAACATGCTCTATTGGCTGGCCTCGCTTGCGGGCCGACGCAGACAACTTTTCCTGTTCTCATTCGTGGCTATCCCCACGATATTCTTCCCGACGCTTTTCCCCTTGCTTTCGATGACAGCGGTGCTGATCGCATGGGGCAACGTATATCCTCCGAAACCGGTTGTTGACAACACCCAGTCGCCCGCGTTCAACACGCGTATGGCGGCAACCACTTGCGGTCACGGCGAGGTGGCCGCGCAAACCAAAATCAAAACAACAATCGAAATTTATGACAAAGAATTCCCAAATAGAAATCAAACACCTGGAGATGACGAGACCGCTTCTCGACTTCCTCCAACCCAACCCCCAGAAGTCCCACTCACGATGGGACGCTTTCCATGACCTTATAATGCGTGCCGTAAGCTCGCCCGGTCACACTGTCCAGTTCGGGCAGGAGTTCAACCTCGTCCCCGGCGAGTTTGTGGTGACGCTCACCGAGCTGGCCAACACCTGGCACTGGTCGCGCGTGACTGTCCGCTCGTTCATCAAGAGCCTGTGCGATCTCGGCCAACTCGTGGTGACGAGCTACACCAAGTGCTCGGTATTCGATCTCGTCTCGCTCCGTTTCCAATGGGGCGAGGGAGCGCACCCGGCAGGGCTGCTTGACGACAGCTCGGAATTGAAACAGATTGTGGACATCGCCAGCGACAACTACGGGCCACATTTTATAGAGAACTTTGACAACGTTACATTCGGTTCGGACATTGACACGCCATACATTGGCGAGGACGGAAGTGCCCTCTACACGCAGGAACAACGAATCGAGGTATTGAAGATGACGAGCCAAGTCGCGGCATTCCTGTTCCGTGAACTATTGGTAAGAGCCTACACCCCCGAGGTGGAGAAGTCGATGCTCGACACCTACTACGGCATCTGCGGTGGCAGTCCCGATTGGTTCGCCGACGTGATGAAGAATGCCCTGGCGGCTTCATCCCACCATCTTAACGTTATGGGTCGTGGGATGCTCTCGGATATGCGTGAGAAGGCCGTAGAGCTGTTCTCAGCCGCTTCGAGGGAGTTGGCCTTGAAGTTGCCTTCGGCGAGCGTCTGCGACGATTCTGAGGCCCTTAAACCTATTCCCATCATTTAACCCCTATACTTCGGCTTCGCCGTGTGGTCAGTCTTGTACCAGCGAGTTATGGCGTCTTGGAGGTAAGCGGGCTTGCCCGGTATCCACTGAGACAAGGGAGTGGGGAGCCTACTTCCCACCCCAGCCAAAGGCGGGGTGGCGACTGACCAGATAACGAGCAAGCTCGAGGGTTAAGGAATTAGTTGAAATGAGTGATCTGAAGAAGCAGGTCGTTGATCTGGAGTCGAGTACTGGTATAAGCGCCCAGGAGAGCGACGAGTATCAGCGCAGGTGGAAAGATGACCGATGGGACAAGGCCGAGAAGATGGGCCGCTATAACCGCACCCGGTCGCATCTGAATTTTGAGGTTGCAAAGGGTGGCGTGGTTCAATCAATAGACACCTCTCGGTCGGTGCCGAGACGAATCCAGTTGAGGTTGGCTGAGCTGGGGCTTAAGAACCCTAATCTCGGCAATCCTTACAAGCCAAGAAGGTTGGTCGCCAAGATCATCTTTGGCGGAAGCCGCGAGCAAATGCACCGGCTGGCCTTTGGCGACCAAGAAGTGAATGTTGAGGACAAAACCCTCGACCAGTCCCACATCCACAGGAACAAGGACATCGAGGAATGGGCCAAAGACATTTACCGCTACGCTTGCGATAAATGGGGCGAGGACAATATTATGGGTTTCTACGTCCATCTCGACGAGACCAATCCGCATATTCATTGTACCATATTGCCCATCGACGACAAGGGACAGCTCTCATACCGTAAGGTGTTCGCGGGTGCTAGCAAATGGATATGTGCCCAAAAGATGCATCAGCTTCATGATGAGTTGGCCGCGATTAACCGTCGCTGGGGTCTGATCAGAGGCGCGTCAAAAGTGGACACCGGGGTTAGGCATCTGAGTTCAGAAGAATATAACCGTGACCTCGCCCGTCGATCCTATGAGTTGGAACACAAAATTGCCGCACAAACCTTGACATTATGTGAACTGTATGGCCAGATACGGCAGGCTCAAAAGAGGATTAAGGGTTTAACCACTATGTTATCCAATTTGGCTGACAAGCGAAAAAAGCTCGACGGCGAGATTAAGGAGTTGAAGAAAAGGTTATCGGAAGATTCATTCGAGCGTGACCGCATCATAGAGGAACTTGACAAGAAGCAGAACGAGCTTGACGATGTGGTCAACAAGATTGCTGACAAGGAGAGTAAACTCACCGACGCTAACCAAAAGTTGAGCGACATTCAGGCAGAAATCAGTGACCGCAAGAAACATCTCTCCGAGATTGAAACGGCCACTAATAAGAATATCGCGAAGTCGGCAACGGCGGCGGTCGTGCAAGTGAGCCTGGAGTCCATCGTCAACTCGTTCGGAGAACTGGTCTCGAAGATGACCTCGGAGGAAGACAAAGCCCTATTCGACGGGACACTGTTGAGCGACCTTGCCAAGCACGGCTCCGGGGTGATTACCTGTGCGGCTTATCTCTTCGCCGGGTATGTTAATCAGGCCACAGAGTTCGCGAAAGGCTCTGGCGGCGGTGGTGGTGGGAGTGATCTCCCTTGGGGTCGTGACCCGAAAGACGACGACCGCATTTGGGCTTTGAAGTGCCTCCATCAAGCCCACAGGATGATGAAGCCGTCAGTGGCCCGAACCGTAAAACGTAAACGATAACATTATTCACATTTTAAGAATGAAGAAAACAGTAGCGACATTTCTAATCGGGTTGGCCGGGGTCTCGGCTTCGGCCAACCATTCGCCGGCCTACGGCGACAAATTCAACACGCCAGCACGCCACGATGACACGCTCTGCGAGCCTGTCTCGGAGCGTTGGCTCGACAATGCCTGGGAATCCCTCGGGTGGAAACACAATTGGTTTGTCGGAGCCTCGTGCGGAGGGGCTATGTTCATTGGATCGCCCCTCGGGTGCGAGGACGACTTCGGACGCACCAAACCGCTCATCCGCGACAACTTCGGCCGATGGATAACGCCCAAGTTCGCCACCCGCGTGCAATACGAGGGTTGGCGGTTCAAGGCGGCGGATATGGTAACGTCGGGCTACCAGTCGTGGCATCTCGACATCATGTGGAATCCACTCGGCATAGCCTCGAGTGTCAAGTTCCCGAGACTGGACATCTCTCCCTATATCGGAGCGGGATTTGTACACAACTCCCGGCAACATAATTTCCCCTTCGCGTTCTCCTACGGTGTTTCAGGACGTCTTAGGCTCAGTCACGATTGGAGCCTGACGATGGAGCTTGGTGGCACCACCACATTCAAGGACTTTGACGGCTACGGCGACTCCCGGGAGTTGGGCGACCATCTGATCGGGCTGTCAGTCGGGGCGTCCTGGAACATCGGGGGGCGAGGGTTTCGACGCGTGGCCGACAGCCGCCCTTACCGCGAGCAATCGGCGAAACTGTGCGTCATCAGCCGTGCCTTGGCTGACCGCAACCGCCAACTGGCCTCTGACCACAAGGCCGATTCAGCCACCATCGCCGAGTTGAAGAAGATACTCGCCATCGAGGGTCTGCTCGACCGATACGGCTATCTGTTCAACCGAGGCTTTTCCGCGGTTGGTGACACTGTTTCCACGATCAATTCCAAGAAAAGCGGTTTCCCCAAGAACGATTACAGCGGTCTCAATTCGCTAATGGCCCGACTGCGCGCCGCGGGAATTGAACGGGGTGATGACAAAGATTTGGCATCGGAATTAGAGGGAGCAAAAACCGACCGAAGCCTCATTATCCCTGAGCCAGTCTTGGTAGAAAAGGTAGATACTTGTGGCCAAGAAGGCACTGACAGCATCGTTGGCGATGTGGATTCCGACATCTGGGCGCGATACCTTGCAGCGATGGCTAAAGGAGACACTCCGCTTGGACCACCGGTGTTCTTCTTCTTCCGTCTTGGAACCGCTCAGTTGACCGACCCCTCCCAGCTCGTCAACATCGACGAGATAGCCCGGCTCGCCATCGACTACGGCTTGACCATCAAGGTCATCGGAGCGGCTGACGCAGCCACAGGCACCGAGGCAATCAACACAGCCCTTAGCCACTCCCGAGCCGAGTTCATCGCTGCCCATCTCCAAGCAAAAGGAGTGGCCACTGACCACTTGATTTTGGAATCCAAAGGCGGCATCGCCACCTATTCCACCAACGAGTCAAACCGACATTCAAGTATACAATTGCTTATCCAATAGAGTACAGTTAGATTTTTGATGCCATACGAATACAAAGAGTTAGTTAATTTTTGCAAACCTTAGTCAGCTGGGCTGTGAAGTTCGGCTGATTGTTTACGTCCTTTCTTGCACAAAGATAAATGAGTTCGTAACTTTGCGTATGGATTTAAGCAAGAATATCAAAATCGTAGTGGGTGACATCACCGAGTTTCGGGGTGATGCCATCGTGAATGCGGCCAACTGCTCGTTATTGGGCGGTGGGGGAGTCGACGGTGCTATTCATCGGGCCGCTGGGCCTGAGTTGCTCGCCGAGTGCAGAACGCTCAATGGTTGCCAAACAGGGCAGTCGAAAATCACCGATGCCTATAATCTACCCTGTAAGAAAGTTATTCATACGGTCGGCCCCGTCTGGCACGGAGGTACACACGGTGAGCCTGAGCTATTGGCCTCTTGTTACAAGACATCTTTGGAATTGGCCAAGACAAACGGCTTGCATAGTATCGCTTTCCCCTGCATCAGCACAGGCGTGTACCGCTTCCCCAAACCACAAGCTGCCCAGATAGCTCTCCGCACCATCAAGGATTTTCTCAGCGAGAACACTGATCCCGCCACCGGCGCTTGCCCCTACGAAATCACCATCGTCTGCTTCTCCCCCTCCGACACCCAATACTATCGTTAAACGATGGCGGCGAATATCTTTGCGAGGTATGTGTGGCTTGTGGACGTGATACTCATTCCATGAAGAGACCAATCATCGGCATATTGCTTGGCGTTGCATCGTTATCAGTGATGGCGCAAACAGTTGAGTTCACTGAGGCCGACTACGCTTTTATGCGGCAGGCGGCTGAGTTGTCGGAGCAGAACATCGACAACGGAGGTGGACCATTCGGGGCCGTCATAGTGCGTGACGGCGAGGTCATCGCAACAGGGTGTAACCGAGTGACTGCCAACAACGACCCCACGGCACATGCCGAGGTGATGGCCATCCGTGCCGCTTGCGATAGTCTGGGCACATTCAACCTCAAAGGTGCAACGATTTACAGCTCATGCGAGCCGTGTCCGATGTGCCTCAGTGCTCTTTACTGGGCTGGCGTTGACCGCATCATCTACGGTAACACCCAACACGATGCCGACGTGATCGACTTCTCCGATGAATACATCTACAAGGAACTTGCCCTGCCGCAATCCGAGCGGTCGCTCCCCTGCGTCCACATGCCCAACGACTTCACCATCCGTGCCTTCGACAAGTGGGCCACCACAACCGACAAAGTAAAGTACTAAAAACGGCACGGTTCCACCCACCCAAAACGGAGTTGTCCCGTTCATAAATCTTCATCGGCATCAAGGAATCCGCCAACGGTTGCTTTGGCCACTGAGCGGGCTTCTTGGTAGCGGGGGAAGTATTTGCCTAAGGTGTCGTAGAACTGCGGGGAATGGTTGGGAACGAGCAGGTGGGTCAACTCATGGGCGACCACGTGCTCGATGCACAGCTCGGGGAGCAAGAGCAAATAGAGCGAGAGGTTAATGCGCCCAGTGCGGTGGTTACACGAGCCCCAGCGTGTGCGGGTATTGCGGTAGGTGATGTGGGTGACACGCACACCCATCCGTCGTTGATAGTCGACAATCCACGGCGACACCATTGAGTGTAGCCGTTCCATTGCCTCGTTTTGCTGTTGCTTGGTGTCGAGTGGCAACTTGGAGAAGAAAGCCTCGCGTTGCGTCTCGTGAGCTTCCCTCCGTTGCATAGCTTTTTCGATCCAATCACGGTTGGATTCCACGAATTGTGTCACTTGCGCCTTGCTCAAGCCATAGGGAGCCGACACCGATACGTCACCATCCTTTGTAATGCGCATCGACAAGCCGCCTCGCTTTTGCCTATATGTTACCCTTACCTCCATCACCAACGATCGCCTTCGCGTTTATATACCCGATATACCCAACTGAAATCCTTTTCCATTGGGCACCATTTGAGATACAACTGTTCAATTAAGAGTCGGAGTCCAAATTCCTTGTCGGAAAGGTGACTTACCGCTTTGGCCTGTTCTCCTTTAAGCGTGGAACGCAACTTGCGAGCAACCTCGGATTGTTCCTCCAAATCCCAATGGCTGTTGTAGAACATCTTTTCCCCATGCCATATTCTGCCTTCTTTGGTCCGTGGCTCATATGGATTGTGAGCGTCACCCCTATAAAGCGCGCAACAGTCAAAAGGTCTCAGTGTTGGGGGAGGACATTCTTGATATGGTGGACGCTCAACCGAATACATCGCATTTGTCAAGGCGCCATAAGGGTACTCATCATTAAATGGGTCGCCACTCTGCTCAACATCTGTGATACGGTATTGCCCATTGTGACGAGTTATGAGAAAACGATATAGGATTCTGCCGCTGCGATACACGTAGAAGCGTCCGTTGTCAAGGTAGATACCGAATCTCGCCTCCCAGCTCGGCTCAAATGCCATACGAATCTTTTGGCATAGCGATTTGTCGAAAGATTGATCCTTGTAGGGATTGACTGAGGGCTTCCAATGGTATAGCTCCACGTTGCCCATGCCATCGTTCTTGGGATAGAACAACTTGTGGTCATCATCCCATTGTCTTATACCATGCACATCGAGATCTTCGGGCAGCTTGATGTGATGCTCAGGATAGTCGCTATATTTCAGTTTCACCAAACGCTTACGACAACCATACATGGCCTCGGCGAACAGGCCGGCTATAATGGCGGTTAAATTGGGTTCTATCGGTGATTTCACTGCCGAGTGAATCACCGAGGTAAAGTCATACCAGCGGTAGAAAGCGTCCCATGCCCGAGCAATAACACCCATAGCACCATCTTTCTTCTTGTCCCAATTTTTGAGAGCCTCATAAAAAAGCTCACTCATGTCATTAAACGCTTGGTTTTTGGTGCGACCATTCCTTAACGAAACTATCAAGCGCACAATGATATTCTTCGCATAGAAGTCCTCCTTCTCGCCCGCTGGATGCAAGGTTTGGGCATAGGCCAACGCCTCCTCTGTACTATCCTTCATCCATCCGGCAAGGCCCATCAAGATCAAACTCTTTTTTGACCACTCGGGATATGGAGCAGAGTTACTCTCCAAGACTGGATTCTGACCTTGTGCTAACTTTTGGGCTTTTTCAAGGGCAAATTCTCCCCAATTGGAAAGACTCGCATTTGGTGCCACCAGGCTCTCGTAGAAAACCTTATTATCGGTTCTCCATGTCGTCGCTGCCAAATCTCCTATAATCGCTCCAAGCATAGCTTTCTGAATATGAGTTAATACTATACAACCATTATGTTGGCCTCGATGCGTAGCCACCCATCGTGCCATTCGGCACCACTAACCACTGCCACAAGTGGCACATCGGCTTTGATAAGATTGCCGATTATCTGGTTTTGAGTGCGGGGAACATAACCAACCCTGTCATCGCCAAGATACAGACCGATGGCATTGCGGTCGTGCTTATTTTCAGGTTCAAGGCGTAAGACCAATTCTACTCCCTTAAATATTTCGGGAGCGAGATCTTTCATGTTTTTCACATAGCTGGTGCCGGCGACCGTTATGGTAGTCAGATATTTCCCTCGTTGGGACGGCTTGACAGACTCGCCATCGAGATGGTTTATGACTCCCATAAAGAGAACGGCTCCGGATATATGACGGATTGCGAAACCGAACGGACGGTTTACAACCATCTTATGTTCTGGGAGAGGCGGTTGTTCAGGAAGACAACCCAATTTCATTGTTACTCGAGTGATAGATGCTGCTTCCGTTCCCTTCTCATCAATCGACAATGAGCATTGTTGTGCAATCTCGCTTACATGGATAGGCTCATCAGTGATTTCAGTGAGCACATCATCGCGGTCGAAAATGTCGTCAAGTTCCCATTCGCGCAAAAATCTTTGGAGGTTGACACTCGATTCAACCTTGAATTTCGGCAAGCTGAGATCAACCATGCAAGGCAGCGTTGGCCGTGTCGTGTACTCCCATTCATAGTCGCTCATAACGTCTTCAACTTCCCAATCATCCTTGGGCAACAAGATTGTCATGAAAAACTCCTTGCCTTGATAGTATAGGTCAACCTTTTGGTATTCGTCGGTTTCCCTATAATTAGCCTGAGAAATTTCTATCCGCATCATGTCGACCTTTACTCGGCTTTCGTCGGCGTTGAGAAAAACTCGGGGCTGAGTCAATTCCTCGTCGAATGTTTGCCTCCACCTCGCCTTGAAGTAGATGGCGTCGATGAGCATCAAGTAAGTCTCAGGGGTGATTTTGCAGTCGAGCCGAGGTATCAAGCCGTGGGACGCACGATTCACCCAATCGTCAATGGTCTCTTTGGCACTTTCTGAATTGCCAAAGTCTAACGTGTGAGCCTCTGCTGATAGATTCTCTTTAGCCTCGCAAAGGAATTTCTCTTTAGGGTAGCCGAAGTTTTTGTTCATCCATAGGCTTACTGCGTGTTCAAGTGTCACCTTGAAAGTTTCGCTGCCTTTGGGCCATTCGCCCTTGAAATCTCGCAAATAGGAACACAACATTTGGCCCACTTCGCTATGCGGATTGGTGCCCATTTGCATCAAGCGCAGCATGGCGATTACACCCAGCGGAGAAAACACAATGTTGCCATTGGGGTTATCCTCCAATAGGAGATCCAAAAGGGTTTCGGGAATGTCCTTGGTCGATGGCAGAATCATGTCAACTCCTGGAAGACGGTAATAATCCTCGTCATCATCCGGTTCGGCAATATCTCCCATCAACGCTTCGGGTTCGTCAATGCTTGGGTCGGCATCCACGTTGTTGCGGTTGATAAACGGCCAAAGTTCGTCGGGAAGCCGTGGAGTTGCCTCTGATTCATCCTCATAAGGTTTCACCGACGCTAAGGCTTTGAGCAATTCTGCCTCATCCATCAATCCTTCGAGATTAACGGAGTGTCCCTTCCTTTCGAGATACTCAATATTCCTTTGCAGGTATCGCAACTCGGCCTCGCAGCGGGGGCATGTACCGGGACAAGGCCCTTCGTGGTGACACTCTTCCAATTGCGGAGGTAAGCCGTTGGCTTCGATAATGCGACGGCGCAACTCCTTCAAGGTCTCGCAAATGCGTTTGCCGTAATTCATTGTGATATGATTTTTCGGTTGGTGGTATAGGTGAATACATCGAATCGGCTGAAACCCAACGTTTGGAGTCGAGAAACGGATTCTTTTGCATCCTCCGCTGTATTGTAATCGGGGATTATGGGTACCCGTATAAGACAACGCTCTGGTTGTTGGGCCAAGACTTGCAAGTTGGCCAATACTGGAGTAATATCCGCATGTGTATAGCTACGATACACCTCCAGTCGCATATCTTTTACATCAACAATCCATTCGTTCACTATTGGAAATAACCGAAGGATGTTATCGGTGGGGACATTGAGAGACGTTTCTAAGGTTATTCTCCAATGCTTGGGGCCAAGCCGCCGAAACTTTTTAATGAAATCAACCTGCAATGCAGGTTCACCCCCTCCAAAGCAAACGCCTCCACCTGTAGCACGGAAATACAAGTCGTCAATCTTTAGAGTCTCAATTAATGCTTCGGGAGTAACTGTGTGGTTCAACTTGCCCTCACGGTGACAACGAGGATTGAGGCAATACCGACAATGCAGTGGACACCCATAAAATGCCACCAGGGTAGTTACCCCGCTGCCATCTCTCCCGATCCGCAGTCGGTTCACCGACATCACGGGAGCCTTGATTCCATATTTCTCCCTTACCTCCATATCTATGCCTGTAGCATCATTTTTTTGTGTAGTCAGGATCGTTGTCCTCGAGGTTTTCTTCCTCCGACAATTTTATCATTGTCTGTTCAAACTCCACATATTTCTTCTGCATCTCAGGATCTTCAAGGAGAATGTCGGCCATGGTGTCCATTGCCCGGCGCACAAGCTCTTGGTTGAGAGCGTCAATCAATTCGCTCGTGAAGGTTTGACCCTCTCGGTCAACGTCAATGCTGGCCAAGAAATAGTCAGCTTCACTATCAGGCACATCGGGCAATTGGCGCAGAACGAGCGCGGCCAACGTCAAGAAATACCCGCGCGTGGTCATATCGGAGCACGCCTTTAGGTTCGGGAGACCTTCGGCTGCGTCCACCATATTGCAGGTGGATCGTTGCAGAAACTCCTCCAACGACGAATCGGCCACATAGAGCAGATTGCGTAGCTCCTGATGTGACACGCCATCTCTCCACCCTGCGATTGCGTCGTAGGCGAAAGTGTCGTACTTATTCAACTGGTAGTCACTCTCACTGAGCGCAATAATAGAATGCGACATTCGCCCCATCATCGCATGGAGCATCACACGCTGCTTTATAGGCCACGCCTTCGTCACCGCCTCCACGCTTCTTCCTCCCGTGGGCAAATCTTGCGCTGAAATCATCATCGGCATCCAGTGTTAATCCCAATCGTCGAAGTCGTCAGGGTCAAGATCCTCATAAGCGTCCTCCGAACCCATATACATGGGATCCTCGGGATTCATGACGCGATAGAGATATTCCTCGTTGGTCATGCCAAAGTCGTTATCGTATTCTTCTTCGAACATTGTCATTTAATTCAGTAGGGATTTTGGTCAACACGTTGGTTATAGTAGTCGGAAAAAATGAATAAGTTCACCATTCCTGCCTTGCCGACAGATGACCGGATCTTAAGATCTTGAATCTTGTTGGCGACGCGCTGAACGTAGTCGAAGTCTTGGTCTTCCAGGAAAAGGATGAGCAGTTGCTCGGCTTCTTCCAGATAGAGCGTCAACCGAATCCAATAGTCTTTCTTGGGGTCATATTCTTCTTCCCCATCATTGTTTTTCTCTTGCTCGAAACGCTCTTGGAAGCGTGGGTCGCGCAAGAGGTTGATGCCATACTCTGTGAGGATGGCGAGGACAATCTCAATGGCGCACTCCTTCTCATCCAGCTCTCTGTCGAGGTGACAAGCATACCATAACCAATCCTGTAGGCTGAGGGCGACAGCCTCGAAATCAGCCTCTGTAAGCGGTCCTTGATGATTGGCGATGTCCTTCCAAAACTCACTCATCTTACGCTGATAGTAGTGCTGAGGGTCAGTGGAAATCGTGCGCTTGGCGAAAGCGGGAATGAAAGAATCGGGTTGCGAGGTGAAAGCAGTGAGGTCGCCATATCCAAGCAGATCGTCTTCTATCTTATCCATTTCCGTGTGGTCGATGGTGTCATATATGCGGCCACCGACATTGTGTTCTCCCTCGTCGGCTTCGTCAATTATGTTGTCGCATGCGTCTTCTATCAATCGCTCGCTTGTCTCGGAGATAAGGTCGCCGAAGTATTCCTTGTCGTCCTTAGAGTACCAAATGGATTTGAGATGGGCATTAATGTCCCAGTCGTACATGTTGTCGATTTCATCGACCAGCAGCCTGATGGCTTCATAAACCACATCACGCCAATCATCCTCATCCACATCGGGAATGTCGTATCTGAAAGGCATAAGGTAGTCAAGGAGGTCGGCAAGAGTTTCGTCAGCGTTGTCAAGGGCTATGCTTCGCTGTTGGGGAGTGCCGAACTTATCATACGTCTTGATGGCTCTTTGAGCGGCAAGATGATAGTTCTTGGCATCCGGCAGCTTGGGGTAACGCTCCAAAAGCTCACGCACCAAGTCGTCGGCGATTGCGTGGAACGCTACACGGCGCGACATTGGCCAGTCGTAGGTGGTGTCAAGATCAACTTCTTTATCCTCGTCCCAATCATCGTCGTCATTGATGTCGTCATCATCCTCCTCCAAGTCTTTCTCCGACTGGATTTTCGCGAATGTCTCAATGACAGCCTCGATACCCTCTCCGTGAATGTTGTCGTCCGAGTCGATGGTTACTTCGAGATCCCATTCCATATCTTCGCGAGGGATCACGGGAATCATCATCAAGAGCGTGGCCATGCGGGGTACGAAAGACGAAACCTTCGGATCAGCGACATCTTCAAACCGTCCTCCGCTTGCCACAATCTCGTTGCCAAAAGCCGAATACCACTCATCAAGTGCCTGATCAGCGACTTTGATGGCAGCCGTCAGTTCTTTCTTCGGCTTTTTGTCCAGCCATGACTTGACCGCCGGGACTGCGACTTTATGATATTGCGAAGCCAGCGGGTATTTCTCCGCATCGGCGTATTCTTCCTGTTGAAGCACCGCCATAAAAGCGTGCATCAGCACTCGATGCTCTACCTTCCAGTCGCGCATCCAGGTCGCGGGTGATAATGCCTCTTTATAATCATGCTCTTTCATATTGGTTCTCGGTATTGTGGTTATAAGTGGATGTTTATGCGGCGATTACCTTGCTGATGAGCTTGATGTACTCGATCAGCGAGGTGTGGTTTTGGGTGAATATGCGTGGAAATGAGTTGAAAGGCTCGCTTTGGAGCAGTTGCAGGCGGAAGTCGCCGTTCTCACTCACATAGCGGATGAGTATGCGCAGGTATTCCTCTTGCATCCTGTCCAATTCAGCTCCGTGAATAAGCTCGCGGTATTTCTCAAACGCCGCCTCTTGCTCGATGCCGATCACCGAGCGGATAAAAGCGGCCACGTTCTCCCGGTAGGGGTTGCCGTTGGTCAGTGCGTCATATTCCTGTCGCGTGCCCAATTCGTGCCAGAATATCTCCTCCAAGCGGCGGATGTCGGCCTCGGCAAGCGGCTCTAAGTGGTAAATCTTCTGCAATGATGGGTCGTTGGGCAGATGCTCACGAAGATAGTCCTCTGCTCGGCGGCGATAGGTGCGTGGCGGTGCCACGGCCACATTGACGGTGTCCTTTTTGAATGTGTCGGCAATGTCGACGATGAAGGTCTTGCCGTTGTTTCCTCCTTCGAGGTATTGCAGCAATTCACGCAACGCCTTGCGCACCCGCTCCAACGAGCCGAGCGAAAGTGAGTTCCAGAAATGCGCGGAAAGCACCTCCTTCAGCACCGGCATCTGTTCCATCACCTGCGGGATAGACGCTTTCTTCTCTTTGAGGTAACGGGCAATTGAGGTGATCTGCGATTGGGTGGCCCCGACACTTACGCTGTCGTCTACCAACGCAAGCTCGCGTTTGAGGCACAGGCAGTCGAATTTCAACGCCGATGCGTCGTTTATGGTGTTCTGGAACAACGGCGCTATGTTGTCTTTCAACGCCATCGTGTCACCAAGCGACAATGCTGTCATAGCCTCGGGCAGCGAGAAGGTTTCCACCAATCTCAACTGCCGTCGCACGTCAAGGCGCGAGCGGTTAAGCCCCGCAATCTGCTCATGGAGGATGGTGCCAATCCCATCGTGCAAGGCTTTGGCGTCGGGCTGAGCCTGATAGGTCGCGTCCTGAAGGGCAAATTTAAGGTCGACACGCAGTTTGAATAACTGTTGCACAACTCCCTCGCGCTTCAATGGCTCACCTCCGTCGGGGTGCATCTGGAAGTACTCGAAGTTGCGGTAATAGTCAAAGATGAGGAAATCCTTCTTATGCTTGTCGGGTCCGAATAGATTGGGGCAAAGTCGCGTGCCTCGCCCTATCATCTGCCAAAACTTTATCTTGGAGTGGATAGGCTTGAAGAAAACCAAGTTGACAATCTCAGGCACGTCGATGCCGGTGTCGAGCATGTCCACTGACACGGCAATCTGTGGCATGGAGTCCTTAGCTTTGAAGTGGTCTATAAGGTCGGAGCTGTAACGCTCATAGTTGTCAATCACGCGGCAGAAGTCGGGACCCAATTCGGGATACAGCGCGGCGAATCGCTCGGCGATAAACATGGCGTGCTTGTGGTTGTAGGCGAAGATTATGGTCTTGCCGATCATCGTGTAGTCGTTCACCCGATAGCCTTCGGTCATCAACGCATTGAGCACATAGTCAACCGTGTCCTTGTTGAAGATGTATTTGAAAATCTCGGCGGGAGAAATCTTGCGGCTATAGTTGCCCTCTATCTCCTTACGCATTTTCTCGTACTCAAATATCTCCTCCAACTGCTCTCGCTCTGCTTGGGTGAGCCGCGGGTCGTTGGGGTCGATCCCCTCCTTGATGATGCGTGAGTTGTCGATGATGGCCTTGAACGGCACAAGGAACCCGTCGGCAATTGCCTCATCGTATTCGTAGCTGTCGGTAGGTTCACCCTGCTCCATGCCAAAGAGGTCGTAGGTCGATCGCTCCACTTCGTGGCGAGGCGTGGCTGTCAAGCCAAGGAGCAATCCGTCGAAGTAGTCGAAGATGGCTCCGTATTTGCCGAACACCGAGCGGTGTGCTTCGTCGATGATGATAAGGTCGAATCGACCGATGGAGAATGTCTTGTTATCTCGGTCGAGGTGGCTGATCATTGTCTGATAGGTGGAGAACAGCACGCGGGCCGATTTGTCGCCGTCGCTATCGCGGAGCGAGCTGACGGTGAGCGATGGCAGCAGTTTGTTATAGTTGAGCATCGCCTGGTTGACAAGCTCGATGCGGTCGGCCAGAAACAGCACGTTCTTCACCCACTCGTTGCGCACCATCACGTCAACCATCGATATGCTCACGCGGGTCTTGCCTGTGCCTGTGGCCATAACCAACAAGGCGCGGCGATGCAAGCCGTCGTAATGCGTGGCCACCGATTGTATCACCCGTTTCTGATAGTCGCGGTTGGTGATATGGTCGTCGATGGTGAGGTCGGTAATACCGTTGCGGCTTCGCTGGGCGATGATGCGGCGCAACTCGTAGCGTGTGTGGAAACCCATCACGGTGCGTTCGGGATAACCCTGGCCGTCGATTATGTGAGTATCGAAGCCATTGGTATAATAAATCACCGGCAACGGACAAGCGTACTTGTCCTTCAAGCACTTGGCGTAAAGTTCGGCTTGGTGGCGACCCTGTGAAGGGTCAACGCTTGTGCGTTTAGCCTCGACCACGGCCAATGGCGTTCCGTCGTCATCCCACAGCACATAGTCGGCATAGCCTATTCCGCTCTCCGATGGCATCCCCTGCACCTCAATCTCTATGCCGGCCTCGCGGGGACGGATCTCGCCCTCGGTGGCTGTGACCTTCCACCCGGCTTCACGGAGCAATAGGTCGATATAAAGGCGGCGTGTCTCGGCCTCGCTAAGGTCGTTGACGATGGGTTGGGCATTGACAGTTTCGGGTTGGGCATCGGAGGTTTCCTCTACCTCGGTAGCGGCTGTTTCTGCGGCAGCGGTGGTGGCTGTCTCAACCGCTGCGGGTGCGGTAATTGGTGTTATTGTAGGTGCCGGGGGCGTGTCGATGTCATTGAGCAACGCCTTGTCGAATGGAGGCAATTCGGGAATCAGCTCCCAAGCCAATGCGAACGAGCCTACGATATAGTAGAGATTGAGGACAGTGAAGAACGATTCTCGGCGGCTCACATAACCAGCATCACCTCCCACATGGGCGGCGTTGTTGCCGATTTTGCGCACATAGTGGATGCGTTTCATCATCTCCTCGCTATCTACAAACGCTCGGAAACGCTCGTCGGTAGTGAGCGACAGCAGCGATGCACGCTCACCCACGTTCCAATCCTTCAATCGATAGATTATTTTCACCATCGTTTCGAGGGCTAAGCGGGCGTTTTGCGCCGAGATCATCGGATTGGCGGCTTGCCATTGCTCGGCAATGTCGCAGTAGCGATATACGGTGCCCAAGCCCCGCACATTCTTCAATATGTCGAAATTCCGTGTCATAGCGTCAACTGAAATAATATTGCATCCGTTCCTTCATCAGCATCTCGGCATCGGCAAGTTGCTCCCTCACCCACGCCTTCTGCTTCTCAATCGCCTCCACCTTCGTAGCAAATTCTTGCTGCAAAGAGAGTGGTGGAATAGGAACAGGCAAGTTCCCTATAAGTTTTTGATTTATGCTTTGAATACCAATACCCTTGGATTTTAAAATGTAAGCTGCCTTATAAGACTTATCACTGAGTAAATGCAACAGATATTGATTCAGGACAGAGTTGTCTTCTTTACGAAAATTAATACAAAAACCGCTAAAAGTTAGAGGTTCGCTTACTTTTCTAATTTCCATGCACCGGCCAACCAAATCTTTATTACCATTTGAACGCACAAATATAATGTCACCTTCTTGAATCTGGTAATCTTTTGCGGGTGGTGCATTTAATGTTATAGTTGGTATGTTTTCTAAAGAATCAAGATAGATACGATTTTTGAAAGCCCCTACACCGATAATTTTGCATTCATATCCGGATTCGTTCTTGTCGTAATTCAAGCCGTTCTTTAGGGATCCTAGTTCTGCAAGAACTTTATGCCCCCCAAGTTCTGCCTGACCAACAACATCGCCGAACATGTCCAGGAAGATAGAGCGAGCGAGGTTGTCGAGATCTTCAATCTTTTTTGCATATCCTCTTATTATGTCTTGGACTACATCTAATTCTTCAGCTATCGACTTTTGTACATTTAAAGATGGTACAGGGATGAAAATTCTGGTCAACTCTTTAAACCTTAGGGACTCTCTAACGCTCCCAGACGTATTTGAACGTATGAGAGCAATTCCTATGTCACTTTTCAGGAACCGAAGAAGATAGTGAGGATTAAGATCTCCAATGATTGAAAAGATTACATAGAGAGGACTTACAATCACTTTGTCCTCTGCATCCAAAAGGGCAATTGAACCGACATTGATACGAGACGGATTATAAGCGAACATTCCCTTTTCTACAATCTTGTATGTCGAGAGATTGCTGCTCTGTACTGTATTATCAAAATATTCTTCCGCTCGTACAAAACCTTTTGAATTGGTCACACTGAAAACATTATTCAATTCCAGATCTCGGTTTTTTACGGAGTGTTCTTTTAAAAAATATGCTAATGGCACGTGCTCCCACTTGGATTTGTCGACTTTCATCGCTGCCCTCCTTCCTCAATTAGACGTTTCATCTTACGAATTGGCTTAGGAGTTTAACAGGCGTTGGAACTCGGCGAAAGCGGCATCAATCTTGGCTTGCCGCTCTTTCATGCGGGCAATTATCACCTCTGGACTGTCGTAAACAACGGCCTCGCGCTCTACCTCATGGTATCGCTTGTAGCTGAGGTTGTAGCCGTTTTGGCGGATCTCGTCGGCAGTGACGAAGAACGACTGCGCTTTGCGATCGCGGTGGGCCTCGCCTCCGAGATTGTGAAATCGGGCGATAAGGTCGGGGATGTCGTTGTTCTCGGGCTGCGGCGTGCGCTGCGTGGTGAGCGAATAGCCATCGGCTCGCATGTCGTAGAACCATACCTTGTCGGTGCCCCCGGTGCCAGTCTTGGTGAAGATGATGATGGCTGTGCTCACTCCGCTGTAAGGTTGGAACACACCCGATGGCATCGTTATGACGGCTTGCAGGCAGTGCTTATCAACCAACGCCGAGCGGATTGTCTTGTAGGCAGCCGCATCGCCGGTCAGCACCGTGTCGGGGACAACCGAGGCGCATCGCCCCCCGGGTTGCAACATACGCATCATCAGAGCCAAAAACAGCAATTCGGTTTTCTTGGTCTTGACAGCCGCACGGAGCGACGGGGCAATATCATCCTGGTCGAGACTGCCCGCAAACGGTGGGTTGGCCAAGCAGAGGGTGAATCGGTTGGTGTCGTTATTCTCATCGGACAGAGAGTTGCGGTAATGGAGCTGCGGGTCGGTGACCTCGTGGAGCATCATGTTCATGCAGCCGATTCGCATCATCGAAGCGTCGGAATCGGAGCCGTGGAACATCTCGGAGCGGAACCGCTTTTGATTGGCTGTGTTCAGCAATTCCCCCGCCTGGTGATGGGAGATGTATTTCGCTGCCTCCATGATGAAGCCTGCACTACCCATAGCGGGGTCGCAGATTATATCGTCGAGGGTGGGTTGCATCATCTCCACCATCATCTTGATGATATGGCGAGGGGTGCGGAACTGGCCGTTGGTGCCACTTGCCGCCATCTTGCCGAGCATATACTCGTAGACATCCCCCATCATATCCGAGCCAGCGTCCTTGCTCACCAAATCTTCTATCCCCTCCACAACGCGTGAGAGCAAGCGGGGGTTGGTGATCTGAAACACCGTGTCTTGCATCGCGCGGCTGTAAGCCGAACCTTCGCCTCCGATGTAGCGCAAGAAGATAAAAGCGTCGTTGCGCACACGGTTGAGCATCTTGTCGGGCTGCATTTCCTTGAAGATATGCCAGCGCATCTCGCTATAAGGCACATTTTGGTCGGTGGTGGGGTTATGCCAGTTACCGGGGAGAAAAGTCGGGCGGTCAACCTCGCAGCCAGTCAAGCGGGCAATCTGCTCCTTGCGCTGCTCGTTGTAGTCGAGCATCTTCATAAAGAGCAGGTAGGTCATCTGCTCGAAGATGGCCGAAGGCTGTGTGAAGCCGCTGTTCCAAAACGTCTGCCAAATGGCATCCACTTGCTGTTTCTTCTCGCCTGTAATCATGGCATATATAGGGAATGTTGGGATTTAACGTGAATGATAATTCTTCTATATGCAAAGGTAAAACTTTTCAACGGAAAAACAATGCCTTAGTCGGCATCGATGCTTCATTGTCGAGACTTATGCTGGCTCGCATATCGACGAGATCTGAGCGCATTTGGTCGAGTTCAGCTTGTAGCGTGGTGATTTGCTGAGTAGTAAGGGAGGGTTTCTTGCGCTCGAAATCGTCAATCAACTCATTCAAATACCGCTCGGCACGCTTCACCCGCAGGCGGGCAAAACTCAATGTGTCGTCCTTTCTATGTAGCCAAAACCAAAACATAACACGCGAATATAATAGCCATCCTGTGCCAATAATTGGCACAGCTACCGTTAAATAATGTCAAAAATAGCTCCCCCGATCCGAAGGAAGGCATGGAGGGAGTTATTTAGATTGGGTATAATCCTTAGCGGTGGAGGGTGGATTTGGCGGCGATGACTTCCTCTTTGGTGGAGGATTTGAAGGGGGCTTCGGCGAGTTGGGGATTGAGGATGGGGTCGACGGCATCGGCGCTGGGACGAAGGTCGGAGAGCGGGGCGCGAGGGTCGAAGGGTAACGTTTGCTCGCGGTCGGCGGCTTTGGTCGCGTCAATCTCCCCTCCGGCTTTGTATTCGATACCCGCATCTTTCATCGCCTGTAGGCGGTCTTGAACACGGTCGATTTGGTCGGTCAACATGCCGGTGGCCTTTTTGACATCGTTGAGAACGGTCTTCAAAAACTTGGGATCCTCTTGGAGATGGTCGAGCCACGACTTGATATAGGCCACGCTGTCGGTCTTGATATGCTTGGTCATTCCATAACGGCTCGATGTCAAAGCCGCTCCAAGCTCGGCACGCAATTCTTCTGCTCCGTAAGATGCTGATCCAAAGGAAGTTCCGTCTTTAAAACGATTCAATCTCGACGCTGCTCCGGTACTGTGGATTTGCTCATGAAATACGTTATTACAGAACGATTGATAATCCTTGAACTGGCTGGCCAAAGGGATGACTATCAGATTTTTAGAGATGGAATAGTAGGCTTCGTCGCCGTATGTGGGCTTGATGGGGCAAACCCAGAGGTCGTGGTTGATCATCGCGTCGAGGGGGAGGAAGGTCTGGCCCTCGCCGAGGTTGGCCTCACGGGCTGACTTGTTGCCCTCGATTAGCTTGGCATACATCTCGGGACGTGCCTCGGCGAGGTTGGTCTGGGCGGCGACATTGAACACGTTGTAGACGTTGGTCTTGGGGTAGACAACGTAGCGTTTCTTTTCCTCCGCCGAGAGCTTTTTATAGTCATCGTATGGGATTTTCTCTTTTGTCTCCTTGTCGACGCAAGTGTGGCTTGTGAGGAAAATCGGCATGGATTTCTCCCCCTTGTTGACAGTGACAATGGGCAGTTTCTTACCATCCTTGTCCCTCAAAGGCTGCTTGTTGGCGTCGAAATTCAGGCCCATCACACGGTTGAATGTGGCGAAGATGGGCACTTGGTAGCCGTTCTTTTGGCAGTGCAGCAACAGGACAAGGGCGTTGCTACCGTTGTACTCGCGCCCCGACAGGTTGCGGGGCCATTTCGCGCCATCGGTGAACCACGGTTTCTGCCAGTTGCTCTCTTTCATCTCCTGAATCTTTTCCACCATCATGTCGGCGAATTTCTCCAGCGCGCGGTCTTCCGCTGATTTGTAATCACTGGCCATAGTAGTCGGGCTTGATGTATTGTTTCAACTCGGTGAGGCGACAACCGATGTTGACGTTGCCGTTGTAAACGTCGAGGACGAGTTTGCCGTTGCCCTCGACACGCACCTTGGGCTGGAGCCAAGCGGGCTTGGCCATGTCGAAACCGATGCAGTTGAGCCAGATGTACTCAAAAGAATCGTCTTTCAATTTCTCGGCCGAGAACGCCGAGAACATCAGCATGGGGTCGCCTTTCTTGGTTTGGCGCTCGGTGGCACCTTTGGAGCCGACGGTGACACGGAACGTGAGTGTGCCGTCTATGCCGTCGGTCTCGTCGGCGAGAACGGCCACAGGGCAACTCTCGCAGTCGAGGTTGTAGAAGATTGTGTCACCGCGTTTCTTAAACTCCAGCGTGCCAATTGCCTTGACACGCATATTGGGAGTGAATTTCGCGGCCATAGCCTCGTCGCCGTCGAACGACACGCGGGCTTGGACGGTCTTGCCCTCCTGGTCTTGGCGCGAGCCGGGGACGGGGAAGGTCACATATAGCACGACGAACTTCTTGCCGTCGTGAGTGGTAAGCACTGAGGCGGGTTTCGCGACGGTGCCGGTTATGGTTACATTAGCTTTTAGCATGGATTACTAAGTTTTTAAGTTTATAGATTGGCCCCCAAGCCCCCGAGACGGGGGATGTAGCCATCCGGATGGAAGGCCCCGTTTCGGGGGGTTGGGGGCCACTGATTAATCGCGGAAGCGGGCGGCGATGAACTCGAAAAGGAATAAAGCCACCACGCCAGTGTAAATGATGGAGAGGATGATGCCGATGGCAGCGAACATTGCAACGTCTTTCATCGGCGCAGGTATTGGGATTGTGACTGCTCGGCCGAGATGCGCTCGTAATTGGCCTGGGCCAGTTGCGGAGCCATCATCGAGGTGTCCATCGAACCCACCAACGAGCGTTTCTGCTCGTCGGTGAGATTCGGGTCGTTGACGGTCTGAGACAGCCGTTGCAGCTCCGCGGGAGTGAGCTGCTTCTGCGCCGAGCCGTTGACGGTGAGCGTCGCCTTGTCGCCTTGCATTCGGAGTTGGCAGTCACGGAACGAGGGGGTGAGCGGGGACAAATCCACCGACTTGGTGGCGTTCACCTGCTCCGCCGCCTGTTGCTTGTTGTCGAGCTGCGTCGCCAAGAGCATAAGCGAGGTGAACAACCCCATCACAAGTTCCATTATCGGGTCGCCTCCGTAGCCCTCGGATTGGGATTCCGACTCACCGTCCTTGTTGGAGGACGAGAATATCTGATGGAGCCACGTGTCGGGGGATTGCGTGAGGTCAACTTTCGCCTTCTTGTCCTGCGAGGAACCCTCGGTTTGACCCTCTGTTTGGCTCGGGCCGACATATTCCCCTTGCATCACCATCTTGTCGTATTTGGCGAGGTCGTATTTCTCGATCATAGCCACAAGCGACTTGGCGTAGTTGGGGTCGGTGGCGTAGCCCGCTTTCTGCAAGCCCCGCGCCCAGCCGGTGTAATCATCGGCGCGCAGGTCGAAGCATTTGGCGTAGCGGCTGTTCTCCTTCAGGAATTTCGAGTGGTCCTCGTAGCTGTCGGCCACCGACGAGTAGTAGCGGAACTTCTCGTTGGGCTTGTCGTCGGTGTGACAACCGTAAGCCCCTCCTGCGTCGAGCCAGGCCTTTGTAGCCTTGATGCCGAAATGGTTGTTGCCGTTGCGGGCCAACTTGCTTGTACCGGTGCCGCTTTCGAGCATGCCCTGGGCGAGCGTGACCGACGCGGGTATGCCATAGAGCCGCATCTGCTTCATGGCGTACTCCGCATAGCGGTCGCAATAATCGCTCTGTAGGCTCATCGGCTGCGGGTTACGGGTTGCTGCTGGGATTTGTCCTGGGCCAACTCCTCGACGATGGCCACTCGCAGTCCGGCGTTGACCATCTTGGGGATATAGCCGTCAAGATCCTGATGGGGAAACGCCACGAAAGCCTCGCGGCGACCGCCGACTTTCGCCATACCCTCGTTAAGGGCCAAAACCGAGGACACCTTCGCCACATCGTCACGCAACGCCACATACTGCTTGCCCTGGCGGAACAGCATCACCGCGTCGGGATGCTTCTCCTTCATCTGCGCGTAACGCTGGAGCATGGCGACGGTGATTATCGCGTTTACAGCCGAGCGCGTGGCGTCGCGGGCATTCTGTTTGGCTTTCTCCTCCTTGGCCTTTTCCTCCTTGGCAGCCTTGGCGGCCTCCTCCTTGGCTTTGGCCTCGGCTTCAGCTTTCTTGTCGGCCTCGGTTTTTTTCTCGGTTTCAAGCAGCTGCTTGTCCTTTTGGGATTGCTCGGCGACGACAGCCTCTTTCACCTCTTCTTTAACAGCCATCTCGGCGGCGGGTTCGGCCACGATAGCCTCCTTGGCGGCGAGACCAAGCTGGTCAGCGTAAACCTGGGCCGCGAGGGCGTTTTTGTAGTCTATAACATTGTCGCATACCCAAAGTCTTTGCCATTGTTCCTTGGTGATCTCGCGGGGCGGTTGGCGTTGGCCGTCGATTGTGCCCACAATCATGATTTTATCGTCGCGGGTGCGGAAAATCTGCACGCGGTCGAGCTTGTCCTTGACCTCGGCCGAGGGCTGGTCGTAGAACAGATTGGTTTTGAGCTCGGGGTGGGCATTGGCGAGGTTGAAATACTTCTGTGCCAACTCCTGACGCACCTCGGTGGCTTCATCGCTCTGCATTTTGATGGCCGCGAAGTAGCGGTTGGTGTCGGCGGCGTCGGGAATCATGGCGAAAGAATCCTTCCCCTCAGGCTTGATGAGCATCGCCCACTTGCCGTCGTCGGTCTTGAGCATCGAGATGCGGGAGAAGGTGGTCTCGGTGGCGCGGCGAACGGCGTCCTGCACGTCGAAACGGCTCACCACCTTGATGTCCTTTCCATCCATCTTGGCCGAGTAGACCTGCTTGTCCTTGAAATAGGCGTCATCGGGACGGTAACGGAGCAATCCCGCCTTGTTGAAGAAACGCACGTAGTTGGCACCTCCGTCACGCAGAGCGGACTGGATCTTGGGCTTGTTGATGCCGGGGGAGTTGAGCCACACCACCTGGGCGTTCTGCTCCTTGCGCTCCGCTGCGCTCATCACCTCGTCGGGACTGAGCCAGAAGTTGCGGCGGTCGCCGTTGGGCATCACCACGTCGCCACCCGAGCGGGCGTTCTCGGGGAGGATGACATCCACGATGCCGTTCTTGCCGTCAACGACAACGGCGAACTCGCAGCTCTTGCGGTCGGGGATGGTGTCCAACTCGTCGGCGATGAAGTAGGAGCCTTTCTGCTCGTCGGGATTGGGGAGCCACTGGGTGCATTTGTCGTAGATGCGCGCGCCCTCGCCTGTGGCTTTGGTCCACGCCACGTCAATCAGCTCGGGATCCTCCTGCGCCTTGGTCATGTGCAGACCGTAGAGCATCTGGCCCTCGTAATAGTCCAAATTGTTAAATTTCTGCATGAACTCTTTCTTGGCGGCTTCGGCTTTTTCGGTATCCTTTCCGAAGTTACGCTGGTCGATGTTCATGCCGCCGTAGCGGAGGATGTCCTGGAGCACAAGGGCTTCGGAGGGGGACACCTGCGGTTTCTTGACGTAGCTCTGCGCCTGCTCCTTGACTACGGCGGAGGCTTTCTCGATCTTCGCTCCGTTCTCGGCCTTGGTTATCATGCCAAGGGCGTTGTTAAGGTCGCTCTCGATGCCGTCCATCATCTTGGGGTTGTTCTTGATCTCCGACACCCAATAAGGGATTAAATCCTGGTTCTTTTCGGAGATGCGGGCTGGCAGACCAAGCTCCACCATCTTCACGCCTGAGGCGAGTTCGGCTATCAACGCCTCCCTCTTACCCGCGTCCTCCGAGGGGGTGCGGTCGCCTTTCATCACGGCACCCTCGCGGGCAAGTCGCTCCGACGAGCCGGTGGCCAGCACCACCTTGCGCATCGTCTCCTGGGCGTAGCTCTGGAAGTCGGCGAACTTCTCCTTCTCGGGGATATACACCGAGTCGTTGCCGGGATGGTAATGGGGAATGCCCGACGTGGCGAGGCGGATTCTGACGAGGTTGGAGTCGATCGCCTTGCGGTTGGCGGCGAACTGCTGCTCGGCGTATTTGTCAAGCTGGGCGAGGTTGCCTTGTATGTCTCGCTTGCCGTCGGTGTCCATGATCTTTGCGTAACCGTCCTTGTCGGCGAACTGGATTGTGGTCTGGTCGACGTTGAACATCGTGCGCACCTCGCGCTGGCGCACGCCCTTGTAGAGGGACTGCTTGTCGGCGGGGAGTGCGTTGCGCTCATCCTTGGAGATCACGTCGGAGGGGTTGTGGCGGTTGACGTAGGTGTCCCAGCGGTAGAAGTTGAACGGCACGCCGCGCTCGCCTTTGAGGACCGACTGCCCCGACTTGCGCACGTCGTTGAACGTGGCGTAGACGTTGGAGTTGAAACCTCCGCGGTCGGAGTGCAGTGCCATCATCAGCGCGTTGTAGGGGCTGACGCTCATTGTGGAACTGTTGAGCTTGGGAGCTTGCTTGCCAGAGGGGTTTAACCAGGTGCCGTCTTGCGCGGCGTTGGCCAAAGCGTCGGTTAACAGCTCGATTTGGCGTGACTGGGCGGCCTTCTCGGCTGGACCGGTTTTAGGGGATTTTTCTGTGATTGTAGTTGTTTCGGTTGACATGTTATCAGTTTTCAGTTTTTGGTTTTCAGTGTTGATAATGTTAAAGGACGTAAGGAGAAAAGGATTAAAGTATTGCAGATTAACGGATTAACGACGTAACGCAATAACGACGTAACGCTGTAACGCCCCGAGGGGACTATTTTAGCTGCATGGCTTGCGCCGAGCGTTGCTGGTCGAGATTGTTGTAGGCAAGGCGGGTGGCGTCTTGGTTGCGTTCGTGCTGGGCAAGGACGGCGTTGGCAAGCGTGTTCAACGGCAGCGAGCCCTCGTTGTATGCTTCGACCGCCGTGGCGGGGAGCGAAATCGAGCAAGGCACGTTGTCGATGTTGGCCACGAGCAGCGAGCCGTTGATGGCGGGATTGGTGATTCTCGGATTCAGTGGCTCGTCATCGTAGCGGCGGTACTTGCCGCTGGCGGTCTTGCCCAAAGCGTCCTCACCAGCCTTGTTGAACAGGTTCAAGCCACCCATACCGAGCAACAGCATCTTCATTATCGGGTTCTTGATGAAGCATCCGGCAACTATCGAGGCCAACGGCATCAGGGACTTGCCGAACGTGAGATTGCTGTTTGTGCCTCTCCACGCCCCAAGCAACACGTCGGGGAGCATCGCCAACACATAGCCCAAATTTGAGCCGATGTCACCAAGTGACCCTAATCCTACAGAGGACAGCAAGCCTCCCCAACCGTTCTCGTTGGTGGGCTGTTCTTGGACTAATTCCTTTTGTGGAGCATCATCTTGGGCAATCTCTTTCTTTGATTGGGAAGTTCCCTCTTGCGCAACCTCTTTTGAAGATTGCGTAGTATCTGCGTCGACCGTTGTCATGACTTCCTCCTGGGTTGCAGTGGCGACACGGCCTTCTTCTTTTGGATTGCTCATCGTGGTCTGATCGTTTTGTTCCACCTTCTTGTCTTCGCTTGCTTTGCTTGCAGCTCTCGCTTTCACTGAAGCCACGATAGGATCCTCCGTCGGGAACACCTCAGATAGAGGCTTTACTCCCGAACGCATCGTTTCCTCCAACGCTGTTGCCCCAGCGATGGCCGGGGCTGCACCAAGGTTAGGTAGTGGTTTGCTCAAACCTGCGTTTATACCCTGAACCTCGGTGCTGTTATACGCCTGGATGCCTTGCGCTTGTTTGCGGAAAGAGGTGATTGCCGTCTGTGAGCCGTACAACGCCTGGCCAACGGCTTGCTCCATTGTCAAGCCCTGTTGCGTCGGTTGGTCGGAAGCAAACTGTTTCTCGACGCCGGCACCCACGCACTCCATAGCGGCATAGCCTCCCAATTGTCCCCACGAACTTGCGCCTCCCATGGCGGCGATGTCGGACACGAAGCTCACGCCCCTCGCGGCGAGTTTTTCTCCACCGGTGGGGTTGTAAGCCTCGTTACCCAACCTTGCAATTTCCTTTTCCAACGGCGACTGGAGCGAGGACTGCCCCAAGCCGAAGATGGAGTCGCCCGCTCCCTTGCGTATGATGTAGTCCATCGACGATTGCGGCATCTTCTCCTTGACCATGCGGTTGAGCATAAGGTCGTCGAGACGCTGGTTGACATAGACCACGGCGAGGTCGGCACCCAATCTCTGCGAGATAGCCTCGTAACGCTCCTGACCCACGTCGGCTATCACCGCCGCTCGCCATTGGTCGGCCAAAGCCGAGAAGTCATTGGAGATAGCCGGGTCGCTGGCGAGTGAGGATTGCACGGAGCACACATAGTCCTCCTCGGTTTTGGCGCAAGCCCCGGTGCCAGTGGCACGGAGATACGTGACGGTATCGTCAACGGCGGCGGGGTTGCTGGCCATCGCCATCGAGCGGATAAACTCGCCCACGTTCTCGCCAAAACTCTTGGTCTGCCGGGACTGCGCCTCCTGCAAAGCCTTGCGCTCGGAGTCCATCACAGGCACCACACGCTCGTTAAAGTACCTCTCGATAAGGTACTCCACGGCGGGTACGTTGCTTCTACTCAAAGGAGCGCTCATGACTTCTTATTGTTTCGGGGTGATGGGGTTGCCAAGCAAGGTGTCCCGGGTTTGGTTGATGGCGTCACGGCACGTCTGCATCTGTCGCGGATAGTAGCGGTCGAGCCACTCGTCACGGTCGACACGCCCGAGGATGAACTTGATGGCTTGCCACAGCTCGATGGGCACCGACGGCTCACCGCTCTGGCGGTTGTTGAACCAGCTTTTGGTCCACCACCGGGTGTAAGCCCTGTCGGGGTAGACTGTAGCCTCGCGCGGTATGTCAAATGCACACACATCTATAGTCAGGTCTTTAAGCGGGTCGATCAGTGCGCCGGGAACTCCGCCACCGTCGCTAACCGTTTTTTTTAATCTCGGGGAATCCCGCCAACTCCATGCCCCTGATCTCGATAAGATAATTGAGGAAGTCGGCGATGAGCAATCCCTGGGCTTTCGCCACGAGCGATTTGGCCCTGCGTCCCAATCCCAATGGGTTAATCATCGAGGGCATCGTCTCGTAGAACATGCCGCGGGCGTGACCCTGGGTGAACAGATTGCGAAGCGACTCGCCTGTGCGCTCGGGAACGGAGTAGCGTCCCAAACCGAGGTCACGCAGATAGCCCGCGTAGTGGCGGGTCATCAATCGCTCGATCTCGTCCTGGCGGTCATCGAAGGAGGTTGTCACGCCCATATCGGTCATGGCGTATTCGGGTTGCCTCTCGTTTTGCTGCGACCACATCTTGACGTTGGCGTAGAGCATCGTGATGAACTCCATCGGATCGATGACCTCGCCGTCAAAGCGGGTGGTCACGGGGAGGATGTCGGTGGACACAGCCACGCAGTCGCCCGCGCTTACCTTTTGGAACGGCGACACGCCCACCTTTGACAGGCGACCGTAGGTCACGTCCCATTTGCCGTAGCGCACGGTAAGGCATAAACCGTCGTCACCGTTGCCGAAATTAACTCCCGACACCACGCCGTCGGCCACGGCCATAAGAGGATAGTGGCGGGTCTTGAAATCGACCGAGGGGTGTCCGTCGCCGAAGTTTTGGAGTATGTTCACGTCGCCGTCACGCTCCTCGAAAGGCATGCAGTAGCCGCTGGCCGACACGAGATTCATTTCTTGTTTAAATTCCATTTATCCTTTCTGTATGATTATCGCCCGCGATGAATCACGGGGGTGTTAGACACTTGCGTTTGGCTCTCGGTTGGGTTAAGGGAGGGTTGGCGGGATTGGTTGTTGTTCGATGCCAACTGCTCTCCTCCCATCACCTTTGCGGTATTGATGTTCCCTCCGAGTATGGTCATGGCGAGCAATGCGCCCGCAATTTTGCCGAGCCAGCCGAAACGCCCGAAGATGAGCAGTCCAGCTCCAACAAGACCAGCGAGGCTCAGTCCCGACACCTTTCCCTTTCCTATATTGGAGAAGAAGTCGCCGATCATAGAGGTGCCGTTGCCCGAGAGCAGCGAGGTCATGAAGTTGCCTATGCCGGAGAACAAGCCTCCTTTGCTTTGGCCGTTCTCGTCGGTGCCACCGCCAAGGACGTTGCCGATGCCGGTCAACGCCGATGACGCTTTCTCGCTCAAGTCGTTGACGGTCTGTGCGGTGGTGGAGATTATGCCGAGCGTAGCGTCGACGGTCTCGCCGACCTTTTGGGCCGCCTCCTCGCCCACGACAAGTCCGGTGACGGTCTCGGCCACTGGCTTGTCGTTGACGATGGCCTCCCAGCCGACATACCCGGCGGCTCCTCCAACAACCGCTTTCTTGCCCGCGCCGAGGGTTTGCATGGGGTGCTTGACAGGGTAGGTCACAACCTTGCCGGCACCCTTAGCGAGGTTTATTGCTGATTTCCAAAGACCCATGAAAAAAGTTTAAAGTTGAAAGTTTAAAGTTTAAAGTTGATAGTTCGTTTACTGAATGTATTGTATTGAGTCATTAATCTCAACTCCAGGACGGGGACGGACGGGATCGCCTATGCCGGAGCCTCCCGAGGGTTTGATGTCGCCCGCGGCTCGCCAGCGCTTGTAGGCGGCTTTGCCGATGCCGTCCTTGTCGACACGGTAGGAGTGATAGCGGTCGTCAATCTCAAGCCACACGCTGCCGAATGTGGTGTATTTGACCGCGCGGATGAGTTTGCGCAGTTTGCGGTTCATCAGTTTCAGTTTGGGTCGGATGTTGAACACCACCTCCAACCTCTCGCTCTCGGTCATCTTGGTAGATGAAAGGCACGTTTGGCGGATGTCGTTGCAGATGTCCACACTGCCGTAAATCACATCCCGGATAATCTGGTTGCGACGCGAGGACAGGCTCAAAGCCACGGCGTTGGCGGGGGCTTTCTTCAGTTGGAACGTGAGATTCGAGATGTTGTCGGTGAGCATCGAGATCTCGTGGTAGAACCCGTAAATCTGCGCAGCGTAGCAAATCACAGTGTGGAACTGGTCGAGGTAGTTGTTGAACTCCCGTTGCAACGAGGTTGTTTTCTCCCATTCCTCCTGCGACCAGATATGACCGGTAGTTTGCATCGCCATGGCAGCCTCCTGAGCCTTCAAGGACTTCTCCGCTTTCTCCGTGTACATCACAATCATTCCAACCAACGTGGGATCACTTTGGCCAATGCACAGTGCATAGTGCACAGTGCATAATGCAATGAGGATTAATCGTTTGTGAAGTATCTGCCACATGAGCTATTAATTGTGCACTATGCACTGTGCATTATGCATTAACGCTGCACTGATTTAGCGGCGCGTCGCCAGCGTCTTTGCGCATCTCTCGCGATCATAAAGTGGTCGCGGTCAATCATCCCGGCGGTAACTCCGTTCCACACGTCGGCCAGGGTGTAGAACCTCACGCTCATGTAGAGGAACCGCAGCTTTTGCCCGAAAGCTCTCAGTCGGTCTTGAAGTAGCCACAAGGTCTGCGAGCGTTGCTGGCCGTTGAGCATATTCTCCTTTCCACCCTTTGCCACAGCGTCGTTTAGCACATTGTAGACCGTGACCAACTCTTGAGCCGTCTCCATATAAAGGTTGTTCATCGACATCGTGGCGATGGCTCCCTGCGGGTTGCCGGCGATGGCCTTACGGAGTTTGTTGAGCGTCACTAATGCCATCACGCCGTCGTGGTAGAGGGTGGTGGCTGCTTTCACTGACGAGGCGAAACCGTCAACCTCGGTCAGGTAACGGTAATACTTCTTCTCCCAGCTCTTGATTTGGGTGAACTCGCCCGCGATGGCGTTTTGCAACGCGGCTGTCTGCAACTGCCGCTCGGTGGTGGACTTCACCTCGCCGTTGATCAGCTCGTTGCCTTCGGCCAATGCCGCCCACTCCAGTGGATTCGCGAGCGCGAATTCGGCATGGGCGACGTTGACCGCGCAGCAAAACACAAGTATGAAGAAAAATCCTTTTTTCATCTACGGCATCCTTTTGGCTGATCCACTTCGTTATACTGTTCTCTTTTCAGCTCACCCAACAACTGTTCGTTCCAGTCTTTGTAACCGGGATCGGGTATAGCCCTTACAACCCTTAATTCCGGGTGGGTCGTATAGAAGTTGCGGGCGAATTTCTCGCCAGCCTCGTCAGCGTCGAAACACAGGACATGGGTCGCATCGGGCGTTACCCTGGCCATGCCGTCCTGTTGGCCTCTCGAGGGGTTACCGCTGGTTGACACGAACACAGCGTCACCGATACCCGGGGTTTTCTTGTGTAACTGGTAGTAGGCCATAGCGTCGTAGGCCGACTCGAACCAATACACTTTCTCCACCTCTTTCAGCGGTGTGACAGGTCCGTGTTGGGATTGGTGGTTGGCCAAGCGGGCTATCCACAAACCGCGGCTCGCGTCGGAGTCTTTGGCTAAACCCTTGTAGGTCTTGCCATCCTTGTTTGGACGGCCACGCTCCTCCAAACCCACCACGGTCACTTTGTCCTCGTCATTGGGTAAAGTCAAGGGAAATGTGAGATTGGTGTAGCCTTTGGGACCGGTGGACAACAGGAAGTAACCGCTGAACACATTTTGGGTGTCAAGGTTGATGCCGCGAGCCTTGAAATAGGGGTAGAACGGTTTCCATGTGGATGGAGCGCCAGGGAAGAATCCCACATTATCATATTGGTCCATGTCGAAAGGCCTTTGTGGTGTCATGGAGGGGGATAAGGGTGAGATCCGTTCCTCGATGGGGCAATTGAGCAATCGGCGGCACACGAGATTGACCAACCTGTCCTTGTCCATGCCGGGACGATAGTCTGAGAAGTTCTCGGGGAACGACTTGATGAATGAGATGACGTTGTAGTTTTTCTGCTCCGGGGGTCGGAAGCAGCACAGACCGTTGCGGGTGACGATGAATTTGTCGCCGCTGACGCGCCGACCGTCCGAACCGACGCGTGAGTAAGACGGATAACGCAAACCGTCCTTGCGGTTTTGGCGATACCCGGCGTCGAGCAGCACGTCCTGTATGCTGATCCGCTGCTGGTAGTCCCGGTATGTGAGTTTAGCGTCCACGTCCCAAATCGTGTTGCATATCCGCTGTGTTCATACCCGCCTCAAAAGCCCTGTGGGCTATGTCTGCGGGGGAATCCACGCCGGGCTTGTGATAGACCGAACCGCCTCCATAGAACTCGGGCGATGGGCGACCGTGCCCTGGACCACCCTTGACCAAACCGATAACCTCTCCCGTGACCGCCAAACCGGCGAAGATGGCGCCGAACACCTTCGCCGCATTATCGCGCCCGTCACCGCCTCGCTGCACCTGCACCCTCTCGTCGGCAGGCCGTGTCTTCAAATCTACCTCCTTGAATATTTTGGAGAACATCTTGAAGCGGTGCATGTCGTCGATGGCCGAGAACTTCTCGTAATCCTTTTTGGATATCTCGTGGCTCACCGTCTTGCCGTCAATGATGGCCGTCATCTTATATTTGCCTTCGGTTTCAGGGGATGGCTCTACCCTGATGTCATCAACAGTGACCTCTCTGCCGTGGTTGCCCTCCCGGTACCAACCCTTGTTTGGGTCGAGTATATCGAGGTCATGCCCATCCATATTAATTACCCCCTCGCGCTTGTCCTCGGGCAGATGGGGACGCTGGGCTTGCTCAACCTCAATTATCTGTTGTTCGAGGGCTTGATACTGCTGCTCCTGTGCTGTCAACTGGGTGTTCAACTCCTCCGCGACTTCGGGTTTCAGCGGCAGGTCGATGATTTTGGTGGATTCAAGGTCGGCCTTGGTCACACCCTGGGAGAAATCAACCGAGATGACTTGGTTGATGGTGGTGAGACGCTGCTCTACCGAAGCTTCTTTGAGATCGGGATTGAGAATCACGGCCAGTTGCTCGTCAGTTAGGTCGTAAGCCAAATCGACTGGCACATTCTGTGACTGCACTATCAGCGTCTTGTTCGTGGCGTCAACCACCAAGCCATGTTCGGCTAACTCCTGTTGCCATTTCTCAGTGGTGAAATACACGTCTGAGGTGATAGCTTGGGAGTAAGGGGTGGCTTCTTTTTCGGGGCGTTGCGTATAGGTGATGGGCTGGATAGCGGTTTGCAACTCTGACAATGGGTCAAATCCTTGCATTGAGCCACTAACTACCTGCGTATCACCTTTGTAGTAGAAACCATAGCCACCGGATTGCAACTCTCCAGGTTTCATTCTCCCGTCTGGACGGTCAGCAACCATAGGAGCACCGCCATAGTACAACTCCCCGCCGATTCGGCGCAAATGCCAGCCCTCCTGTTGGCGGGGTGACCATCCAAGGAACGGATGGCAATAGCCTCCGGGACCGTGGACACGCCAACCAGCGGTGGCGGGTCTACCATACTCCCCGGCACCCACACGATAGCCGTGCAGACCCATCGCCACACGCCCATTGGCGTTTCGGGCGTGGGTGAAGTCCTTGGGCATATAGAAGTTGTCCTTGACTAACGATGCGAAAGTGTTGTAGGCTTTGCGGTTGGCCGTGTTGGTGCCCCAGTCAGTCAAGGCGTTGAGTTGCTTGTTGGTGATGGCGTAGGACATTACAGGCGAGTCGTGACCCTGCACCACAAGACGGAACGAGCCGTCCTGCGCCTGGGCAATCTGCGCCTTCATGCCGTTGCGCTGCAAAATCTCCTGCAACTCGGGCGAGAGATTAAGCGCGCGTGGATTGGTGTTCTTTCTTACACTCATTCAATTCAATGTGATTGAAATTTAGTGACTTTGTAATTGTGCACTGTGCACTCTGCATTAAGCACTATTAATTGTGCACTGTGCACTGTGCACTCTGCATTATGCATTGTCTACGGTGATGCCGTATTCCAGCACATCGTCTTTGTAGTCAAAGAAGTTCTGTGCCGAAAACTCGTCCATGCCGAGTCCTCGCTGGCGGCAATATTGCTTGTACTCCTCCTCCCATTCGGGGGAGTATGCGAGGATGAACTCAACCTTGGTCATCATCCCCCCCTGCAAGCGCTCGATTAGTTGTTCTTCTGAGATGTACTTCATAAAAGTTTTCAGTTGTTAGTTTTCAGTTGTTAGTTGGTGGATAGAGTGGGGGGGTGAACCCTTACTATCTAGTTATGGAAGATCGGGTGGTTTCCTGTCGGGATTGCCGTTTAAGCTCGTTGTAGATTTCGTCCGAATAGTCTTCTTCCTTGACGTATCCCGCAAACTCGCCATCATCGCCGATAACCCAACAACCATTAAGCCCGAAAGCGTAGCTTTCCTTCTGATACTCACGACGGGAGGATTGCAGCCACACATCCTCCTCGCCTTTGACGATTCTGATACCGCACTTGTCAACCAAGGACACGCCTATGGTGATTGCCTCGTCCTCGGGATAAATCGTCACCGGATCCCCTTGCAAGAGGGTATCCCTTTCAGCGTTGTTCATCTCAAACTGCTCGGCGATACTGTAAATGTTGTGGGTCATAGCGGGCATGGGCGCACTCATCACCTGACGGGTCGCGGGATCCAGCTGATAAAACGTCATCGTGCGCGCGCCATCATCTGTGATAGTAAGGGCAATCACAGACATCCCTTTGAGCAGCCTCTCACGCTGCTCGCCATTGAACCGAGTGAAATCCGCTTCTTTCAACTTGGGCGCGAATAACACATGCACCTGCCCGTCCTCGCTCCTTGTCAACCTGAACCGACTCTTAAACTCGATTATGTTACCATCCAACGTATGGTATTTCATTGGTAAAACAGGTGAGAGTTTGCCCCCAAGAATGTTTTGAATAACATCTTGAGGTAAGTCCTCAAGCATTTGTTGTTTCAGACCGAACTGTTTTAACACTTCGTAAGGAATTTCCTCCTCTATAAAGTTGTCTTTGCTCATTTAAGTAAGAATGATTTTGAAGTTTTGAGCCAAGATACAACTTCATTTATCCCATATCAAATTGTACTACTCCCCATTTTTTGGACCGGTTGTGAGTAAACAAAATAATCACTAAC
>JAJPXC010000088.1 GCA_021205635.1 Bacteroidales bacterium | reverse complement strand
GGGGAGGGGTGGGGAAATTTGCGTATCTTCGCGGAGATGAATCGCTTACTCTCATTTTTTGCAATATTTACGCTCGCAATATCGGCTGGCGCTTACGATATCACAAACAACGGTTTCTACTACAACATCCTGAGCGACAATGAAGTAGAACTGGCAGGACTGGTCAACAAAAACCATTCCTACTCCCTCTCTATCCCCTCATCTTTCACCGTGGGGTCCACCACCTACTCGGTAGTGGCCCTGGCCGACAACGCCTTGAAGGACTGTGCGAAAATCACCACCGTGACGATGCCGTCGGCGCTTCGCTCGGTGGGCCACCACGCTTTCTCGGGGTGCCTGTGGATTACCTCCCTCGACTTCCCGTCGGGCGTCACCTACATCGGTCCCAACGCCATGCAGGGTTGCGAGAGTCTACGGCGCCTGAAAATCCAAAGCGGCGTCACTGAGTTGGCCGACTCCCTCCTCTTCGGCTGCTCGCGCCTTAATCAAGTCGATCTCCCCGACGAACTTACCACGATTGGCACCAGTGCGTTTGAGGATTGCGTGTACCTGAAATCCTTCGAGGCACCGGCCCAACTCACCGAGATTGGCGACCGCGCGTTCCACGGTTGCACCAAGTTGGCCACCGTCACTCTCAACGACAAGCTACAACGCATTTGCAACCAAGCGTTTAAATCGTCGGCTATCACCTCAATCGACCTCCCCGCATCGCTTCGAGAAATGGGCGAGCAGGCGTTTGCCGACTGTGAATTTCTGGTCACGGCCACCAACTCATCCCAGATCGCGCGGATAGAGCGTTGCGCGTTTGAGCAGTGTGTGGCGCTGGAGAAAGTGGACGTCCCCGTCACGGTAAAAGAGATAGGTGACAGCGCATTCTACGGATGCAACGCCCTGACTAACATCGATATACAGCACGGTGTGGAGAAGCTTGGCGAGTATGCTTTGGCTTACACTGGCGTGAAGGAGATGAGTATTCCCGCGTCGGTGACATCCCTGGGCGCGGGCCTCTTCCAGGGCTGCCATTATCTGGCCAAGGTGGAGATTCTCGCTCCGATTACCGAGCTGAAGGACAACACTTTCAACGACTGCGGCGGCTTGAACGACATCACCCTTCCGGGTACCATCACCGCCATCGGCGACCGCGCGTTCTACCGCTGCATCGCCATGACGGAATTCCCCGTTCAGGAGGGGGTGGAAACTATTGGCTATGAGGCGTTCGCGGGTTGCAAGGTGCTGCGTGGCTGCGACTTCCCCGAGTCGCTTACCGCGATTGGCGAGCGCTCGTTTATGAACTGCAGCTCAATATTTTGGGTGCAGATGGGGAGCAACCTCACCGACATTCCCCGCTACGCCTTCCACTCCTGTTCCAATCTCCAGGGCTTGGCCTTCCCCGACGGATTGACCGAGATCGGCGAGGGAGCGTTCGCCGGTTGCACGGCCCTGCAAGGTGTACCCTCGGGAGCCGGTTTGCGCCGCATCGGGCAAGGCGCCTTCGACCACTGCTCGGTGCTGAAAGAGATTGTCCTGCGCGACAACGTGGAGGAGATTGCCGAGGACGCGTTCGCCTACTGCTGGGGCTTGCGCGAGGTGTATTGCAGCAACGTGATACCGCCCACGTTCACCCCCGTTGAGGTGTCGCTGATGTCCAACGGCTACGGATTCGAGAACCGCGTGCTCAAGGAGGCGACGCTGCTCGTTTGGGAAAACGCCATGACGACCTACGAGGCGGCTCCGGTGTGGCGCGAGTTTGGCCAAACCTCCGATTGCGACTTCCTGGCAGTCAAGGATATAACCAGCGATGCCATCGACTATACGGTCCACTATGACGTCTACGACCTGCAGGGGCGCCACGCCGGCACCTCGCTGCAATCGTTACCGCAAGGAATGTACATTGTGGTGCAAGAGGGAAGGATGCCCCGGAAAGTGCACAAATAAATGTTAAACCAAGATACGTTTTTATAGGGAAATTCCGCAATCAGCTATAAAAACCAAAATTCAGCTAAACCTTTCGCCAAGAGCGGAGTCAATACATCCAAGAACTCATCACGATATGCCCCATAAACTAATTCTCACCATATTTGCGGCTGTCATGGCCCTGGGCTTGCAGGCCACCTCGATCAGTGGCACCATCGTTGACGAAACAGGCGAGGCGTTGCCCGAGGCCACCGTGCGACTGCTGGCCGCGCGCGACTCTTCCTACGTCAAGGGTACAGCCTCCAATCTGCAAGGCCAATTCCGCCTCCAAGAGGTGAAAGCCGGGAAATACATCCTGGCCGCGTCGTATATAGGCTACACCACAAAATACACCGATATCACCGTGGGTGACAAGGCGTTACGGCTGGGAAACATCACTCTTGGCGAATCATCGGTGCTCCTGAAAGAGGCCACCGTGACAGCAGTAAAGACCCCGGTGAAAGTGATGGAGGACACCATCGAGTACAACGCCGACTCCTACAAGACGCAGCCCAACGCCGTTGTTGAGGACCTGCTGAAGCGTCTGCCCGGCGTGGAGGTCGACTCGGAGGGCAAAATCACTGCCAACGGCAAGGAGGTGACCAAAATCCTCGTGGACGGCCGAGAATTTTTCTCCGACGACCCCAAGGTGGCGTCCAAGAACCTGCCTGTCGACATGGTGGACAAGCTGCAGGTGGTGGACCGTAAGAGCGACTTGGCTCGCTTGACCGGCGTCGACGACGGCGAGGACGAGACCGTGATCAACTTGACAGTCAAAAAGGACATGAAGAACGGATGGTTTGGCACCGTCGAGGCCGGCTACGGCACCGACGAACGCTACCAGGTCAACTTCAACGTCAACCGCTTCCAGAACGGCAACCAATTCACCTTCCTCGGTGGCGCCAACAACACCAACGACCTCGGTTTCACCGATGGCAACGGTTCGCGCTTCCGCCGATTCGGCGGCGACCAGGGTGTCAACACCTCCCAGACCCTCGGCTTCAACTTCAATGTGGGCAAGGAGGAGATCATACGCTTCGGCGGCGACGTGATGTACTCCCACACCGACCGCGACACCCGTAAATTGCAAAACCGCGAGTACCTGTTCAACGACTCGTCGTCGTACAGCAACTCCGGCTCCAAGGCCCGCGACCGCGGCCACAACTTGCGCGCCGACTTCCGTGTGGAGTGGAAGCCCGACTCGTTCAACACCTTCGACTTCCGCCCCCGGTTCTCGTTCAACCACAACGATTCGGAGAGCCTCGACTCAACGCTCAACATCTCGGGCCTGCGCGTGCCGGTGACCCGCTCGTTCAACACCAACGACTCCCGCGGCAACTCCTTTGAGCTGGGTGGCGAACTCACGTTCAACCACAACTTCAAGAGCCATCCCGGGCGCAGCTACTCGGTAAACGTGCGCTATGATTACTCCAACGTGCGCGAGAAAGCCAACACCTACTCCCACAACACCTTTTACCTGTTCAACGACTCGATCGACGCCTACGACCAATACGGCGACGACCACACGTGGAGCAACCTTATCCGCGCCCGCGCCACCTGGACCGAGCCGTTGAACCTCAAAAAAGGCCTGTTTCTGACTCTCAGCTACCAATTCCAATATCGCTGGAACAACGCCGACAAGATCACTTACGAGCATCCCCTGGAGTGGCCCAACGGACCTCTCTATGAGCCTATAGTGCTGCCCGAGATGGAGCAGGTCGACTCGCTGAGCAACCGCTTCCGCAACGAGTTCTTCACCCAGGACATCCGCGTGGGCTTGAAATGGGTGACCAAGACCCACACGTTGGACGCCGGCTTGTCGCTGGTGCCCTCGATGTCCAAGTCGCGCGACCTGATCAACGAGGCCAAGAACATCCCCGAGCGGTGGGTGTGGAACTACGCCCCGTTCCTGCGCTACCGCTACAAGATGGGCAAGAGCCGCTCGATTATGGTCAACTATCGCGGGCGCTCGTCGCAGCCGTCGATGACGCAGTTGCAACCCGTGGCCGACTACTCCAACCCGCTGCGCGTCGTAGTAGGTAACCCCGACCTTGACCCCACGTTCACCCACAACCTGCGCCTGCGCTTCCAGGATTACAACGCCGAGGCGCAGCGCTCGATCATGTTGATGGCCGACGCCCAATTGGTGCAGAACTCCATCGTGTCGCGCACCACCTACAACTCCCTAACGGGCGGCCAAGTGACCACCTACGCCAACGTCAACGGCGTGTGGTCGCTGCGCGTGATGAACATGTATTCACAGCCCCTGCGCCGCAAGACGTGGCAGGTGTCCAACCACATCTACACCAACGTCAACCACTCGGTGGGCTTCAACAACGGCGACCGCAACACCACCACCACGTGGAGCGTGCATGAGTCGCCCGGTATCGCTTTCCGTCCCGACAACCTCGAGCTGGAGCTGCGACCCAACTACATGGTGCAGAAAACCTGGGCATCCGTCTCCACCACCTCGCAGCAGACCATCCAAGGCTACGGGGGCACGTTCAACGGCACATGGTACTCGCCCTGGGGCATCGTCCTGGCCACCGACGTCACCTATACCGGCACCTCGGGTTACGCCTCGGGCTACAACTCCAACTACTGGATGTGGAACGCCTCCATCTCCTATCAATTCCTCAAGAATCAGGCCGCCACGTTCTCCGTCAAGGTCTACGACCTGCTGCAACAGAAGAACAACGTGACCCGCACCGTCACCGCCAACTATATCGACGACACCCGCTACAACTCGCTTACGCGCTACTTCATGGCCACCCTGAGCTACCGCTTCAATTCGTTCGGCAAGGGGAACGAGCCTGAGATGCGCGACACCGGCCGTCGCCGCGGCGGTCCCGGCGGTCCCCCTCCCGGCATGCGCCGATAAAAAATTTTGGTCACCCGCGGCATTTTTCCTACCTTCGCGTTACCATGGAGAAAATCTCAGCCACAATAATCACGCGCAACGAGGAAAGCCGTATCGAGCAGTGCTTACGCTCTCTTGAGGGGGTGGCCGACGAGATAGTGGTCATCGACTCGTTTTCATCGGACGCCACCGCCGAAATATGCCGGCGCCACGGATGCCGTGTGACGCAGCGCCGCTTCCATGGCTACGGCGCTCAACGCCAATACGCGACGTCGCTCACCACCCACCGCTACGTGCTGTCGATCGACGCCGACGAGGTGTTGTCGCCAGCCCTGCGCCAATCGCTGATCGACTTGAAAAAGGAAGGATTCACCCACCGGGTCTACGCCATGTCGCGCCTCAACTTTTTCTGCGGCGAGCCGGTAAGGCACTCGGGATGGTACCCCGACGTGCAGACGCGCTTGTTTGACAAATCCTACGCCTCGTGGGACCTGCGCGACGTGGCCGAGAAGGTGATTTTCCCCAACTCGGTGCGCCCGTGCATGCTACGAGGCGACATCCTCCACTACCGTTGCTCGTGCCCCGACGAATACCGCCGCACGCAGTCGCTCCAAGCTGCCATGCAGGGTCGCGTGATCGCCGCCTCGCAGGAGCGCGTGAGCCCACTTACACCCTACATCGAGGGCGTCCGCCAATTCTTCAACAGCTACGTGATGAAAGGCGGTTTTCTGGACGGCGCGCCAGGGCGGGCAATTTCGGCGCAAGCCTTCCGCTCGGCCGTAATGTCCTACGGCCTCGCGCGCCGCATTTTACGGCACAATAACACCCACCAGCAACAATGAGCCTGCGCGTGGAAATCAACCCCAAGTACAAGGCTCTGGAGGGCTTTGTGCGCGAGGTGGCCGAAAACGGGTTGCCTGACGACCTGCACATTATCTACGACCGCCGCAACCGCCTGGGCTGGGTGGAGCGTGACGGGTTGAAAATCAACATCAAGCGCTTCCACGTGCCCAAATTTCCCAACCATATCGTCTACGTGACCTTGCGCAAGAGCAAGGCTTACCGTTCGTTCCACAACGGCATGGAGCTGCAGCGCCTCGGCTTTGGTACGCCTGAGCCGATCGCCTACGTGGAGCACCGCACGCCTTGGCTTGCCGAAAGCTACTACTTCTCCCTGCAGGTCGACCTTCCCACGATACGCCACAAGGAGACCACCGAGGAAGGCCCCGCCATCATCGCCGCGCTGGGGCGCGAGATGGCCCGGCTTCACTCCAAGGGGGTGCAGATACGCGACTTCTCGCCTGGTAACATTCTTTACGGCAAGGACGACGCGGGGGAGTACCAATTCCAGTACGTCGACCTCAACCGCATCACCTTCAACCAGCGCGACCACAAGGAGCTGATGTCGATGTTCAAGGCGATCTTCTGGTGCCCCGAGGACATCGCCCGATTGGCCGCGCATTATGCCATGGCTACCGACGGCGAGTTTGACCGCGCGAGCGTGGAGGCGATGGAGGCCTACGCGCGTTACCACCGCCGCGTGGCGCGTCACCAGCAATGGAAAATCTTGCGCCGCCGCTACCTCGGCAAAAAATACAAACTGTAAAAGTCTCCCCCATACACCCATGAAAGAAACGCTTTCGACATCCTTTGTCCAAGATGTTAGAAACATCATTGACACCTCCCGCCATTTATACGAAAGAGGTCCAATTTTGTCCACGTTGGAGACAAATTTGGAGAGATATCAACCTATATTTTTCATGAGCTACAACGGATGTGGGGATTATATTTTAGGTTATCAAATTGCGAACACATTGTATTCACAATTAAGAGAGTTTAGATGTACGACACGTCAATCTCTATATCCGAACCCATGGGGATGGTACATTAACGGAAAAAGAGCAAAGTAAAAAATGGAGAGGACGGAATTTGCTGAGGTGGTGTTGCCGCTGCCGTTGAACGCCACGTTCACCTATCGGGTGCCCGAGGCGCTGGCCGGGAAGGTCACGGTGGGTCATCGCGTGGTCGTGCCGTTCGGGGCGAGGAAGCACTACACCGGCATCGTCACAGCCTTGGCTGTTGAGCCTCCCAAGGGCGTGCAGGTCAAGGAGATACTCTCGGCGCTCGACGACAGGCCGATCGTGCGCCATCCCCAGTTGAAATTCTGGCAATGGCTCTCTGATTACTATATGGCATCGCTGGGCGATGTGTACAAGGCCGCCATCCCCGCGGGATTGAAGGTGGAGAGCGAGACGTTCCTCGAGCTGAATCCCGACTATGACGAGGCGCTCGCCCAAGAGGGGGTGGAGGCGTCACTCACCGACCGCGAGCAGATTGTGCTGCATCACCTCAACCAGGAGGGGAAAATGTCGGTGGCGGCCATCGTCAAGGCCACCGGTTTCACCGCTGTGCCGCAAATCGCCTCACGCCTGCTAGAGCGCGGATTGGTGGTGGTTTCCGAGAAGATCGTCGAGCGATACACGGCCCACAAGGTAGCGATGGTGCGCCTGCTGTTCAATCCTCGGGACCCCGAGGCGCTACACGCAGCTTTTGACGCGACCAAAGGAGCGCCCAAGCAAGAGCAGATGCTGCAGACGATGCTCGCCATGTCGGGCGCGCTTCGGCCTGGAGCGACCCCGGCGGAGGTCACTCGCGAGGCACTGCTCGAAAAGACCGGGATGACCTCCACGATACTGCTTTCGCTGGCCAAAAAGGGCCTAGTGGAGTCGTACAAGAAGGAGGTGAACCGATTTGCCTACGACGGTGCTCCCGTCAAGGAGCCTCCAACCCTAACCCCCGACCAGGCGCGGGCTTTGGACGAGATTCACCGCTCGTTCCTCGACAAGCAGGTGACGCTGCTGCACGGCGTGACGTCGTCGGGCAAGACCGAGCTTTACATGCACCTTATTAAATATGTGCTCGACCAGGGCAACCAGGCGCTGATGCTGGTGCCCGAGATAGCCTTGACCACTCAGTTGACCAAGCGGTTGCAGCGCGTGTTTGGCTCCCGGGTGGTGATTTACCACTCCAAATTCACCGACAATCAGCGTGTTGACATTTGGAAAAAACTATTGGACAGCGGCGAGCCGTGCGTGGTGATCGGTGCCCGCTCGGCGCTGTTCCTGCCGTTCGCCCGCTTGGGGCTGGTGATCGTCGACGAGGAGCACGAGAGCAGCTACAAGCAGTATGATCCGGCTCCACGTTACAACGCCCGCGACGCGGCCATCGTCCTGGCCACCATGCACGGCGCAAAAACCCTGCTCGGCTCGGCAACACCCTCAGTGGAAAGCTATTACAAGGCCAAAACGGGCCGCTGGGGTCTCGTAGAGATGACCCACCGCTACGGCGACGCGCAGTTGCCCGAAATCGAGGTGGTTGACCTCAAGCGCGCCCGTCTCGCAGGACAAGCCGAGGGCTCTTTAGCCAAAACGACGGTCGAACTAGCCTCACAGGCGCTCGGCCATGGCGAGCAGGCAATTTTCTTCCTCAACCGCCGAGGATTCGCCCCAATGGCGCGCTGCAAGGCGTGTGCCTACATCCCCAAATGCGAGCACTGTGACGTGTCGCTTACGTTCCATCGCCGTCAGAATCAGCTGGTTTGCCACTACTGCGGCGCTCTCTATCCCGTGCCCAACGTCTGCCCGCAATGCCACGAGCCGGCCATCGAAACCGTCGGCTACGGCACCGAGCGCGTCGAGGCTGAGGTAGAGCAACGATTCGCCCAATATCGCATCTTGCGCATGGACCTCGACACCACGCGCAGCAAGGACGCCTACGACAATATAATCGACGATTTCTCCCAGCACAAGGCCGACATTCTCGTTGGTACCCAGATGGTTACCAAGGGATTGGACTTCGCCGGCGTGTCGGTGGTGGCCGTCCTGAACGCCGACGCGTTGATCAACTTCCCCGACTTCAGGTCGTCGGAGCGGGCGTTCAACATGATGTCGCAAGTGGCCGGTCGCGCAGGTCGGCGAGAGGGTCAGCAAGGGAGGGTCGTGATCCAAAGTTACCAGCCCGTCCATCCCATCCTACAATTCGTGAAAACGCATGATTATCAGGGATTTTACGAGCATGAATTAGGCGAGCGGCAAAGGTGTCTGTATCCCCCGTTCGCCCGGGTGATTTACATCTACTTACGTCACCGCGATGCCCGCACGGTCGACGATGCGGCTGCCATCCATGCCCAAGCCCTCGCGCAGCAGTTGGGCAACCGCGTGTTCGGTCCCGACGAGCCTGCTGTAGGCCGCGTGCAGTCGCTCTACATCCGCAAAATCATGGTAAAACTCGAGAGCGAAGCCTCCCCCTCGCGCGTCAAGCAAATCCTCCAGGACGAGCGCCTGCGTCTGTACCGCAACCCGGTCTTCCGCTCCCTCCTCATCCACTACGACGTCGACCCGCAATAAGGAGGGCCGTGTCTTCTCTGCTTCCCACAAGGGACAAACTAAAGTTTCCTAACCCACAAGTTGCGCAGGCGCCAGTGCCACGGTTGGGGTGATGGACGAATTCTCCCATCTCTCCACTCGGCCATCGGCAAGCCGATGGGGGTGAGGGGGCATCAAAACCAGGGATATTCTGGGAGGCGTTAAACCAACCTCTGTCACCCCCCTAACAAATCGATAGACAGCCGGAAATGTTGCAATATGTGCCCTCTGGGGGTGTAAAATGATGTTTGTCTATCGAAAAATATGTTAAATATGTTGGAGGGGGGCCCTAATTTGTGTAATTTTGCGGCATCGAAATCCACAGTGCTTTTAACACACAAGGATAGAAAGGACAAACTTCAGGGTATTTCTCACACACCAGGAATACTTCTCACACACGAATAACTCTACTTACTAACATCAATAGTTCGTTAAAAATTTGACATATGGTCAAGCGGCTTCGGCCGCCAAC
>JAJPXC010000037.1 GCA_021205635.1 Bacteroidales bacterium | reverse complement strand
CATCGTCCAATTGGGCAAGTCAAGTATGCTTTAATTTAATTCAACCAACAGGTAAGGTAAAAACATAATCAACTAATCAAAACCACCAACAACATTTAAGGGAGCAAACAATCCCTCACAGCGGCCAACATAATCAACAAGCCGAGAGGCACTAGCCGCGAAATGTCCACAACAAAATCAACTTTAAAATCCTCTAAGGAAAAATCATGGAAAGTAACGACAAAAAAGGGAAACGACCCAGAATCGGCGAGAGCCGCGCGGTGGCCGACGATCACGAAGGCTCACGCTATGAAAAGTCGAGCTACAGCTCAATGAACGATCACAACAGCGACTCCGGGACAACCGGCGACCGCCCCTACCAGCCACGCCCTTATCAGCAGCGCCAGCAAGGGGGCTACCAAAACCGCTACAACAACGGCGGAGGCTACCAGAATCGCCAGCAGGGCGGCTACAATCGCTACAACAATAACTACCAAGGTGGAGGCTATCAGCCGCGTCCCAACACCTACGGACCCCCCTCCGGCACGCCGCAGGGGGAGGCCAAAGAGGGTGAGACCACCGATGGGGCAGCCGGAGCTACCCCTACCCAGGGCTACCAGCCCCGCCCCAACACAGGTTACCAGCCGCGTCCCAATGCCGGTGGTTACCAACAGCGCCAGCAGGGGGGCTATAACAACAACCGTCAAGGCGGGTACAACAATAATCGCCAGGGCGGGTACAACAACCGCCAGGGCGGGTACAACAACCCCGGTCATCAGGGTCAGAATCGCCAGCAGGGCGGTTACAACCGTCAAGGCGGGTACAACAATAATCGCCAGGGCGGATACAATAACAACCGCCAGGGCGGGTACAACAACAACCGCCAAGGAGGCTACAACAACCGCCAGGGTGGCTACAACAACCGCCAGGGTGGCTACAACAACCGTCGCCAGCAGGGCCAGCAAGGGTTCATGCCCTCGCGCGGCAAGAGCTTCACTCCGCGTCCCAAGCGCATCGAGTACGAAATGCCGATACCTGATCCCAATGAGCAGATTCGTCTGAACAAGTTCATGGCCAACGCCGGTATCTGCTCGCGACGCGAGGCCGATGAGTTTATCCAGCAGGGCCTGGTGAAAGTTAACGGCAACGTGGTTACCGAGCTTGGCACCAAGATCTCCCACTCGGACGTCGTAGAATACGATGAGAAGGTGGTTGCACTGGAGAGCAAGTGCTACATCCTGTTGAACAAGCCCAAGGATTGCGTGACCACGAGCGACGACCCCAATGGGCGCACGACCGTTATGGACCTGGTGAAGGGGGCTTGCAACGAGCGTATCTACCCCGTAGGTCGCTTGGACCGCAACACCACCGGGGTGCTGCTGTTGACCAACGACGGCGACCTGGCCTCCAAGCTAACCCACCCCAAATACGTGAAGAAGAAAATCTACCACGTATGGTGTGACAAGGACATCGCCGAGGAGGATATGCAGCGCATCGCCGACGGCATCGAGCTTGACGACGGCCCGATCCACGCCGACGCCATCTCCTACGCCACGGAGACCGACCGCAACCAGGCTGGTATCGAGATCCACTCGGGTCGCAACCGTGTCGTACGCCGCATCTTCGAGTCGCTGGGCTACCACGTTACGAAGCTCGACCGCGTGTACTTCGCCGGCTTGACCAAGAAGAATCTTCCCCGAGGCCGTTGGCGTTACCTCACCCAGGAAGAGGTTAACTTCCTCAAAATGGGCTCCTTCGAATAACATCTCATAAAAGGGGCGGCAGGTCCCTGCCGCCCCTTTAATAAATCAATCACAATGAAAAGAAGCAAAATCAAGGATATTCTCTCCAAGGATAAAGTGGGCGAGAAAGTGAGCGTCAAAGGGTGGGTTCGCACCCGCCGCGGCAACAAGAACGTGCAGTTTGTGGCCCTGAACGACGGCTCGACGATCAACAATATCCAGATCGTGTTCCCGCTCGACCGTTTTACGGAGGAGCAGCTCAAGCCTATCACCACAGGAGCCTCGATCCACGTCGAGGGCGACCTTGTGGAGTCGATGGGCAAGGGACAGGCCACCGAGATTCAGGCAACGGAGCTTGAGGTGTACGGCACGGCCGATGCCGAGACTTACCCCCTGCAGAAGAAGGGTCACTCGCTGGAGTTCCTGCGCGAGATCGCCCACTTGCGACCCCGCACCAACACTTTCGGGGCCGTGCTGCGCGTGCGTTCGGCCTTGGCTTACGCAATCCATAAGTTCTTTCAGGACAAAGGTTTCTACTACCTCAACACGCCGCTGATCACGGCTAGCGACTGCGAAGGCGCCGGCGCGATGTTCCAGGTTACCACCCTACCCCTCAACGAACTTCCCAAAACCGAGGATGGCGCAGTGGATTACTCACAGGACTTCTTCGGCAAGCCCACCGCGCTGACGGTCTCGGGCCAATTGGAGGGCGAGCTAGGCGCCACCGCCATCGGCGAGATCTACACATTCGGCCCCACCTTCCGCGCCGAGAACTCCAACACTCCGCGTCATTTGGCCGAGTTCTGGATGATCGAGCCTGAGATGGCCTTCTACGACATCACCGACAATATGGATCTGGCGGAGGAGTTTGTCAAGTACTGCATCAAGTACGCCCTGGACAACTGCCGCGACGACATCGAGTTCCTCCAGAAGATGTACGACCCCGAGCTGATTGCCCGATTGGAGGGTGTCCTAGCCAAGCCGTTCAAGCGGTTGACCTACACCGAGGGTGTTGAAATCCTGGAGAAATCGGGCAAGAAATTTGAGTTTCCCGTTTACTGGGGCGCCGACCTGCAGAGCGAGCATGAGCGCTATCTGGTGGAGGAGCATTTCAAGACACCTGTTATCCTAACGGATTATCCCAAGGAGATCAAGGCGTTCTACATGAAGCAGAACGAGGACGGCAAGACCGTGCGTGCCATGGACGTGCTGTTCCCCAACATCGGCGAGATCATCGGCGGCTCGGAGCGCGAGGAGAATTACGACAAGCTCATGGCGCGTATCGAGGAGCTTAACATTCCGATGAAGGACATGTGGTGGTACCTCGACACTCGCCGCTTCGGCACTGTGCCTCACGCCGGCTTCGGTCTGGGTTTTGAGCGCCTGGTGTTGTTTGTGACGGGCATGACGAATATACGCGACGTGATTCCTTTCCCGCGTACGCCTAAGAACGCTGAATTCTAAATCACAAGCGTGCGCGGGGGCTTAGGGGGGCTGGCCTTGGCCGGCCGTAGTAACTAAGGTATTACCTTTTTTGCTATGGACGTCCAAGGGCGGCCCCCCTAGGCTGCGCATAGGATTTTGGTAGCTGTGATATGGCCGTCCAAGGCCGGCCCCCCTAGGCTGCGCATAGGATTTTGGTGGCTTTTTTCGCTTTTTTTTGCGTTTTTAGCGAGCCAAAAAGGGATGGATGATTGTTATAAAGGAAAATGATGTTCACTTAGTTTATTAACCCTTTCTTTGCTTACACACCTATGCTACCGATTGTAACCGATATCAAAGACAGCTTCGCTCGCCGCGACCGCCACATTCGGTGGATATCTCGCTTGGCGCGCCTGGCGCTTCTGGCAGGCATAATAACAGCCCTCGCCTTGTAAATAACCATTGTAATCAAGTGATTACAAAATCGTTATAACGTAATTAGGTAATTACGTTATAACGATTTTCTGTTACAAGTAGGGGTCACGGCTGACGACGACGCAACCGGGCTGGGGAAGCTGGTCGATGAGGCTTTCGGCTTTGGCGGCATAGTCGTCGACGGCTTGTGGGTCGTAGCCTACGTTGGCGGTAGAGAGGGCGAGCATGGCGGCGGCGTGGTGAATTAGCCGGGAGAAGGTGAGGTCGTTGGAGTCGAGGGAGAGTGTTACCTGCTCGTCGCCGTCGAAGGTTGCTAGGACGCCGATGCGCTGGGCGATGTGGGCTACCGCGTCGACTGCAAGGAGCCTGAGGGCAGGGCCGTGGTCGCGGGTCAACAGGGGTATTGTCTCGGGGCGTCGGCGTGAGTAGTGGCTGCGCAATGCGGCGACGGCGTAGATTGTTTTTTCGATGGTGGATAAAGAGATAACTATCATATAAATAAAGGATTAAGGATTAAGGATGAAGGATGAAGGATTAAGGATTAAGGAGGGAATGCGACCGGGCTGGGAGAGGTATCACTTGCCAGACAGGGGGTAGGAGGTGGGAGAGTTGCTGTCGTTGCGGCGGTGACGTCGGCGCTGGTAGATGCGCTGGGCGTGCTGGGGAGAGATGAAGTATCGGGAGGCGCTTTCCTGAAGGAGAACGTCCTCGACGGCACGGGCCATTGACGATGCTTGGCCATTGTTGATTCGACCCTGGGCCTTTTGACGGATTTCGCGCCACATTTCTTGCTGGAGGGGTGAGCGACGCGAGTGGTCGACGTTGCGGTACATCATTTGCTGGGCTGTGGAATACTCGACGTAATAGCCGGGAGCGGCTTGCTCGACGGCCTTAGCGGCGACTTCGCTCATCGAGGGCATATAGCCGCGGTCGTGAGCGTCCTGAATCACGCGACGGATCGCCAAAACCAGGTGGCGATCGCGTCGCTGACGCAAGATTGATTGTGTGTTTTTAGTTGTCATAGTTTTAGATGTAAATCTTAGAATTTTTGACAAATTTACAAGCTACCGTGGGCCATTTCGTTGCACATCTTACAACAATTTTTGCTATTATTGCAATTTTAACAACTTTTGATCACGTTGCTCAACGAGGGATTGGAAAGTTTCGAGAAGGTCGGATATGGCGATAGTGGCGTTTCTCACCTGAGCCTCGTATAGACCTTCGCCCTTTGCGGCGGAGATATTTTTGCCCAAAAGCGCGTCACCGACTCCGGAGACGTCCTGCAAGAGTTGCAATTCGAGATTCAAGAGATTGTAGGCTCCCATGTCGCCTGAGGAGGTTGTGATTTGGTGAGGTTCGCCAAGGTTGGTTGCGTTGTAGGGGATTACGGCGTCGGGTGCGCTCCACACCTTGGAAATGTCCTTGATCGAGGTTCCCTTTGTGAGGCATTGCACGGGATAAAGGAGGGCGCCCTTGGCGGAAGTGCGCATCACCTGGTCGACCATTGTGATGATGCGGTTGACGTGTTTCTGCTGGTGGATAATATCCTCCACGAAGGAGTGGACCTCACCGTCGGTAAGGGGATAAAACTTGAATACAAATGGGTGTTGATCAGCGATATAGCTGTGCAACAATTCACCTGTTGGCGACAAGTAACGGCAGCGCCAGAAGGTGGAGATACACTGGCGAATTCGGCGCTCGGGGATACCTTGCTTTCGACGCTTGATGTTGTTGTCGACGACATCGGGGTGGCAATCAGCGTCCAACACCTCGTAGATGCCTCTCACGGGGTCGTGTACCTCGATTAACCCATGACTCTCAAGGGTCCAGGCCTCGATTACCCGGCAGCGGTCGGAAGGGCCGCCAAGGAAATCGCTATTGAGGAACGACTCGCCGCGGACGATGGTATAGACCTCGCGAAGGCGCTCTATTTGGTGGGGATCGCCGTGACCAAAGCGCATGATAACCTCACGGAGGCTCCAATCGTGTACCATGCCAAGGAGCTCGACGTCCCAGCCACGAGGGTCGCGGAAGTCGTTGACAAAGAATGCATTGGGGTTGACATTCTCCACCCAAGGGCCGCGGCCTTTCATAGTGGTTTCGGAGGAGATTCGCTGGATAGCGCAACCGGAAATCAGGAACTCCTCGAGGAGGCGGGAGTCGAGTTCCAGGAGCATGTTACGCCGGTAATGTTCCTTGAGGCCGTGCTCGATTTGTCGCTCGGCTTGTAGCTGTCGATAACGGCCGATGATGGTTTTCACCATTTGTCGGATGAGGTTGTTGGTTTGGGGTCGGGCTCCTTGATTGATAGTGAGTTGCTCCTCGGTGAGGGTGATGCCCTCGGGTGTTTTCTCTTTGTCACCCCATTGCTTGCCGTAGGTGAAATCTTTGAAACGGGAGCGGTTTTGGCGGATGTGGGCCATGCGGTTCCAAGCTCGGCGTGAAGCGGCGAGGACTTCAAGGGAGATGAGTTTTTGGGTATTATCCATAATAGAAAGATTTTTAAAGGATTAAAGGATTAAAGAGGGGGTTAAAGGAGGAAAGGGTTAAAGGAGTAAAGAAGGGGGGATGGTGGTGAGGGCGCTGTCGTCGAACTCGTAGACGCCGTCGTCCGGCTCCATGACGCAACGGAGGGAGGTGATTTTGGGGGTTACCCCATCGATGAGGGAGTAAAGCCTCAATTGGCCGGGATAATTGACGGCGATAGGCTCGACAGTGCGGCCACGGCTGAACTCGTTGAGCTGCATCTCAGCCTCAATGGAATCGGGCGACACCACCCTAGCGCAGCGGTCCCAGCCGTCGAGGGTAACCCATAGGGGACGCACACATTTATCAGGCAACAGCACCCGACCTGTGCCGTCGCCCATGTCGGTAACGGCTACTTGGGTAGCTATGTCGCTGATTTTAAGGAAGCGAAAGTCGCCAGTGGCGAGAAGGTTAAGGTACCAGTTGCGCATCTCCACTTGGTGAAGACGGTCGCGGTCGACGCCGTCGACACGTGTGACAGCGGCGTCGTTTCTAATCGGCTCATTATAGCGCAATTGGCGCCAGAGAACCAGCATTTCGGATTGTGAAATTGAGATAACCATAATGTTTTTTCCGCAAAGTTACCATGGGGGAATCCTGTGAGATATGTCATTTTCACCAAAGGATTGCAACTTTTTTTGTACCTTCGCGTCTAATAAAATGATGAAAATGAAACTATCCATCGTAGGTTACGGAAAAATGGGCCACGCCATCGAGCGCATCGCTGGCGAGCGCGGCCACGAAATAGCATGCATCATCGACGTCGACAATCCGCAGGATTGGGACTCCCCTGCCCTACTCTCCTCGGACGCGATTATCGAATTCTCGACACCCAAAACGGCTGCCGACAATTGCCGCAAGGCGATATCCCGCGGCATCCCCACTGTCTCAGGATCAACGGGTTGGGTAGACGCGCTGCCAGAGGCTAAGCAGTTGGCCAAAGACAAGGGTGTGGGCTTTATGTGGAGCTCCAACTATAGCATCGGGGTGAACCTGTTCTTCAAGGTTAACGCCCAGCTAGCCAAGCTGATGGCCCATTTCGACCAGTACAACGCCTCGATGAAGGAGATTCACCATATCCATAAGCTCGACCATCCTAGCGGCACGGCCATCACCCTGGCTGAAGGGATTTTAGCCGAGAATCCCCGCTACGAGGATTGGAACGAGCTACCCGACCAGAAGGCGCCCCACTTGGGAATCGCCCACGAGCGCGAGGGAGAGGTTCCCGGCACCCACATCATCACCTGGGACAGCCCCGTGGACACCATCACCATCGAACACCGCGCAAAGTCGCGCGACGGCTTCGCCTTGGGCGCGGTGATGGCCGCTGAGTGGCTTCAAGGCCGCAAAGGGTTTTATGATGTCCAAGACATGCTCTCTGAAATTCTCTCTAAATAGCCCTCGGAAGATGAATCTTGACCGCATTAAAGCATCGCTGAAAGCCCGCACCTCGGGTATCAAAGCTACCCGATGGGTGCGTTTCTCCCTGGTGGCTGTGATTTTCATCCTGTGGGTGATATGGATGGGCAACCCCTGGCTGGCCCTGGCGTTGTTCCTGCTTTTCGACATCTATATCACGGGTTACATCCCCTTCACATGGTGGAAAAAATCGAAAAACAAGGCCGTTAAAACCCTGATGAGCTGGGTTGACGCCATCGTTTACGCTTTGATCCTGGTCTACTTCGTGTTCGCCTTTCTGGGGCAAAATTACCAGATACCCTCGTCTTCGCTTGAAAAGACGTTGCTCACGGGCGACTTCCTTTTCGTGAACAAGACCGTATACGGTCCGCGAGTGCCTATGACCATCGTGCATTTTCCGCTGGTACACAACACGTTGCCCATTCTCAATTGTAAGAGCTATCTCGACTCGCCGTCCACGGGTTATCACCGCTTGAAAGGGCAGCGCTCGGTGGAGTCGGGCGACATCGTGGTGTTCAATTTCCCGGCTGGCGACACGGTTTTCTCCAAGGTGTCCAATCCCGATTACTACACGCTGGTGAAGATGTACGGTAGGGAAAACCTCGCGCTCCATTCCGATGAACTAGGCGAGGTGATTTACCGCCCTGTCGACCGTCGCGAGAACTACGTTAAGCGCTGCGTGGGGCTACCGGGCGAGCGTATCTCCATCGTCGACGGTGTAATCCATATCAACGGCGAGCCCCAGGCGATGCCCGAAAGCGCACAGTTCAACTACTTTGTCCAAACCCACGGGCAGCCACTCTCAGAGGAGTATTGGGAGGGTCTTGGCGTGAGCCGCGATGACTACTCGCGAGCGTGGTATCGCCCGCAAGAGAGCGATTACGCGGCCATGGAGAGCCTAGGCTTTACCGTAGGACGCACCGGGTTGATGAATCCAATCTACTTGCTACCCTTGACCCAAAAGATGGTAGAATCGCTGGAAAACGACCCGCAGATCAATCTCGTGTTTCAAATGCCGTCGCCCATGGGTGAATTTTTGTTCCCCGATAGCCAATCGGCCAACTGGACACGCTCCAATTACGGCGGCTCCAACGGGCTGTGGATACCCAAGAAAGGGGTGAAACTGAAGCTTGATTCTATCTCGTGGCCCATCTATGAGCGTTGCATCCGCGTCTACGAGAACAACCCCGACGCCCATCTCGAGGGTAACACCGTGTACATCAACGGCGAGCCGCAGAGCCACTACCGGTTTAAGATGGACTATTATTTCATGATGGGCGACAACCGCGACAATTCACTCGACTCTCGCTATTGGGGATTCGTGCCCGAAGACCATGTGGTGGGGACGCCGTGGCGCGTGCTTATCTCGTTTGACAAGGATCACGGGATTTTTGACGGCGGCATCCGTTGGAACCGCATTTTCAAGGACGCCAATCCCGACAAAAACTGATTTTATTCGGAAATCCCTGAATATCGGAGATTTCCGATATTACCTAAATGCTAAATACTCTCATAAAATACTCAGGAGGAAGCGTAACGCTCCCTCCCCTACTCTTTCCCGGGCCGGAGTATTTCGCCCAGGCGGCCGCGCACGGCTCCTGGAGCGTGGATAAGGCGTTGCGCTACGACAAACGATACAAGGGTACCCATCGCTTCGAAATCGCCGATACACGCGGGAAAATAGCCCTTACGGTACCAATCGAGAAGCCCGACTTCTCCACTCGTCCCACATGGGACGATGTGCGTATCTCCCGGCACGGAGAGTGGTGGGACAAACATATGACGGCCTTGGAATCGGCTTACGGGCGGACACCTTACTTTGAGTTCTATATTTCGCGTCTGGAGCCATTTTTCTCACGGGACACACCAGATATCTATCCGACGGTCGCGAGGCTCTCAGAGGGGGCCGCAAACGCCGTGGCGGCCATCCTCGACCTCGACACGATCTCTCAGAGAATCGATTCAGAAGCCTCGGATAGTATCGACTTAAATAGATTTAAGTCGACTTATATCGATTTAAATCGACCCGATCGCGAAGCCATCCCCTATCACCAGATACGACAAGAGAGCCTCGGGTTTATTCCCGGGCTCTCCGTGCTAGATCTTATTTTTAACCTGGGGCCTGAGGCGCAGCTGTATCTGGTTAATGGTTAATGGTTAATGGTTAATGGTTAATGGTTAATGGTTAATGGTTA
>JAJPXC010000114.1 GCA_021205635.1 Bacteroidales bacterium | reverse complement strand
CCCCCCACCCCTCTCTCCCCCTTTTGTTTCGTCGTCCGGGTCTTCTTTGTTTTTCTTTCGGGTTTCGGGGGATTAGAGGGCGATCAGGTCCTCGGGGGCGTTGGTGAGGCAGCGGAGGCCCGAGGGGGTGACGGCGTAGGAGTTTTCGACACCGACGGCGCCAACGTGGGGGATGACGAATTTGGGCTCGAGGGCGATGACGTTGCGCTCGGCCAGGATGTCCTTGGAGCGGGGCGCGATGACGGGGGCCTCGTTTACCTCGATGCCGATGCCGTGACCCACGAAGCCGGCGTGCTGGCGGTGCCCCATGAAATAGGACTCGAGTTGGGCCTCGCGAGCCATGTCGTAGGCGGTGTCATAAAGTGTTTTCGCCTCAACGCCGGGACGACCCATTCGCTCGAGGGCTCGCAGGATCTCGCGGGAGCATTCGTGGGCTTTGCGGGCCAGGGGCTCGACGTCGCCGAAGGCGAAGGTGCGGCTCATGTCGGTCATGTAGCCGGTGAAGTTGCCGTTCATGTCGACCATGACGGTGTTGCCGCGGCGTATCTCTGAGCCGTCGGCGCCCACGGGCAGGGAGGGATCGAGTCCGGCGCCTCCCATAGCGAAGTCGTATGGTGAGGGGGCGTCGGCGTTGTCGCCGGTGATAACGTTGCCCATATATATTTCCATTGTGTCGCCTGAGATGCGGAATTGGCCCAAGCAACCTTCGAGACGCGACATACGCTCAATCTCAACTTGTAGCTCCAGGTCGGTCATGCCGGGCTTGAACACGCGGGGGATTCGGCGGTAGACGCGCTCGTGGCACACGCCCGAGCGTTCGATCAGGTGGATTTCTTCCTCGGTTTTGACCGACCGTGCCTGGCGCATAAGCGGGGAGAGGTTGACCGGGGTGGCCTCGCGCCATAGCTTGGTGTAACGGATGACGGTGGAGTAGGGGGTAATGTCCATCTCCAGGCCGATGGTCGACGGCTTGGTCAGCCCGCGGTGCTCCAATTCGGCCGGGATCTCGCGAGTGCCGGTGAAGTACACTACGCCTTTACCATCCAGCTCGACGGGGCGTCGCACGAGGTATACGGGGTCGCCCTCGCGGGGGAGGTAGATCATCCCGGCGAACACGCGGCCAGTGAGGTAGTAGAGGTTGGCGTTGTCGGTGACAAGGGCGGCCGCGATGGCGCCTTCATCCATCATCTGGCGTATGGGGTCGAGGCGACGTTGCTGTTCTTCGTCGCTCAATAGTACTAGTTTCTTCATAATCATTTTTTGTTAGGGCCGAAGAGGCGGGGGATGAGGTCGGGGCGGTGAAGGGATTTGAGCGAGCCGATGATTTGCTGGCGGTAGGTGCGGTCGTACCAGAAGAAGTACTTGCGTTGGGCCAACTTCTGCTCGGGGGTGATGGGCGTGTACACGCGCTCCATCGTGTAGGGATGGTAGCCGGTGTAGTAGATCTCGGTGGCCAGGGTCATTGGGGTAGGAGTGAAGTCCTGCACCTGCTCAAGGTGGAGGTTAAGGTCCTTGGTTTTGACGGCCAGCTCGGCCATGTCGATCTCGCGGCAACCGGGGTGGGAGGAGATGAAGTAGGGGATAAGTTGCTGTTTCAATCCCTCGCGGCGGTTCACATAATCGAAAATCTTCTTGAAGTCATAGTAGAGGTCAAATGAAGGCTTGCGCATAAGGTTGAGCACGTGGTCCTCGGTGTGCTCGGGAGCCACTTTCAATCGGCCTGAGACGTGGTGGGCGATCAGTTCCTCATTGTAGCGGCGATTGATGGCGTCGACGCGCTTGTCGCCCGTTGGGTGCATCGACAGGTCGTAGCGTACGCCCGAGCCGATGAACGATTTCTTCACCTTGGGATGGGCGTCGACGGCGTGGTAAATGTCGAGGAGCTGGGAATGGTCGGTGTTGAGATTGGGACAGGGCTTGGGGTGTAGGCACGAGGGACGAAGGCATTTTGCGCACACGTCAAGGTTTTTGCCGTGCATGCCGTACATGTTGGCCGAAGGCCCTCCGAGGTCGGAAATGTAACCCTTGAAGTCGGGCATGCGGGTGATTTGGTCTACTTCCCGTAGAATCGACTCCTTGGAGCGGGAAGAAATGAATTTTCCTTGATGGGCCGAGATTGTGCAGAATGCGCAACCGCCGAAGCATCCACGGTGCATGTTCACCGAGTGTCGTATCATCTCGTAGGCGGGGATGCGTTTGCCTTTGTAGCGAGGGTGGGGGAGACGGTTATAGGGCAGGTCGTAGGTAGCGTCGATTTGTTCTTGGCTTAGGGGTGGTAGCAAGGGGTTGATCACCACGGTTTTGTCGCCATGGGGCTGCCATATCACCGAGCCGTGCATGCGGTTGCTTTGCTGCTCCACGATTTTGAAATTCTCGGCCTGGTGTTTTTTGTTTTTGAGGCAATCCTCGTAGGAGTTGAGGATGATGGGGGAGGATTGTCCCTGGGGTGACCCGCCGGGCACGGGAACGCTATCTTGAACGGCTTGCTCTTTTAGGGACGAGGAAGGGAGGAGGAATGCCGTCTGGGGGATGTCGCGGATGGCTTGAACGGGCTCGCCAGCGTCTAATCGTCGCGCGATTTCCACGATTGGTACCTCTTCCAGGCCGTAAACCAGCAGGTCGGCCGGGGAATCCAGGAGGATGGATGGTCGCAGGCGGTCCTGCCAATAGTCGTAATGGGCCACGCGGCGCAACGAGGCCTCGATGCCGCCGATGATTACGGGACAGTCGGGGTAGATCTCCTTGAGGATTTTGGTGTAGACGATGGTGGGGTAATCGGGACGAGCGCCGTGTCGTCCATCAGGGGTATAGGCGTCATCGGAACGGCGGCGTCGGTTGGCGGTATAGTGGTTGACCATAGAGTCCATTGCCCCGGCGCTTACCGAGAAGAAGAGCCTTGGCCTACCGAATTTGCGGAAGTCGCGCAGGTCGTCCTGCCAGTTGGGCTGCGGCACGATCGCCACCTTGTAACCCGCGGCTTGGAGCGTGCGCCCTATCACGGCGGCGCCAAATGACGGATGATCGACGTAGGCGTCGCCGGTGAAGAGGACGATATCGGGCTGATCCCAGCCCAAGGCCTTCATCTCCTTGACCGTTGTGGGAAGGAACGCGTTCATTTCGCCGCCTCCATTTCATCAAGTTTGGCCTGCATTTTGAGCATTTCGTCGCGCAGGCGGGCGGCCTCGATAAACTCCATTAGCTTGGCTTGCTCCACCATCTCCAGGCGCAGGCGGTCGATAGAGCGACGAAGCTCGTCGGCGTTCATGTAGGGTATCACGGGATCGGCGGCGATGTCCACGCTCGTCGAGAATTCCATCTCGTAAGGAGATGCGGCCGGACGCTTTTCTTGACCGGCTGTACCTCTCCTTTCCTCCTGATGGCGCGCACGCCCAGCCGTCTTGGGCGTGGCAGGTGCCTCCTCCTCTTTGCCGATAATGCGGTTTCGAGCCTTGATGATGGCTTGGGGGGTAATGCCATGCTCCTCGTTATAAGCCAGCTGCAACGTGCGGCGACGATTAGTCTCTTCGATGGTTTGTTGCATGGAATCAGTGATCTTGTCGGCGTACATGATCACGTGGCCGTTGAGGTTACGCGCGGCGCGGCCTACGGTTTGTGTCAACGATCGGTGGGAACGAAGGAAACCCTCCTTGTCGGCATCGAGGATGGCCACAAGCGACACCTCGGGCAAATCGAGGCCCTCACGCAGAAGATTCACACCTATCAACACATCGTAAACACCGGCTCGCAAGTCGTCAAGTATCTGGATACGATCGAGCGTATCCACGTCGCTGTGAATATAAGCCGCCCGCATCTGCAACTTCTTAAGATAATCGTTCAACTCCTCGGCCATGCGCTTGGTAAGAGTAGTGACAAGCGTGCGCTCATCGCGCTCGGCGCGTTGCTGAATCTCCTCAATCAAGTCGTCAATCTGGTTCATCGACGGACGCACCTCGATAACAGGATCCAGCAAACCGGTAGGACGAATAATCTGCTCAACAACCACGCCCTCGCTACGCTCCAGCTCATAATCAGCAGGCGTGGCCGAGACGTACACCACCTGATTCTGTAAGCTCTCAAACTCCTCAAATTTCAATGGCCTATTGTCAAGCGCCGCCGGCAAACGGAAGCCGTAGTCCACAAGATTCATCTTCCTCGACAAATCGCCGCCGTACATAGCGCGAATCTGCGGGATCGTCACGTGGCTCTCATCGATAATCGTAAGGAAATCCTTTGGGAAATAATCCAAAAGGCAGAACGGGCGCATACCCGGCTGACGGCCGTCGAAATAACGGCTGTAATTTTCGATACCCGAGCAATGGCCCACCTCACGTATCATCTCCATATCGTAGCTCACCCGCTCATACAACCGCTTAGCCTCAAGCTCCCTAGCCTCCTTGTTGAAATAATCCACCTGCTGAGTCAAGTCAAAACCAATTTGCGCCAAAGCCGAATTGACACGCTCCTTGGAAGTGACAAAAATGTTGGCCGGATAAATCTTAAAAGAATCATGACGGCCGAGCGAGGCCCCCGTGTCGGCGTGTATCGTCGAGATCGACTCAATCTCGTCGCCCCAAAAAATCACCCTCAATGTAATCTCCTCATAGGCCAGCCGAATATCCACAGTGTCACCCTTGACGCGGAAATTGCCGCGCCCCAGGTCAAGCTCATTGCGCGAGTAAAGAGCGTCGACAAGCTTGCGAAGAAACACATTGCGGGCCAGCTTTTGCCCAACCCGAATGTCAATCACGTTGGCGTGAAAATCCTCCGGATTGCCGATACCGTAAAGGCAAGATACCGACGATACCACGATAACGTCCCTACGCCCCGACAGCAACGCCGAAGTCGTGGCAAGGCGCAAACGATCGATCTCGTCATTGATCATCAAATCCTTCTCGATATACTTGTCGACCGACGGGATATATGCCTCAGGCTGATAATAATCGTAATAGCTCACGAAATACTCCACGGCGTTGTCCGGGAAAAAATTCTTGAACTCCGAGTAAAGCTGCGCGGCCAAAGTCTTATTGTGACTCAGAATGAGGGTAGGGCGGTTAACCCTCTCGATCACATTGGCCATCGTGAACGTCTTGCCCGAACCTGTGACGCCCAACAACGTCTGCGCCGGAGAACCATCCTCCACGCCTTTCACCAACTGTTCAATCGCCTGCGGCTGGTCGCCAGTTGGCGCATATTGAGAGCTAAGCTTAAAATCCATATAACTATTACAATTACGCAAAGTTAGATAAAGTTTTCCCTCCAAGCAAAAATGTTTTGTCAAAATGTTTTGTCAAAACGTTGGACACTTGCACATTTTAACCACACTAATACACTAATCAGTCTTATTTCTTAATGGGAAAGAACACGAATATCTGGCCGATTCGGGTCTATTCGTCTTCATTATAAATTGCCTCTAGGGTGAATCGTTGATGAAGTCAGGAAATTAATGATCTTCGTGACCTTAGCGGTTAAAAAGTAAAATACGCTCAGCAGACACAAGATAATGCCCTGTTCGAAAAAAAACATTTCTGAAAAATTTTGCCACGTCGCGAAAAAGCATTACTTTTGCACTGCAAAAGCCAATAACGCCTTCTTGATGACTCTAGGAGACGTAATATGGCCCACACAAGGAGAGGTGGGTGAGTGGCTGAAACCACCAGTTTGCTAAACTGACGTAGGAGCAATCCTACCACGAGTTCGAATCTCGTCCTCTCCGCCAATGCCGCTGATTATCAGCTGGTTAACTAAAAGACCCCCAAAAAGTCCCCCAAATTTCGGACCTTGGGGGGTTAATTTTTAGGCTTAAATGTAAAATGGTAGGTTGGGAGAGCCGCTGAACCCTTTGTGGATGCGGGTTCTGAGGGGTTGAAAGGTTTTGAGCCCTGATTTAACAGTTGTGAAAACCGTCTAATTGTAAAATGGTAGGATGAATTGCTTACAATAGGCTGATTATCTTTATCTTTGCGGTGTTTAACATATCGGATATGAATATAATAATTTCAAATATTCTTGGGCTGAACACGGAGTAACTAATCCGCTTAAAAGTTATCCCAGGATAAATTCGTCGATTTCTTTCTTCTGAATGAGATCAATGACATCTTGCCAAGAAACTTCATCTTCGGAGTGGGGATACCAACTCCAACTTTCTTCTCTTTCCGCTAAAGGCACTTGCTCCATTGAGCGAAACCGGTCAATCAGCGGGACATAAATGGCTTTTATAAGTTCCTTTGGAGTGCAAAAAGCCTTTACCGTTTCTACCACAAAACGTTTTTCGGCATCGTTGTAATAGTATTCCATGAGATAGAAGAGTCCTCGGCCATTGGGTTGAGACTCAAGTGGTCGAAATGAAAACAGATGGAATATGTCCTCGTCATCACATATCACTTCCACCCCTTGGGTCGAGTAAGAACCGGTAGCGATGTCCTTCAGCCATCGAGACAGCTCTTCTAAACTTGAAAAAGCATCAGAAAATTCTATTTTAAGTTTGCGCTTCTCATCCTCAAAGGTCGCGGGGAGCCATCCCCAGTCGGGATAATCGTAACTCACCTTCAGCGTAGTCGATTTTTCAGGAACCGACTGGATCGCATCCAATTCCTCCTTGATTGGAAGTACCGACGGCTTATAGAAGTCGTAAATTTCGCGGGGAGTGTAGTAAAGTCCCATAGAGCCAATATATTAACATTTCAAAAATTGTCATTACCCACTTAACTGATTATTGTTGAAGGAATGATTTTATCCCATCGATATTGGCTTCGCCTGCGGCTCGGCCAAGGGTGTAGACGTAATCCATTTTCTTTGGATTCATCTCCAAGCGGCCTATCGGTAGCGGAACTTCGGGGCAGATTACCAAGGTGTTACCCTCGACTTCTTGCTCGGCAATGTAGAGCAGTTGACTGTTATACATCTCGTGGCGCACCGACATCGCTTTTGTAATCGCCGGGGTCGAGCGGCAGAAAAGCTTGAACAACGGCATGAGCCGCGTAGGCCTCTTGTAATAACCTTTGGGTTGGGTAAGTATAACCACATTACGGTCATAGCCAAGGTTTTGGAAATATTCCAAGGGGATGGAGTTGACAATCCCTCCGTCAAGGAGCCGTTGGCCATTTATAACGACGGGGTGCGACACGATCGGCATCGACGAGGATGCTCTCATCCATTCCAAACCTTCATAATCCAGGTGGCTAAGGTCTTTGTATACGGCCTCGCCAGTGTCGGCGTCGGTGCAGACGGCGTAGAACGCCATCGGATTGGCGTTGTAGGCGCCGTAGTTCATCACGTCGAGCGTGTCGGGCATCGTGTGGTAAGCGAACTCGCCGTTCACGATGTCGCCCGTGGTGACAAGCGACCACAAGCTGATGTAGCGTCGGTCGCCAGCGAATCGCTTGTTATAACGTAGCGCACGGCCTACTTGCCTCGACTTGAAATTGCAGCCGATAGACGCTCCCGCCGACACGCCAATCGCACCGTCAAAGGTCACGCCGTGCTCAAGCATCACATCGAAGACGCCCTCCGAGAATAGCGACCGCAATCCGCCTCCCTCCAATACCAATCCCGTCCTCATATGCTTTGGTTTTTCGCTTCTAACATATCTGATTTTATGCGCTTTGGCAAGCGGGAATAGACATAGGAATAGGCGCGATCGATGAGGAGGCGACCAACTACGGCATCTACCCTCGTGTCGAAGCAGTCGAACTGAATCATGTGGCGTTTGTGCCAATGCCACGCCTGCGTGACCCAAAGGTACTTTTCCACAACCTCGTCAAACTCGTCGGGCGACCATTTAAGTTGAGCCAGCGGTCCACGGTCGAGCACAAGACAGCAGAAAATCTTGCCTCCCACCCGCAACGTCACATATCCGTCGCCAAAGGGCATATCCTCAGTCGCCCACGGTCTCGTCAGGCAATATTCCCTCACCTCCTCAACGTTCATTTCTTTGGAGGGATTACTTTTATAAGACGGGCCGGGTTGCCCCCCCAAATCTCGTTGGCGGGTACATCTTTGGTTACGACGGCGGCTGCGGCCACGATGGCGTTCTCGCCAACGGTCACGCCGGGGAGAATGGTCGCACCCGCACCAATCTGCCCGCGGAACAACTCCCGCACCAGCGAGTTGTACTCGTCGGTGTAGGGCATCGTGTGGTTAATCTTGAAACACAGCTGCGCGCACCTCACCCCCTCCTCGGGGTCAGCCTGCCCCGCATCTCTCATATCTATCGTAAAAGCTTCCATAACTTCTTTATTCGTTATATTTTAGTTCATTTGAACATGATTCACAGATATAGTTCCAATCGCTGGTATAGTGGAAGCCTTCGTAGGAGAAGTGGCGCAGGTCGGAAGGGTCGGTGATGCGGTTTTGGATTATCCAGCGGGTCATCGCACCTCGGCACATCTTGGCGTAGATGGTCACGTTCTTGGGTTTGCCGTCTTTCACCACCTTGAAGTCGGGAGTGATAACGTCTAATTCCTTGGCGACGCGTTTCCAGTCGAAAAGCCGCTTGAACTCGGCGCTGGCCAGGTTTACAAGCACGCCGTCGTCGGCTTTTACGCAGTCAATGAAATAATCAGTGAGACGGGGCTTCCAGTAGTCGAACATTGAGATGTGACCGTTGTCGGGCAATTCCACGTCCCCCTCCAATCTGTAAGGATTAACCATGTCGAGAGGACGCAGCAAGCCATAGAGGAACGAGCCGATCATCAGATGGTCGTGGGCATAGGCCAAATCGGCATCCGACATAGTTTCGGGAGCCAGCTTCTGAAACACCATGCCGTCGTAGCTGAACGCCGCAGGGCAAAGCGTCGTGGGGTTGCCAAACTCCCGATAACGTCGCCAGTTCTCCACGGCGATGGCCTTGTTGCACCGTAGCATCGACATCAGTTGCTCTGGCGAGTACTCGGCCAACTGTGCGGCTATCCCGTTGGCCTCGGCCTGAAACCGCGGCTCGGTGCAGCCCGGAATCTCTCTCGGGGCATTCCCGGTCATTATCTTAGCACATCCAACCAGTATCTGCATCTCTTGGTGTTTGGTTAATGCGCCGTTATTATGCGTTGGTTGAACTCCGTGAGCACGTCTCGCATCTCTTGGGGAAGGTAGCTCAGGGCTTTCTTCTTCATCCACTCCGGGATACCCCACAACGCCTCGGCGATGCTACCGACGATGGCACCCAAGGTGTCGGCGTCGGCCCCGAGGCTGACGGCACGGCGAATGGCGTCCTCAAAGCTGTTGCTCTCAAGGATGATGGCGAAGGCCACTGGCACAGTGCCCTGGCAAGTCTCGTCGAACTTGTTGCGGTAATCCTCCAGGTTGAGCTGGAAGTCGTAGGGGTTCATCATGTAGCACATGATGCCGTGATAAAGTCCATCCCCTAAGATTTCATCCCTTGACAAGGGTTGCCCTTTCTTTTCCGCGCGCAGCTTGCGGCAGTCGCTGATGGCTGCGGCCACGGCTTGCGCGCCTTCAATACCCGCTTCGTGGTTATGGGTGCATTCGGCACTTTTCGCAGCCTCGCCCAGGATGTCGCCCGGCTGGTCGTAGAGCCAACCGATGGAGCTGACACGCATCGCGCTGCCGTTGCCGAACGAGCCGTAGGGCTTGGGGTCGTCGCTCATCACCCACTCCCGGAACCGGCCACCATAGCCGCCCTTGGGATGAGGATACTTGCGGCACCATTCGTGGAGGCTATCGCCGTAGTCGCGGCCCTTGAGCCACGCGTCGGCGATGGCGATGGTGCACACCGTGTCGTCGGTGAAGTCGCTTCCCGGCGCAAACATCTCAAAGTTATGGTAGTGTTTCAGTCAGTGTGTCTGGGGCAGGGCTGCCGCCAGGCTGTAATCG
>JAJPXC010000015.1 GCA_021205635.1 Bacteroidales bacterium | reverse complement strand
AGGCGCTGCAGGAGGCGGCGAGGGAGCGCCAGCGGTCGCGCTGGGCTCGGGTGGGGGCGGCGAAGATGATGCGGTTGGGGTCGAATCCGCGGCCGAGCTGGGGTCGGATCTCGAGCAGGGGGTAGGACATGGCGATCATTTGTCGCATGAGCGCGGGGGCGTCGACAGGTGGCAGGTAGGTGTAGGATTTGTCGGCCAGGAGGTAGTCGAGCATTGAGAAGTCGGCGGTGCGGTTGTCTAGGGCTCGGGAGACGGTGGCGTTGACGTCGTCTTGGATGGAGTCGATGGATTCGTCGGTGATCTCGTATTGTTCGAGCAGGGGATGGAGGTGGATTGAGTCGACAATGTCGTGGCCAGAGGCGTCGAAGTATCGGTCGAGGGCGTCGGTGGAGGCGACAGCGACGAGGGGCGCGCGCAATGAGGGGTCCATCTTCTTGAGGGTGGATTTCATGGATTCGCCCCACTTGTTGAGGTTGGAGTCGAAGCTGCGCAGGGATGTATAGTGGCGCTTGGCCTTGTTGACGAACGCGTAGGCGCTTTGGAGGATTCGGGCGGCGATGTTGGCCTGGAGTGGCAGGCGTTCGGTGTCGCGGGTGAGGTCGGTTCGGCGGTCGGTGAATGTGTCGATGATGGAATCGTAGTCGCGGCGCACGCGGGAGCTTTGGTGTCGATAGTAGGTCCAGCAGAGGACGATTGCGAGGACGCCGAAGCCTACGCCGATCAGTGGCCACCAGAAGTTGTCGTGGGTGGCGTAGAGGTTGATGGCGAAGATGACAAATGAGACGAAAGTGAACAGTGATGCGCCAATGGCGTTCTTTTTCCAGTCGCGGCGCAGGGCGTTGATTTGGGCTTGGCGCTCGTTTTGCTTTTGGTCGATGATTTTGTGGTATCCGTCGATTTTGGATGCGACATCGGCGCGGGCGCGGTCGACGAGGGTGGTGATCACGCGTTCGTTGGAGAGTTGTGACACCATGGTGGAGTGTTGGCGCATTACGGCGCCATACTTGGATTGGAGGTCGCTGAGCCGCATCTTTTCCTCTTCGAGCAGACCGCAGTTGACGGCGTTTTGGATCACGGCGTCGGTGGATTTGATCGACACTGAGGCTGGTCGGCTGGGGGAGGTGCCTTTCAGCGAGGCGACGCCTGATACCTCGGTGATAGTGTAGGCGGCGTTGAGCAGGGAGGTGTTGGCCAGGTAGCGGTAGGGCATGTAGCAGTAGCCGTTGTCGGCCCAGTCGGGGCCCCAGGAGTTGCGCACGATGAATATGTTGCCGCGGTCGTTGTAGCCCACGACCACCATCGCGTGGTAGCCGAGGCCGGGGTCGTCGGGGACCGGGGCGGCGATGTAGGCGCTGTTGGCTCCCATTTTCTTGTTGACCTTGAGGGAAACGGCCACGGGGTATCCCGAGGCTAGCGCGGCTTTGATGTCTTTTATGTCGCGGGGGACGTTGAAGGCGGCGGTTGCGCGACGGTCGGCGGCGTCGTCGTTGGCGGCTTGCGTGGGAGCCGTTGAGAATTGTTGTTGGGAGAACGGGCACAGGGCCTCGAGGGCGACGCCTTTTTCCGATGCTGTTGTGATGGCGTCGTAGAGCGTAGCGCCGGAGTCGGTGTTAGTGGCTCCTGAGCGGTTGCGTGTGTGCCAGTAGAGGAACGCCGGGCTGAGGTCGACAAGGTTGCCGGTGCCGCGGTTGACGAGAAATTCCATGATGGAGGAGACGGCGAAAGCGGTACACGAGTTTTGCTCGCCTTGGTCCTCGACGGGGCCGAACCATTGTCGGAGGTCGACGCTCTCGGGGATTTCGAGGCCGGGCTCGGGGGCGAATGTGCGTTCGAGAGGACGGTCGGTGACGTGGTCGGCGAGGTTGCGCGCGTGGCGGTTGTCGAGGACGTTGGCTCGGCGGTCGTCGGCGAGTACTTGCGACTGTCGGTCGATTTCGTCTTGGAGGCGGCGCATGTAGCGGGTGGATGCCTTTATTTCGTTACGGAGCTCGCGCAAGCGGTTGCACTGGGCTCCGTCGCGAGGGGTGACGAGCAGGCAGTCCTCGGGTTCTACCGGAGCCTCTTCCGAGTTGCGGTTGGCTTGATTCTCGAGCATAGCCTGGTACTCGGCACCGGCGCGGTCGATTTGGGCGAAGAAGTCGAGCTGGGGCGCGCACAGCGAGTCGATGTCGTTTTGCCGGGTGTCGAGCTGCACGCCGGCCAGCAGGGGGTCGTCGTCGTTGATCAGGGCGGCCACGAATGCGCGCTTGTCGGCGAGCGTCAGGCGGTCGTCGTGGATTATGTCGTTGAAATCTTTTTCGACTTGGGCGAAGATTTGGTCAATGCGCTTGGCTGCGTTTTCGATGATGGTGTTGTCCGACCAGGCCTCGAGCTTGTTGGAGTCGACATATTCGCTCCAGAAGCCTTGCAATTCCACGTTGGCCAGGTTGATGAACTCGTTGGCACGGTTGACGGCCCAGTTGACGTCGACTTTCTGCGCCCCGACGCCTTCGCGATCCATGGCCGAGAGGATTACGCGGCGCAGGAGGTAGTCGGTGAAAAACCGGCGGTCGAACACGGCTGTGGACAATCCGAGGCCAAGCAACGGGTATCGGCCGTCGCTGTCCAGGGTAGTGGGGAAGATGGAGTTGTAGGCCAGGGATGACAGCATGGCCAGACGGGCGGTGAGCAAGCCGAGCGACGAGGCGTCAAAGGTCACCGAGCGGCCCTGGGAGTTGACAGCGTCGAGGATGATGGCGTGGGACACCACCGAGTTGTCCTTGCGCAGTTGGGCCAAGGTTTTTGCGACTTCACCGGCCGAGCCTTCGTCGAATTTCGCACCAAGGGCGCTTTCGGCCAACTGCTTGGTGATGACCACGAGGTCGATCTCGTAAAGGTCGGGGGTGGCGCCGCCCACGATCTCCTGCGCCAACTTCATGTCGGCATCGCTGGATGTGGTGACGATGTTGAGCAGCAGGCGGGAGTCGTCACCGGGGTTTTCGATAGTCAGGCGACGGCGTCGCATTTTGGCCAACACGTTGGCCCATTCGGCAGGAGTGGACTCGACGCGCTGTGCCTCGTCGGGTCGGCCGTGGATGTCGATGGCCACCAGGTCAGCGTCGGAGGGCTGAGCGGTGCCCGAGGTGAAGCAGGCGTTAGCGCCTTTGCCCCACCCCTCGGCGGCCACCGCCGCGGGGGCGATGGCCGAGCCTACATATAGGTTGAGAGTGTGCCTCATTCGAGCGAGTTTACAAATTCCATCTCACGGTTGAGCAGGGTGCGGAGGGCCTTGTTGCGTTGTTCGCGCAGGGCGGCGAGATCGGTGATCTCTGATTGGGAATATTTGCCCAGATAGTCGGCCTTGACTTCGGCGCGGAGTTGCTTGCGGGCGTCGGCTCCGTGCTCGTTGGCGTATTTTTCGATGGCCTCGACGTAGCTGTTGCGTACGGTGTCGATTTTGCGGCGGAATTTGTCGTAAGCTTCGACGCGCGATGAGCCAAGCTCGCACATATAGTCGTCCAAGGCCTCGCCCTCGGCGCGATTGTAGTAATAATATGTGTCACCCTCTCGCTTGATCAGGCCGAAGATGAAACCGCGCACCCAAAGCTCGATGGTGTCGTCAAGCTCGCCCTTGGGCATGAGCTGCCATTTCTCCTTGTCGAGGATGTTCTTGATCTCCATGGTAGCGTGGAAGGAGTCGGGGTTGGCCTGGTAGGCGTGCTCGTAGTTGAGCAGCGGGCCGATCATGAATGCCTTGGCCACGCCTTGCTGGCGGTAGATGATCACGCGGTCGCTCATGCCGGTGGAGACCACCTCGGGGCGAGCGTTGGAGTCGCGGATGGTGGCCAACTCGCCGCTGACGGCGTTGTGGGCCTTGTCGGCGACGCCCACGAAGCAGAGGTCGGAGATGGTGGACGATTCGTTGGGGTAGCCGCGGTCGTCGAAAGCGAGCAAGGGGCGCGCTTTTTTCATGGCGCGCTCGATGAGGTTGTGTAGCATCTCGGGGCGTTCGGCTTTCAGGGTTTCAAGGACATCGTTGACCGACTTGTTCTCCAATGCCTTGGCACCCTTGAGGCTTGCGGCGAAGTCGAGGAGCGATTTCTCAACTTCGGCTTGCGACATCTGGGCAAAGGCGAGAATTGAGTTGCCATTTTGGATGAATTCGTCGACAGTCACCTCGTTCTGGTTGATGGAGACGGTTACGGCCACCGATCCGGTGAGGTCGATGCAGAATGTGTTGGCGCCGGAGTCGGAGCCTCCCGAGGCGTTTTGCAGTTGCATCACTTCGTTTTCGAGCTGGGAGTTGACGGCCTTGATCTTGGTGACGATGTTGTCGAGTGTCTCGAGATGGCGGTCGATCTCGGCGATTAGTCCGGTGAAGAAGATGATGGCGTGCTGGCGGCGCAGGATTTCGCGGGCGATGAGAGCGCCCTCGTTGGCTACCTCCACCACGGCGGTGCGACGGCGTTTGCGATTAGCCGGAAGGGTGAAGATTCCCTTGTTTTGAAGCTCCTGCACTTGGGTGATGATGTCCTGCTCATGGCGTTGATGGCGCTTTTGCAGCTCGTCGAGCTCGTCCTTCATCTCTTTGAGGAAGAGGCTCTCGACTTGGTAGCGTATCTCCTTGAGGATGTCGCGGGTCTTGCCCACGCCGCCTTGGGAGACGAGGTTGCGCTTTACCATGGCGTCGAGCTGGGCGTTGACTTCGGCGGTTTTGGCCTGGCGCTTCTGGGCTACTTCCTCGGCCTTGGGAGTGGCCAATTGGATGTACATCTGCACCTCGGGCATGGCGTTGTCGTCGTCCTCGATCTCCTCGAGGGGATGCTCGGGCTGGGCCTGGAGCAGGTAATCGATCACGTTGTCGTTCTGCGGGCCGTTGTTCTCGCGGATGTTGACCGCCGGGTCGTCGATCCAGGCGTTTGCCAGGTTGTTGGCGTCGGCGTCGGAGTGCAACAAGCTGTGGATCAGGAAACGGGCGCCCTTGATGGCGTAGATGCGTGCCAAAGTTGTAGGATGCACCACGATCTCCGATGCGCCCATGGTGCTCACCCAGGCGATGTTGGCCCCCTCGCGTGAGTTGGCCTCGTTGATGGTGACGTCGATGTTGTCCAAGGTCGACGCGGCGGCGTCGGAGAGTTGGCCGGCGGCGGTGATCAGGGCCATGGATATCATCTCGGCCAATTGGTCAACGTGGTTGAACGAGTCGCCGTTCTGGTTCTTGTTGTCAATCAAGAAGATAGCGTTGACGGGGCGCTCGGTGAACTCTACGGTTTTGTCCAAGTATTCCACGGCGATGGGCTTGCTTTCGGGCGACATGCGCATCAAGTAGTCGAGGTCGAGGATGCAGCCGTAGGCGTTGGGGCGCACGTTGTCCATGCCGTAGGGCGACATGTTGACGAACACGTCGGGGAGCACGGCGTAGGCGGCGATCTTGGTGCGACGGCCCAGCAGGCGACGCAGCAGGTAGGCCATGTCGATGAACGTGCCGGCGCCGGTGCCACCGCACAGCGAGAACACCATGTGCACCTCCACCTCGTCGCTCAGCAGCGAGTAGCGGGTGTCGTCGTTGATCGAGGCCGAGGTGACGCGGGAGACGGCCTGGCGTATCATCGCCTCCAGTCCGGCGGTGCCGCTCATCTGGTTGACGATCCAGAAACGGCCGCTGGAGCGCTTCTGCCCGGCGCCGCGGCCCTTGAGGGAGGCGAGGGCGCCGCTGTTGCCCTCGGGCATCCACGTGAAGCGGCTGCGGTTGTTGCGGAATGTGTCCTCGGGCGTGGAGATTACCCGGGAATATTGCTCGGAGGGGAGCAGCGATACGGGTCCGCGCGACGACGAGATGCTCTTGGTGAACGCGGCGCCGTCGGTATCGATACCCAGGAACGCGATCATCGGGGGCACTTCCCCGTAGGTTTCGATAAACGCTTTTTTGGTGTGGAGCAGCGAGGTCATGCCCGTGCCCCCGAGGCCTACGAATAGGCAGCGGCGGATTTTTGTGGTGGCCATATCAGGTAGTGGTTATTTCGATTATGTCTTTGGTTTGCTTGTTGATTAGTTTGTAGTTCTCGCGCGGGCGGATGATGGTGGTGGGCGGGTCGATGGTCCAATCGGAGCGACCTTCGCTCATGGTGATGCCACGGGATGACGCGCGGAACTTGATAGGGGTGGTGTACACGGCGTTGGCGTGGTTGACGGTGCGGCCCTTGACGATGCGGCTCCATAGCCCCTGCGGCTTTTTCTTGGGGGTAAACGACACCTCCCACGCGCCCTTGGTTTTCACCTTCTTGTAATAAGGCTTGGTGATGGTGATGCTCTTCACCTTCTTGATCGGTGGGTATACTTGGCTTTGGATGACGATGTACCACAGCAAGATCAGCGCTGCCAGGGCGATGCCTACCCACATCAGGGTGGTTTTCAGCGGGTTCCAGTCGACGTTGTACTTGGAGCGCATGTTGTACTGTCGCGGGTCGTTGTGGCCCACGGGCTTCACTTGGAAGTAGTACTTGTCCTGGGGGTTGGAGGTAAGGAACTCGATTTCGAGCCGCGAGCCTTGGTCGCCGGGGGTGACGGTGAAGACGTTGCCGGGACATTCCTGGCCGTTGTAGTAGGTCTTGAAGCCTTTGAAGCCGTCCTTGCCGGCGATGACGTAGCGGAACGGGGTGCCCTCCTTGACGGCTGCGCGGTTGAACCACGGCTCGACGTTGACCTCCACGCGGCCCGGCTCGGCGGCGTCGCTCCACAGGAATTTGTCATACCACGAGCATTTCCCGAGGTCGGTCTCGTCGGGGTCAAGTCCGGCCAATGCGGCCTTCGGAGAGGGGTTGTTGTCGCAGGAGGCCTGGAGGTAAGGGTTGACCAACTGGCATCCGGGGCATGTGGAGTAGGTGGGGATATCGAATTTCTGGGGACGCACTTGCGACAGGCTGTCGTAATCGACGCCCGGGGCCAAGCGGAAGGTAACCGGGGTTTCCGTGCCGTGGGTTTTGCCCACCTCGATGACGAAGTCGGGGTCCTGGCTCTTGACGGTCACCTGCTGGTCGGTGGCGATGTCGGTGACCAGGCAGCAACGCTGGCCATTAGGGGAGGCGACGATCTCCAGGTCGAGAAGGCTGGGTATCTCTTGTTTGGAGGGGATTTGCTCGGGTTTGGCGATATTGTAAAGGTCGGGGCAGTTGTCCACGATTTCCCGGGTGACCGGGTCGCGGGCCTTGTCGGTGAGTTCGACCAGGACGCCGGTGGTGTTGACGGCTTTGCCGCACCATTGCTTCAACTCGTTGTGCCAGTCGTCGGCGCTCGAGGAGTTGTGCTGGCCGTCGGTGAACAGGTAGAGATAATTGGAGCACGCGGGGTCGAGGTAACGCTGGGCTTGTTGCCAAGGGCCTACGAGATTGGTGTTGGTGTGGGTGTCGACGTAGCTGTCGAGGAGCTTTTCGAGGTCCTCCCACTTGTAGTTGGGACTTTCAAACGTGAATGCGGGCAAGGCTTTGTCCTGGAAGGGGATGACGGTGACTCGGGTGCCCTCGGGGCGCGCGTCGAGCACCTTGTGGAGGTTGTCCTTGGCCTTTTCCCAGATGTTTGGGGCACCGTTGTAGCCTTTCATGGAGGTGGTGCAGTCGAACAGGAACACCACATTCTGCTCCTTGGCCGCCTGAACTGGCAGCGCCAAGGCCAGAAAGAGAATAATCGCGATAAATCGACAAAAATCGACAAAAATCGATTCATTTCGATTGAAATCTATCCCGTTATCACGCGGCAGCCCAATCTGGGAGCAGCCGCTGCCATCAGCGGCTTCCCCCGCAGGCGATTTCACTCGATTTCGGTCAATTTCGGTCGATTTCTGTCGACTGTTTATATTAAATGGAATTGTAAACATAGCTACATAAAGGTCCAAAATGCTTGTATTATGCAAATATACGCGAAAAAACGTTACGCCCACCCCGATATGCTCTAAAACATATTTTCAGTTTTCAAATTTCAGTGGCGAGCCACGGTGCCCCGCGGTTTGCCGCGGTGGTCATCAAGGCGGCAAATAAATTCCTCGATATAAGATTTTTTTATTAACTTCGCGAAAACCTAGCAACGAATCACTGATGTCGCAAGAGACCCACATACCCTCCACCCTTCGTCCGGCCCTCTACCTGATCCCCGTGGGATTGGGCGACACCCCGTTTGACTCGGTTTTCCCCGCCGCCAACCGCCAGGTGATCACCCAATTGCGCCATTTCATTGTGGAAAACTTGCGCACGTCCCGGCGATTCCTCAAGTGGGTCGACCTCGACATCGACGCGTTGACGTTCGACATCCTCGACGAGCACACCCCCGAGAGTTACGTAGCTCGCATGCTCGACCCATTGGCCCGGGGCGAGGCCGTGGGCGTGATGTCGGAGGCCGGATGCCCCGCCGTGGCCGACCCGGGCGCTTTGGCCGTCGCCGAGGCGCAGCGTCGCGGCTACGAGGTGGTGCCGCTGGTGGGCCCGTCGAGCATATTGCTCGGCCTGATGGGTTCGGGCTTCAACGGCCAGAGTTTCGCGTTCCTAGGATACCTGCCCATCGACCGACAGCAGCGACGCGACCGCTTGCAACAAATGCGCCAGCGTATCCTCCACGAGCGCCAAACCCAGATCTTCATCGAGACCCCCTACCGCAACAACCGCCTGATCGCCGAGCTGGCCACCGCCCTGCCCGCCGACATGCTGCTGTGCGTAGCCTCGGAGCTTACCACCCCTCAGCAGAGCATCATCACGCGCCGACTCGCCGACTGGGCCCGCGCCACCTACGATTACGACCGCAAGCCCACGATTTTCCTCCTATATTCCTAAGCCATGCCACGCTACCGCCGCCGACCGAAAATCGAAGAACAAGCACCGGGGCTGTTCGACGCCTTCGAGCTTGACCTGAGCCGCGATGAGGAGCTGCCCATCCACCCCTCCATCGCCAAGGCCGCCAAGCTAGGACGGCTAGGGGGGCCGGCGTTCGACGGCCATAACCCGGATGGCCAATCACTGGGGGGGCCGGCGTTCGACGGCCATAACCCGGATGGCCAATCTGGGACGTCGGGCTGCCCTCAGCCCGACCTCGCCGACGACATCACCCCCATGGCCGCACCCAACGTCGCCGGCCGCCTGCGGTTCATCTCCTTCGGCTCCGGCTCATCGGGCAACTCGGCCTACATCGGCGACGACTCCTGCGGACTGCTCATCGACGCCGGCATCGACCCGCTGAAGATCGAAAAGGAGCTGATGCGCCACCGTATCGACCTGAAGCAAATCAAGGGCATACTCCTTACCCACGATCATAGCGACCACGTGCGCTACGCCTACACGGCCCTGCGCAAATTCCGCTCGGCCCAGCTCTACTGCACGCCGCGGGTGCTGTCAGGGATACTGCGCCGCCACAACATCTCGCGCCGCATCAAGGATTACCACCACCCCATCTACAAGGAGCACGAGGTGGCTATCGGTCCGTTCCGCGTCACCGCCTTCGAGGTCGACCATGACGGCTCGGACAATGCGGGTTTCTTCATCTCCATCGGCGAGCACACCATGGCCATCGCCACCGACCTCGGCGTCGTGGGCGAGCGCGCCGACTTCTACATGCGCCAAGCCCGATACCTGATGATCGAGAGCAACTACGACCTCGAGATGCTGCGCCACGGCCGTTACCCCGAGTACCTCAAGGCGCGCATCATCGCCTCCAACGGTCACCTCGACAACAGCGACGCGGCCGCCTACGTGGCCTCGATTTACCGGCCGGAGTTGACCCATGTGTTCCTGTGCCACCTGAGCCACGACAACAACACGCCCGAGAAGGCGTTCGACTCCATGGCCGGGGCCCTGCGTGCCCTGGGCGTCACCGTCGGCGACGGCTCTGATTCCATCGAATCGCGCGACGCCGCCATCCAGGTCGTCACCCTCCCCCGCTTCGACCCTACCCGCCTCTTCATCTTTAGATAAAACGGCCCCCAAATAGTCGGCCCCCAAACAGTCGCCCCCCAAACCCCCGCCGCGGGGCTTAGCTATCCCGCTGCGGGGGTTTGGGGG
>JAJPXC010000156.1 GCA_021205635.1 Bacteroidales bacterium | reverse complement strand
AGTTAGTGATTATTTTGTTTACTCACAACCGGTCCAAAAAATGGGGAGTAGTACAACATTGATACCGCGGGATTGGTGTAGGCGTTCTTCTCCTCGGGCTGCACCACCTTGTCGGTCACTGCCTCTGTTAGTCTTGTGGTGTAGAGCAAGGCGTACTGGCAGCGGTAGCGCTCGGTGACGATGGTGACAATCGCCAAGCACTCGCCGTCCTCGTGACCCGCCTCTTTGGGTTTCAGTCGGACGGTGTTGTTGATGGGTTGATCACCCGCAATTTTATCGGTTGAGATGTCCACAAAGCGGATTGGCTCCGTAGCTGTGATAACGGTCGTTACCTGCTCGTTGACCGTCAACAACTCCAGTTCATTATAAGTGTTTTGGGCAGTGCACAGTGCACAGTGCATAGTGCATAATGCCGTAAAAATCAGTTGTTTTATAGTCATAGTTTTATCATTTTCTGGTTTCGCGGCCATTCACAAGGTACACGAAGGTGCCGTATTTCAGTTTGGCCTTGTTTTTCTTGATAGCTTTCGAGATGGCGTCGGTGGTCTTGGTCACAGCGTTCTGCAACGACTGCATTCCCCACTGGGCGAAGGAGTTGTCGTAACTGCCGTTGTTCACCGTCATCGAGTTTGACATCGCGCCGCTGGCGATGTCTTTGGTGGTCTCGCGGAACTGGCTCTGCGGGACGTAAAGTCCTTCCAAACCGTCGGTGTCGTAGAGCGTGAGGTTGACCTTTATAAGTTCGTCGCGGATGAGCATCGACTGCACGGAGCCTTTCACGCGCTGATGACCGAAGCCTGACATCGTGGCGTAGATGTAGGTGCCTTTGGGCACGACCGTGCCGTCAATCTCCACGTCGTCGAGCAAGCGCAGACGCACCCTCGAACCGTCAACGGCCTGGATGTTCTCGTCGATAATGGCTTTTATGAGGTTGGGTTGCGGCTCGTTCTCAGCCAGCGTGTTGAAGTAGTCGCTCTTGGGCGCGAGTTTCTTCACGACGGTGCCGGATTCGGCATCATCGGACAAAGCCGTGACGGCATTATCAACGGTCTCCTTTTCCTCGATTGTTAGACCTCCTTCGACAACCAATTCCGCGGCTTCCTCCTCGGGCTTGCGACCCTGCAAACGGGCTTGGGCCAACGCTGCGTTCAGTTCGTCGAGAGCCTCGGCCTGACGCTGGTTGGCGGCCATCAGTCGTTCCTCCTCGGTGAGCATAGGCAGGGCTTCGTCCGAAATCATATCCTCGGCGGTTAGAGCGGATTGTTCCAAGCGGTCTTGCATCGCTTGGATACGCTCCATCTCGGCCTGTCGGGTTTGCGCATCGGCCTCCAGCATCGCCAAGTCCTCGGCGGTGTAGCGCGAGTTGTACTGCTCGCCCACCGGCTCCTCGTTCTGCTCGATGGTCTCGACCGCCGAGGAGTCGTGGATCTTGCCCCAAGCTCGCTCCATGTTCTCGTGCTTGCCGCCGATGCCGTCATCGCGCAGCCGTGCCTCGGGGAGGGTCGGGTTGAGATACTCGGTGGTCTGCAACTCCGTCGGCAGCTCGGCGGTCTCGGTGCGAAAAACATCCAGTATCAGCCAACTCGCACCCAAGATCGGGAAGTAGAGGATGGCCGGTAGGATGTATTTCGGCTGCTTCCAGTTAATCTTTTTCAGTATCTGTAGATTCATCGCTTTCTTGATTTATTTCGTTGAATGGCAGAGCCTTGGTTTGGCGCACCTCCTGCAACCGCTGCTCAACGGCATACGTGGCCGTACCCTTTGGTTGTGGGTCGCGACCCACCAATCGTGCCAAGCAGTAGATGTTGTAGCCGAAACAAAAGATCACCATCCCGAACACCAGGCTCAGGAACAGCTTCGGTTTCGCGCTTGCGAACGATTGGATAGCGTAAGCGGCCTTGTCAAGACGGAGCCATTTGCAGGTTTTGCGCCCCGCCTCCAACTCTTTCTCACGACGTTCCGCATATTTGGGATCGTCCTTGTCGGGCATCTTCTCGCCCAATATCAGTTTCTTCCAACTCATTGATTGTCAGTTTTAATTATGCACTATGCACTGTGCATTATGCATTGTTAGTAGGAGTTTTTGGTGCGCTGCTCAATGTCCTTGTTGAGCAGCGTGCGCCAGTTGGTGATTAATAGCCCGTGAGGGTTGTTGTCGGTTCTCGGCACTCGCGTCAGGTGTCCCGCGGTGACGAGCTGTCGGGTCAAGATTGACGTGCGACGCTCAATCCTCTGCCTACCGTAATAGGTGAACTCCATCTTGTCCTTGTCGAAATTGATTGAGTCGCAGAAGATCGAGAACACCGCCGAGGTTCCCATTATATTGTTGTAGAACCCTTTTTCCTTTAAGGCGTTGTACTGCGCCAAGCCGCTCTCATCCACCAGATACATCGCCTTATCCATCGTGTATTTGATGTACTTGTCATCGGGAGCGAGCGTGAAAAATAGATGGTGGAACCGCTCAACGTGCGCCTTGGCCTCCACGTCGAGTGTTTCCTCCATCGCCGTGCGCTCCACGAGAATAGGCACATTACCGTCAAGGACATACACTTTGGCGTGAGCGTCGTTGACCATCGTGCGAGCCGTCCAAATCGAGGATAGGGAGATAACCACACAACCCGCGAGGAACAACGCGCACACGATGATAACGAGCTTGATTTTGTTTTCTAAATTCTTTATAACCATTGATTTACAATCTATTCATTATGACTATGCACTATGCATTGTGCACTGCTAAAAGATGCCCTTCATAGCACCGACCGCTGACAATTTCGCCTGTTGCGCCACACCCTCACCGAAGTTTCGGGTCGAGAACGCCGTGTCGCCTTCGGGAATCATCCAAGCCGCGAGGTCGGGAACGAGGTTCAAGCATTTGAGAGCCACGATACTTGCCGCCATCAGGTAGCCTGCCGAGAAGAACGAGTTTTGCAGGTACGCCGCCATCGTCGTCTCACTCGCCGTGATCGCCGTCAGATTCTCCACCTGTATGCAAAGCACTATGTCAAAGAGCAATAGCACATAAAACCCGACGAAGAATAACATGGCTCCATAGAAATGCACTGTGAGATAGCGGGTTATCCATTTAGCCCAGGCACCCTCCCATTTCGGCAAAAGGCTGAAAGCCCATTGTATCGGCCCGAAAATCGTGAGCATCCCGAGCAGAATCTGTTGGCAGTAAATGGTGTGCCACCACCCGATACGGAAGATTATTAACGCAATGACCATCACGAACTTATCTATCAAAACCACCGCTCCAGAGGTCAGCGATGTGAACCATAATTTGGAGGCGTCTTTCTCCATTTCGGTCACTTCATCAACGCCGGTCTGTTCCATCGTGGCTTCCAAAAGCGCGGGATCCATCGTGCCGGAATGGGCCACGTCGGCCTGCGCCTGGAGGTTGTGATAGATGGTGTCGCGCTTGTGGATTAGCTCCTGCACCTCCTCAAACTTGTCGGTTATCTGCAACGCCTCGGCCTGATAGAGGTCGTGGGTGTACGAGCCGATGCAATTGGGGATGTAACTTAGGAAATCGAGGACGCACCAACTATTCCCGCCACCAACGATGCCGGTGTCGGCTGGCGGGTACCACCAACATAGAATTAAAGAAATACCCAGCGGTTTCAGCAATTTCATTGCATCCAAGGGCTCATGCTTTACCATCATCTTGTAAGCCATTCCTGCCGCCATAATGATAGCAAACAGCGCCGCCAACGCCATACACATCTGCAACACCCACCAGAAGGGCCCTTGGGAGCCGGTGAACGTGGCGTCGGTGAGGAACTCGTTGGTCGCGAAGATCACGTCATCGATCTCCTCCTCCAAGAGGTTGATACCGAAGTCGCTCAGGATGCTGTCGGCCATCAGTCGGTGGGGATGTCAGGGTTGAAGCTGATCAACTTTTTTATGCGCTCAAGGTGGGTCTCGGCGAGAAACTTCATCTCGGTGAAGCTGCGGCGCTGCATCCAGCGGGCGATCACCGACACGCCGATGTAGCGAGTGGGATAGTCGACGACGCGGTACTTCAGCTGGCGGGGTTCGCCGATGAAGATACTGTCGTCCTCGCCGTCGCGCTTGCGTGTCCAGGGATAGCCCATCGCGCGGGCGATGTTGATGGCGCGGTAGTACACTTTGCCGTCGTACACGACAGCGGGAACTTCCCCGAACAGGGGGTGATCGATAATAATCTGTTTCATAGATAATTTATTTAGGGTTAGTTAGTTTTCGATAGGGTAAACATGGGGTTCGCCGGGGCGATGAATGAGCGTGTCGACCCAAATCCATCCGTTGCCACCGCTGCCGCTATTGCCGCCCATAGATGCCGCACGCCAACGCTGGTATGCCTCCGCGGAGAACTCATCCCGCTTGTCGGGCATCTCATTGGGCTGAACCGCCAATAACCGCGACGTGCGGGCGTTTTGATTAAGAATGACGAGGTATCGGACGAGATTCTCATTCTGTTTCAGTATCTCGGCGTAGATGCGTAGATACTCCTTTTTGCGCTGGGCGTTAGGCATATATGCGTCTTGGGTGGCTCGGATTGCCGCGTTGTAGCAGTTGTAGAGTTCCAGCCAGCGGTCGCGGATGGAGGGGGTACCACCAGCGGGGACGATGCGGTTGATGTTGGTGTGGAACGCCGACATCTTTGCCGTGACCTTGCTCCCCTCGGCCATCCATGCGAGGTCGGCCGCACCACCTGTGCGGTCGGCCACGTTCAGCGCTTCGATCTCGGCACGCTTCACCATCGCCGAATCCAGTTTCTCAGCGTCGTCAACCTGCTGGTAGGCGCCAAGTGAGGCGGTGGTGCGGAAACCGAGTTTGTTCTTCGCCGCCGCTGAGTTGCGGTAGGAGTTATGGAGCAACTGGTAGTACAGCTCGGGTGTAAGGTTGCCGGTGCCAAGCTCCATCACCGTTATCTGGTTTTGCTTGGTATCATCATGGGCATAAGACTGGGCAATGCATAATGCTGAGTGCATAGTGCATAATGCCGTTAGGACGATTCTTTGGGTCAACTTTCTCATTCTTCTTCGGGGTTAAGAGGTTTATACCCGCTGTCGAGCCAGCGACGTAACGCGCCCTCGACGATCTCGCGGCGGGTTTGGAAGATATAGACCGAGCGTTTCCAGTAGCCTTTGCGCACCTGGATGTAGCGCCAGGTGTCGAAGTAGCATCGGTTGACCGTCGCCTCGATATGGTCGAGCGATTGGTTGATGCACTCCAAAACGAGCATAAGGTTAGAGGTCGAGCAAGCCGCCGCTCCGGTAGCGTAAAGCACAAGGTCGCTCACCGAGTGGTAGAGATTTTGCGCCTCTGAGGCGATGTTGGCGATGCCTCGGTAGGAGATGTGATAGATGATTGTGTCAGTCATCTGCACGCCATGCCGCTCGACCGCCGACTTGTAGTCCTCCAGCAGATTCCTGTACTTGCCGAGGGTCTCGGTCACATTCCTATATGTGGAGGTGACGTTGAGCGCGGTGCGGAGCGACTGGTATAGCACGTCGATCACGTCAAACGCGCGGGTGTACTTGTCGAGGTCGAAGTTCAGTTCCTTGTACTCCTTGGCCGCGGTCGCCGAATATTCGTGGAGGATGTTGTTGCTCTGCTCCAATGTGGCACGGGCGAGCAGAAGCGACCGCTGCGACTTGTGGTCGGCGATATATGCCTCCACACTCGACACGTCGAAACTCCATTGCGCCCGCGCGCAAAGGGCAAGGCAGAGGGAAAGGATTGACAGCCAGCGTCTCATCGTCCGTAATAGTTAGGGTTTGCCGAGCGGCGCCAACGCTCGTAACTCTGTTCGATGATGGTCTGGCGGCGACCGTAAGTGTCGTTGATATGCGGAGCCACGCCCTTCAGCACGTCGATGACACCCAACTTGTAGTGCATCATTTTCTCTAAGGACACCAAGTCGGCGTAGATGGAAGTGAGCCGTGCCTCCACCTCGCGGGCAACGTCAAGACGATCGCTCGCCCAGAGGAGATGGAATGTGTCGCCGTTGTCGCTCACAGAAGGCGTTTCAGATTTGACATACTCGGTGGTGATGTCGCAGGTGGGGTAATCCTGGGCCACCTGTGAGATATGCTGGTCAACGATCCGCTGTTTTTCAGCGTCGGAGGCAGAGGGATTCAGTTCCACGATGTCAACCACCTGCGTGTCGGAAAACTCGCCTGTCAGTTTCCAAGAGATCTGCACGATGGCACGGTGGATCTTGATGCCCATAAAGTATTTGGGTTTGCGGGCTATCGACACCTCGGACTCGAATTTTAGTGTGCCGGTGATGTGCTGGGCATTGGCGTAACGCACGTAGGGGTTGCCGTTCCACGCCCCGCTGTCGCTCCACGTCAGGGTGTATGCGGTTTTTAGGTCGGCCATAATCGCAGGGATGCGGTAGTAGTCATCAGTAGCCACGGACTCACCCTCCTCGGCCTCGGCGATGGCGGCTTGGATGTCGTTGAGATTCTGCTGCCAAGTGGCGAGTTCGGATTGCAGGGCCGTGATTTTGTCCTTGTTGGAGTTGTATTCCTGGCGATAGGCCGACGCTTCTTCGATGGTGGCCGACGCAATCAACCGTATTAACTCTGCATTTCGGGTTTCCAACGCCTCAATCTGCGACTGGAGCAGAGCGATTTGGCTCTTAGCCTCGTTCTCGGCAGTGGTCAACGCGGAGGTGTCGGGTGCGGAGCTTTCGCTAACGGAGGTCAGCATAGCACACTGGCCAGTGTGGGCGTTAACCGACGAACCGCAACTGCCACACTTGTACTGGGTTGAGCCGCTGCCCAGTTCCACACCGTTGCCGATGCCTCCGGCGACGATATGAGAGGCCATCGAATATAGTTGGTCGAGGTCTCCGATCAGCTGTTCCTTGGTGAAGTTACCGGGGATGTTGGCGATGTCATCAAGAATCAGTTTCCAGTCCATGTCGCCGATTTTCGTGAGGTCGAGCAAGCGAGCCACCTCGGGGTTGATGGCGAGGAAAGCGATGTCCCTAGAAGAGAGTCTTGAATTGGTAACCACCGATTCAAACTGATAGCACAGATTCTTGGTCTCGTCGCAAATCTTCATCAGGTAGCTCCCCCAGTAAATCGCCGTTTGCGGAGAGTTGAGCATCATACCCGCCACCGTCCAAATCTTCGGCATAATCTTCGCACCCACGAGGTTGTATATCCTGCGATAGTAGTAGTTCTCCGTGCCATCGCCCCAAATCCCCACATTGGTCAAGGCCTTTCGGTCAAGATACTTGCTCGCGAAGATAGCAGCAGCGGCCACCTCAGCGGAGCGGTATCGCTCCAGGATCTTCCCGGTCTGTTCATTGTAATACTTCTCGGTGAACGCCTGCGTCCCGTACGCCGCCGACATCGCCGCCACCGTCTGCCGGTCAATGTTGACACGCACATACTGAGCTTGCGCACCAACTGTGCCAAGGAGAGTAAAAGCCAAGACCAATAAGATATCTCTAAGCCTCAACCTCATATTCAGTCATTTTTAACCGTTTGCTCATTGTAATAATCAAATTAGGCCAACCTTTGCTTTTTGGAAAGAGCATATTTTGCACATTCTGTTGTTTGTAAACAACAAAATGATGTAATTTTGTTGTTTTGAGATTGCAAAATAGAGCAAAATCGCGTACCTTTGCGGTCAAATCCAATGCGTCATGAGACAACTGATTAACCTTTACAAGAAGAAACTTGAGAGAACCAATACCGCTTTCCTCCGCTATCTTTATAAAGAGATAGACTGGAGGTCCCGGCTCATTATCATCAAGGGTGCGAAAGGCGTGGGCAAAACCACCTTGATTCTTCAGCACATCAAGTTGGATTTTCCCGACCCGGACAAGGCCTTGTACGTGTCGCTCGACCATGTGTTTTTCGCTACCCACTCGCTTCTGGACATCGCTGAGTATGCCAGCACTCACGGCATCACTCACCTGTTCTTCGACGAGGTGCACAAATACGAGAATTGGGAGCAGGAGGTGAAAAACATCTATGACTTCTACGATGACTTGAGCATTGTGGCCACCGGTTCCTCGATGCTCCAGATTGAGAAGGCCAAAGTGGATCTTTCCCGCCGCCATATAATGTATGAGATGTGCGGGCTTTCCTTCCGTGAATATCTGGCGATGGAGAAAGTCATAGACTTCGATCCGATAACCTTGGAGGAGCTCTTGTCCTCACACTCCAAAATCGCCATGGCGTTCGCCATGAAAATCAAGGTGCTCCCACATTTTGAGAAGTACCTCCAGTCGGGGTATTATCCCTTCTACCGAGAAATTGGTGGCTCGTTCGAGGAGCGCGTGCTCCACACCATTGACTCCACCATATCCGAGGAAATCCCCGCAGTAAGCAATATAGAGTATTCCACGACCTACAAACTCAAGCGATTCCTGGGGCTGTTGGCCGACACGCCTCCTTTCACCCTCAATGTCACTGATCTGAGCAATCAGCTTGACACATCGCGCAACAGTGTCCTTCTCTGCATGGACTTGCTGGATAAAGCCGGTATTATCCGCAAGTTGTATGCGCGTGACCACATGTCGTCCTTGGCCAAGCCAGAGAAGATCCTGTTCAACAACTCCAATATCATGTATGCTTTCGGCAAGACAAAAATCGGTACAGTTCGCGAATCGTTCTTCGCGTCGGTGGTTTCCCAGGCCCATAAGATTCTGATGCCTACAAAAGGAGATTTCTTGGTTGACGGCAAATGGACGTTCGAGGTCGGAGGCCCAAACAAAGGCTTCGAACAAATCAAAAACGTCCCTGACAGTTATGTAGTAGCCGACGAGATAGAGATTGGTGCTTATAACACTATCCCACTGTGGATGTTCGGGTTGTTGTATTGATCTCATACTGGTCATAGATTGAGGATTTTGCCTTCTTTGAGGACACGTTGGGCGAAGGGGAGATACTTGGATTCGCCCGATTTGCGCCAGTCGGAGACGAATCGCTCGATGGCTTGTTGGTGGGAACACCCCAATTGCTCTTTATAGAGCTTTAGGGCTTCTTTCTCGGCACGCTCGGTGGTGTAGGTCATGTAGCACTCGGGAGATTCCTCCACGCCGTAGACACCGCTGACCGCCCCGCGTCGGATAAACACCTCGCGGAAGAACGAGCGGCCCGACTTGTTGTCAAGGCGGTTGATAGTGAAGATTTTCTTGCAGTCCACGTCGGTAAGACCGAGTATGGCTTTGATCTCGCCAAACCGCTCCTTGAATTTCGACTGGTCGAGCAACATCGTCACGTCCGAGTTGTTGATGATTGTACTACTCCCCATTTTTCGGACCGGTTGGGAGTAAACAAAATAATCACTTACTTAGCAACCGCTATGGTCAAGAAAACCCAAAAGAAGTACAGCGCGGCCTTCAAGGCGCAAGTTGCGTTAGCGGCAGTTCAGAATCAGCTGACAGTCGCTGAGCTCATCGAGTGCATGACAGATTAGGCACATTCCCAATCCCAGGCATTGAGGTTATCGTTTCCAGGCCTGGGTGGCGGCGAGGAGCTGGTAGAACTCGGAGAGGCGGGTTTTGGGCAGGCGGTCGATGTATTTGGCTGCCGCTGCCGCGCCCTCGATATTCCACAGGTAGACGGCAATGTGGAGCACGGCGCTCACTGGATCTTTCTCCACGGCGGCGAAGTATTCTTTCTTGGCCGGGATGGAGAGCATGCGCTGCAAGGCTTGCTCATCGTTTTTGGTCTTGGCAAAGTCGTAGACCGAGGCCGGCTCGACATTGGTATTGGCATCATCGGGCGTGGAGCCATCGAGCTTGTCCATCAACCCCTGCTTGTCCTTCATGCTAAGGTGCACGTAGTTACCCATCATCTTGTCGGTGGTGTGTCCGGTGATTGAGCGGATGGTTTCAGAGGGTGCGCCTAATGACGATGCTCGGGAGGTGAATGTGTGGCGACCAAGATGGGAGGAAAGTTTGGCGTATCTTGGTACAATCTTCTCGTCGACATGGTTGCCTACCTGACGGGTGAGTTTCCAATCGTCGGTGAGATCCGCCAATTGCCCTACGATTTTCATCTGCTCGTTGAATTTTTGGTTGCTGATCTGCGGGAAAACTCGGTCTTGGGGGTTTTCCGCAGGACCATATTTGGCGAGGATGCTTCGGAGGAATGTAATACTCCCCGATTTTCGACCAGTGGGTGGGGCTGGTTAAGGTAAATAA
>JAJPXC010000133.1 GCA_021205635.1 Bacteroidales bacterium | reverse complement strand
ACCGCCAGTCTTTTTTGTGCCCTTACGGCTCAGACACACTGCTTGGGACAGTATCGCACCGTGGCCCCTTGGATAGGATTTCTAGGGCAGGTCGTGGGTGTTGGCCTCGATGGTTTCCGAGGAGAGCGAGTAGTTCTGGAGGTCGCCGTTGATGTACTGCTCGTAGGCGGTCATGTCGATGAGGCCGTGGCCCGAGAGGTTGAACAGGATCACTCGCTCCTCGCCCTTTTGGGTGGCGTCGTTGGCCTCGCGGATAGCGGCGGCGATGGCGTGGCAGCTTTCGGGAGCGGGGATGATGCCCTCGGTGCGGGCAAATAACATTCCGGCCTCAAACGATTCCAGCTGGGGGATGTCGACACCCTTCATGTAGCCGTCCTTCAGCAGTTGCGACACGATGGTGCCAGCGCCGTGGTAGCGGAGGCCACCGGCGTGGATGTTGGCGGGCTTGAACGAGTGGCCGAGGGTGAACATGGGCAGTAGCGGGGTGAGGCCGGCCTCATCGCCGAAGTCGTAGTGGAACACGCCGCGGGTCAACTTGGGGCAGCTGTCAGGCTCGGCGGCAATGAATCGGGTGTCGGGGTGCTCGCCCGAGAAAGTGTGACGCATGAAGGGGAAGGCGATGCCCGAGAAGTTGGAGCCGCCGCCGAAGCAGCCGATCACCACGTCGGGGTACTCCCCGGCCATCTCCATCTGCTTCTCTGCCTCAAGCCCGATAACAGTCTGATGGAGCGACACGTGATTGAGCACCGAGCCCAGGGTGTACTTACAGTTGGGAGTCTGGGAAGCGAGTTCGACAGCCTCGGAGATGGCTGTGCCGAGCGAACCTGGGTGCTGGGGGTCGACGGTGAGGATGTCCTTGCCGGCGCGGGTCGACATCGAGGGCGAACCGGTGACGACGGCGCCGAACGTGCGCATAATCGACGAGCGGTAGGGCTTTTGGGCCATCGAGATTTTCACCTGGAAAACAGCGGCTTCCAATCCGAAGATCTTGGCGGCGTAGCTTAGGGCGGCACCCCACTGACCGGCGCCGGTTTCGGTGGTGACGTTGGTCGTGCCCTCCTCGCGGCAGTAGTAGCACTGGGGCAGCGCGGAGTTGATTTTATGGGAGCCGAGGGGATTGGTGCTCTCGTTTTTGAAGTATATGTGGGCAGTGGTGCCGAGGGCTTTTTCCAGCTCGTAGGCGCGCACCAACGGGGTGGAACGGTAGAAGCGGTATTTTTCGAGCACCTCCTCGGGGATGTCTATCCAGCGGTGCTCCTGGTCAAGCTCCTGCACGCAGCACTCGCGTGCGAAGATGTGGCTCATCTCGTCGACGGTGAGAGGCTCGCGGGTTGCGGGGTTGAGGATAGGCAGAGGCTTGTTGGGCATATCGGCCTGGATGTTGTACCATTGGGTAGGCACTTGGTCATCGGAAAGGATGAATTTCTTTTGATTTTTCATGATTATCGTATAAAATTGGTATTTTGGATGCAAATTTAAACAAAAAGTTTTAAATCTTATCATCAATTTTTATATTATTGGAAGTTTTCTTATATTTGCGTTTTCAGTTGTTATAAGAATATGAGATCAGAAGAATATCAGGACGCATTGAATTTTATGGAGAAAAGCCTTGAGATACATCAAGGCCAAGTGGGCATTTTCTGGTATAACGGCGCTCTTAACACTCTGTATGGCGTCCACAAGGAATCTCCACAGGGTAAACAAGCTAATTGTGGAGGAGGCCTGGTCTCATGCTCTCTGTTGCACAAAAACTTATGGAAAAAAGAATACAATAAGCAGAAGTTTACCACTGGATCCGGACCATTCATTGGCGACTATAAAGATCGACCTCGAGGGAGGGTGTTTTATAATCCCAAGACAAAAAAATTTTTTGTTTGCGTGGGGAGCTGGATTAACGAGCATCCTGAGGCTGTCGATGTCATTGTGGATGAATTTGGGCTCGAAAACGAGGATTATGAGTTTTCAATCCAAGAACATTGGGAGCTGGGTATGGGGTACGGTGATTAACCTATGCTAAATGAACCAAACCGACTGGATTGAGCGTTTTAAAGTTTATGAGAAGGATTGTAATGATATTGGCGATGGTGATGGCTGGCGTGGCATGGGCCGCAGCGGCTACGACGTCGTACAACGAGCTGAAGATCAAGGCCGAGCGATTCTTCGAGCAACGGGAGTGGGCGTCGGCGTCGGCGATGTACGACCTGATGCTCGACCGGGAGCCGAAGGTGGCCGAGACCTACGGGCACGCGATCGTGGCGGCTGGCATGCGCGACGACTCCCAGGACCAATTGCGGCTGATGCGCGAGGCCACATTGGCGTACGTGTCGTTCGACTCGGTGTTCAACGAGGTGGAGCGGGTGTCCTTCTCCCTTGGGAAGACCGACCTTTACGAGGATTTCCTGCTGATGGTAAAAGCAAAAGACCCGTGGATGACTCGCACGATCGACCAGCGTCTCATGGCTTATTACTCCTTCCGTCGCAACCCCGAGCGCACCGTGGAATACGCACGGATAATGCTCGAGGGGATGCCCGACGATGTGGGTTACCTCGCTTCGCTAGCGCAAGGTCAGGCTGGGTTGGGCCACTGGAACGACGCCCTGGCCACGTGGAAGCGCATCCTGGAGATCGACCCCGTGAATTACGACGCGTTGCTGGAGATCGGCAACTACAATTATATGCAATGGGAGCAGGACCCAGGCTGTGGCGAGTGTCGCGCCGAGGCTCTCAACGCTTTCGACCAAGCCCAGCAAATTCAGGCCACGCCCTATGTCGCCCAGATGATGGAGCGATTGGAAGGTCTCAAAAAGTGAATTCAACTATCTATCCTACAAAGAAATACCTTATAGCATGACAAAACGTTTACGCCTAACAACATTCTTAGCCGTTGCCTGCGCGGCAGTCGTGGAACTGTCGGCCAGCATCCCCGCGGGTTATTACAAGAGCATCGACGGCAAGACCGACGCCGACCTGAAAGCGGCGCTCAAGTCGATCATCTACAACCACACGGAGGTTTCGTCCTACTCCAACCTTCCGCAGTATTTCAAAACGACCGACGTGTACCCCAACGAGACCAACTCAAGCGGCTACGCGCGCTGGTGGGACATGTACAGCGACATCCCGTTGTACACCAACACGTTCTCGGGCTTGAACCGCGAGCACTCGTTCCCCAAGAGCTGGTGGGGCGGCGGCACCAATACCCCCGCGTACACCGACCTTAACCACCTCTACCCGGCCGAGGCCGCGGCCAACCAGGCCAAGAGCAACTACCCGCTGGGCGTGGTGGGCAACGCTACATTTGACAACGGCATCTCCAAGGTGGGCACACCGTCATCATCGTCGGGTGGCGCCACCAAGGTGTTTGAGCCGGCCGACGAGTACAAGGGCGACTTCGCCCGCACCTATTTCTACTTCGTCACCTGCTACAGCAACCTCACCTGGGCAAGCAACTACTCGTGGATGCTCCAGCAGAACGCCTACCCCACCCTCGCCGCGTGGGCCCAGACGCTGTTGCTGCAGTGGCACCGCGCCGACCCTGTGAGCCAGAAGGAGCTGGACCGCAACGAGGCCGTATACAAGTTCCAGAACAACCGCAACCCGTTTATCGACTATCCCGAATTGGCTGAGTACATCTGGGGCAACAAGAAGGGCGAGACGTTTCACCTCAACACCAGCGACGAGCCCACGGGCGAGCCTACACTGATCACCCCCACCCAGGGAATGGCCCTCGACTTCGGCCAGGTAGCGCTGGGCAAGAGCGGTACGGCGCAACTTCATTTCCGCGGCACCGATCTCACCGGCTCACTTGAGCTGACGATCTCGCGCTACGACAAGGAGATGTTCTCGTTGAGCGACGTCACGATCAACACCACCTACGTCAACTCGGACGAAGGCTACTGGACCACAATCACTTACACTCCCACCGCGATTGGCGAGCACACGTCGAAGCTGTTTATCACCGATGGTGGCCTGTCGGGATCGATTGGCGTGGACCTGCGCGGCGAGTGCCTGCCCGTGCCCACGCTTTCGACAATCACGGCCCTTCCAGCCACCAACATCACCGAGGACAGCTACCAGGCCAATTGGGAGGTGCCCTCGGATGAAACGATTGACTATTACGTGGTTACCCGCACGCGCTACATCAACGGAGCCACGACCACCGAGGAGCTAGTCGCCGAGGATAACTATCTGGTAATCGACGAGTTCACGTCCAACGAGAGCTACACCGTGCAGTCGGTAAGGCTGGATTACCGCTCCGATCCTTCCAACGTGATCATGGTGGAGAAGGCGGGCATTGACGGCGTGCTGAGCGACCAGCCCGCGCTTGGCTACCGCATGACCGAGGGCGGCATCGTGTTCCGCTGCGCTCAGACGGTTTACAACGTGGCCGTTTACGACGTGTCGGGCCGACTGATCCGAGTAATCCCGATTGTCAACGATTACGACATCCTGGAGCTGCCCTACGGCGCCTACATCATCTCGGCTCCGAGCCAGCGAGCACCATTCCGGATCCTCGTGAAATAAAAGGTTCAGCTTGCCGAACACAAAATGTAGCCCACTATCGTCCAGAGCGTTAGCTCTGGCGATGGTGGGTTACGATCATTTGTTGCGCCATTATACAGGCCATCGGCATGCCGATGGCCTGTATAATGGCGCAACCACATATATTTTCTATTGGTAGCGGTCGCCGAAGGCAATCTTGGCGTCGGTCACCATCTGTTTGATGCGCTGCTCCTCGGCCATGGGGCATACGAGCAGCACGTCGCCAGCGTCGGCGATAATGTAGTCGTGAAGGCCCGAAACGACAATCAGCTTCTGGCCATTGACCGCAAAGATATTGCCCGATGAGTTGTAGGCCAACACCGAGCAGCGCTGGGTGACGTTGGCGTCGCGGTTCTTGGGGGAGTTGTCGTAGAGCGCACTCCAGGTGCCGAGGTCGTTCCAGCCGAAGTTGACGATCTCGACATAGACGTTGGAGGCTTTCTCCATGATGGCGTAGTCGACCGAGATACTCATGCAGCCGGGGAAATTCTCGGTGATGAACTTGGCCTCCTTATCGGTAGCGTAAAGACCCGCGCCTTTGTCGAACACTGTGGCGACGTCGGGGCATAGCTGACGGAACGCCTCCACAACGGTCGCGGCTTTCCACAAGAAGATGCCTGAGTTCCAGAAAAATTCACCCGAGGCGACAAACACCTTGGCCAATTCCAGGTCGGGCTTCTCGGTGAAGGTTTTAACCTTGCGGATGCCCGGCTCCACTTGCTCGCCCACCTGGATGTAGCCGTAACCCGTCTCGGGGCGCGTGGGCTGGATGCCGAGGGTGAGCAGGGCCTCGTGGGTTTCGACAAATTCAAAGCCACGGGTGACGCTGTCCTCAAACTCCCGGTCGCGGGTGATCAGGTGGTCGCTCGGGGTGACAATTAACGATGCCTCGGGATCGCGGGCCAGCACGTGGTAAGCGGCCCAAGCCACGCAGGGGGCCGTGTTGCGACGCGCCGGCTCCAAAAGGATGTTGCTGTCGGGAATGTCGGGAAGTTGCTCGGCCACCATCGGGGCGTACTGCTCGTTGGTGACGACGATGATGTTTTCGGGGGCGACAAGGGGCAGGATACGGTCGTAACTCATCTGCAACAGGGAGCGACCGGTGCCGAGAAAGTCGATGAACTGCTTGGGGCGGTTTGCGCGGCTGTAAGGCCAGAATCGTGAACCGATTCCACCGCACATTATCACACAGTATCTGTGAGGATTAACCATGATTGGAAGTAGTGCTTAAACGGTTTTACTAAGGCCCTCTTCGGGGGTCGGGATTTAAGGATTCGCTAAGTTACGCGTAAATTTTGGGTCGCGCAAATATTTCAGCGAAAATCGACCACAAAATATAGAAAATAAATCACAACCGCGGGTGGGGATGACTAGCTCGGCTTGGTAGCCGCAGGCGCGGGCGGCCTCGACGTTGGCCTGGGAGTCGTCGAAGAAGAGCGTCTCGGCGGGATTGATCCCCAAATGCTCGGCCGCGTAGTGGAAAATGCCAGCGTCGGGCTTCATGCACTTAGCCTCGAAGGAGGTGACGATGCCGTCGAAATAGTCCTCGCGCTCGCGACCCTCCACTTGGAAAAACCAGCGGATCTCGCGGTTCCACATCACGGGATTGGTGTTGCTCAGCAGGTAGATGCCGTAGCCTTCCTCGCGTAACTGTCGCAAGGCTTGCAGGCGCTCGACGGGGATGCCCAGGAGGAATTGGCCGAAAGCCTCGTCTATTTGGAGGTCGGTCACGCCAGCGGGTAGCAACTTGTGCATCTCGCGGTGGAAACCGTCAATGTCGATTTGGCCACCTTCGATGGCGGCGAACACGCCCGCCTGCTTGTACTCGCCGAGAAACTCGTTGGCGTCCTTCATGCCAAGGGCCTCGTAGGCCCGCACGCAGCGGTTGCGGTCGATGTCCATGATCACGCCTCCGAGGTCGAAAAGCAGGTTTTTGACAGGCTTAGCAATTGTATTTGGTGTCATTTTCGTTAATTCGGTTAAAATCGGCACAAAGTTAGGCAAAGATTCGGTAGGGCGAGCCATTTCCCGAAAAATTTAGTATATTCGCGGTATAATGCGACACCTGATACCAATACACACCCACCTACGCGCAGTGCTGATAATCGCCACCTTGTTTTTGGGGGCTTTTTCCGCCATGGCCCAGTCGACGGGCTATCGCAGCATCGTGCTGACGCACACGGTGGACAACGAGGTGACGCAAGTGAACCTCTCGGAGGACCTGGAGGTGAAAATCGACGGGTCGTTCCTGGTAATCGAGAACGACAACTACCAAATCAACCTACCCATCAGCCTGATAGCCAATTGGAGCTACTCCACGTCGTCGGTGGAAGAAACCGAGGAGGAGGAGAACACCAAGCCCGAGGATATCCGCGTGGGCGTGGAGTCGGTGGGCGAGGACAACCAGCCGCCGTTTGAGATGGGGGCCAACGTAATCAAGTTTCGCGGTCTGCCCACCAACACACCTATCATGGTCACCGACATGGCGGGCAAGCAGCTATTCAACTATCAAGCGAGTGGATACTGGGAGATGAGCCTCGACGGATTGCGGTCGGGCCAGATTTACCTCTTGATGGTAGGTAATCGTGGTTATAAAATCTCGGTGAAGCGATGAGGAAGCTTATCTATCTGGTATTCGCGACAATAGCACTGTCGCTCTTCGCCACCGGCGTAGGGCCAACCCACTTGAACATCTTCCGCAATTTCGGTGGGTTGTTGCAGGCCATTTCGTTGCCGCTGGATTCGCTTGACGCCATCCGCTTCTCCCCCAATATTCCAGAGGATACTCCCCTACCCGACCCCGATCCCCCGGTCGGCCCCGACACTATTCCCCACGACACCATCCCGCCATGGTGGAATCCCGACATTCCCGGCGACTCCATCCCCGGCGACTCCATCCCGGATATTGACATTCCCGATATTGACCTGCCTGACGAGGGCGACAATGGCGATGACTCCAATATTGGTGACGATGAGGATCATGGCCAAAATGACGGCGACAGCGACCAAGGCGACGATGAAGGTGGCGACGACAGTGACGACGACAGTGACGACAGTGGCGACGATCAGGAAGAGCCAGCCGACACTATTCCGCCGAGCTACGACTCGATCTACGTGTCATCGGTGCAGGGGCGCATGAAAGTGTGGCCCATCGCCCAGGTGGATTCCACCGTGTTCGGCACTAATGTGCCCACGATTTTCATCGACGTGGAGGACGGCGCCGAGATCACCTCCAAGGTCGATTATCGCAACGCCACGCTGCGCATAAACGGCTACGGCCACTACGACGACGTGGCTCCCACGGCGGTCTCGATTCGCGGCCGAGGCAACTCCACGTGGTACGACTTCCCCAAGAAGCCCTACCGACTGAAATTCTCCAAGAAAATCTCGCTTTGCGGTCTCACAAAGGCCAAAAGTTACTGTTTGATAGCCAATTACATCGACTGTACACTCGCCCGCAACGCGATTGCCTTCTACATCGCCCAGCAATTGGAAATGCCCTACACCAACCATTCCATTCCCGTCAACCTCGTGGTCAACGGCGAGCCCTGCGGAGCGTATATGCTCACTGAGAAGACGGGAATCAACGCGGGCAGTGTCGACCTTGACGAGACGCAGGCCATAATGTGGGAAATCGACCCCAATTACGACGAGGATTACAAATTCTACTCCGAGCGTTTCGAGCTCCCCGTGATGGTGAAGGACCCCGACCTTGCCGAAATAGCCGAGGGAATGGATTCGGTGACACCCGACTCGCTGCTACGCTACTGGCAAGCCGATTTCCAGCGGATGGAGAACGCCTTGGCGACCGACAGTATCAACACCTGGGACTATATCGACATGGCCTCGGTGATCGACTACGTGCTGGTGTACACTGTGTGCGCCAACCTCGAACTGCAATATCCCAAGAGCATGTTCCTCTACAAGGAGCATGTCGACAGCCTGTACAAGATGGGGCCCGTTTGGGATTTCGACTGGGCTTTCACGTTCTACAACGGCCAGGAGTCGTCGATCTACACTCGACGCATGTTCGTCTATGACGCGCCGGGATCCGATTTCTTCGAGGCGATGGTGAAGACCGACGAGTTTATGGAGGCCTACAAGGCTCGCTGGCGCACGTTCCTGTCGAAGGTCTGGCCCAATCTGCTGACGTATCTCGACCAGTACACGGCCCTCACAAGGGTGTCGGCGTTGGAGAACGGCGAGTTGTGGCCCAAGGGAGGTACGCCCGCGTTTCCCAACATTGCAAGCACGGCGACGTTCGACTCCAATGTGCTGGCGCTGCGCACGTGGCTGTCGCGCCGCGTGGCCTGGCTCAACTCCCACTCCCACCTGGGATTATACTAGCGCTAAACAAGAAGCCCCGCCGGGGACGGCGGGGCAGTTTATCTCTGTCGGGCAGGGGACGGCCCTACCTCCTCTCTAGCGCGGTCAGGCCAGGACGGCCCTACCTCCTGCCTAGCTTCACATATTATTTCCGGAGCTTAGACTCTTGGATGAGGGAGTTGAGGGCGGCGGTGTCGGCCAGGGCCTGCTGGGTGGTGATGTCGAGGCGCTTCACCTCGGTGACACGCGCCCCCGGGATCACTGAATGTAGCAGGCGCTCAATCGAGGGGGCCGAGGGCAATTCACTGTACTCTTTATAAGTAAATGTGGTGAACCGGGTGTTGAGGCTCACACCGCGACGGTCGAGCAACCATCCGTCGGCCAATTGGATAGGGGTAGCGTTGCGCAAGTCGCTCGGAGCGGGAAAGCTAACCACCTGATCGCCCGTGGCGTTGACCGTGATGGGGACGTTGTCGTTATAGTCGCCGTTAGTGCGGTAAATGAGCGCCTTGGGGATAAAGGAGGACTCGTCTCCCACGATGCGCTCGGGGGCCATGACTGGTTCCTCGATGGGGACGGCCTCGATGTCGACCGTTGGGCCGCTGGGGGCAGCGGCCTCTCCCAGATTGGCCTCCGGTTGCCTGGCGGTTTTGGAGCTGCCGCAGGACACCATCACCGCGGCGGCGAGGAGGGGGACTAGGGCTCGCATGGCTCGTCGGGGTTGGCGTACCAGCGGGAGTACATGAGGTAATTTTTGGCGATTTTCACGTTCATCTCCTTGGCCTTCTCAGGCTCGACCATCTTGATGAATTTGGCGGGAGTGCCACCCCAGAGCTCGTGGGGGCCGATCTTGGTTTTGGACAAGACAACGGCGCCGGCGGCGACCATTGCGCCCTCACCCACAACGGCGTCGTCCATCACCACCGCGCCCATGCCGATGAGCGCGTAATCGTGGATCTTGCAGCCGTGGAGGGTGACGTTGTGACCAATCGAGACGTCGTTGCCAATCTCGATGGTGGATTTTTGGTAGAGAGTATGGAGTACCGAGCCATCCTGGATGTTGACGCGGTCGCCGATTTTGATCCAGTTGACGTCGCCGCGCAAGACGGTGTTGAACCACACCGAGCAGTCCTTGCCGATGACAACGTCGCCGATAATCGTGGCGTTTTCGGCGAGGAACGTTCCCTCGCCTATTTTGGGAGTAAAGCCCCTGACGGGAATTATAAGAGCCATAAGGGAGTTTTCAGTTTTCAGTTTTTTAAATCTTTGGTTTAAGAGACAAAATTGTGCATAATTTGGTTGTAATGGCCTGAGTTTAAT
>JAJPXC010000001.1 GCA_021205635.1 Bacteroidales bacterium | reverse complement strand
GGGGGCTATTCAGAACGACGGATTTTGCACTTCGTTCTTGAATCTCCAAATTTTTCAAGGAGAAAAGGAGGAAAGGGCGGTGGCAAGGGTAAAGGATGAAGGATGAAGGATAAAAGGGCTGGGTGAAATAGGTCGGGGCGGCTTGGGGAGGCCAAACCGCCCCGCTGGGGCTGGGATTACATAATCTTTTTGATGGGTCTTTGACCTCAGGCTACCTACGGTCGCCCGGGGTTACTTGGCGGGCTCGGCGGGCTCGGGGGCGATGAGCTTGTAGCCCTTGCCGTGGATGTTGATGATCTCGATCTGGGGATCGTCCTTCAGGTGCTTGCGCAGCTTGGTGATGTAGACATCCATTGAGCGGGCGTTGAAGTAGTTGTCGTCGATCCAGATGGTCTTGAGGGCGAAGTTGCGCTCAAGGATCTCGTTGACGTGGGCGCAAAGCAGGCTCAGCAACTCGCTCTCCTTGGTGGTGAGCTTGGTCACCTTGTCCTCGAACATGAGCACTTGTTTCTGGGTGTCGAAGGTGAACTTGCCGATCTTGTACATGGTGATCTCTTTGCCCTTCTTGCCCTTGACGCGGCGCAGGATGGCCTCGATACGGAACACAAGCTCCTCCATCGAGAAGGGTTTGGTGATATAGTCGTCGGCGCCGATCTTGAAGCCCTCGAGGATGTCCTCTTTGAGCGACTTGGCCGTCAGGAAGATGATAGGCACCTCGGAGTTGACGGTGCGTATCTCTTGAGCGAGGGCGAAACCGTCCTTTTTGGGCATCATCACGTCGAGGACGCAGATGTCGTACTTCCCTTTCAGGAAGGCCTTGTAGCCGCTTTCGCCGTCGGCGAAGAGGTCGGCGTTGAAGCCTTTGGCCTGAAGGTATTCGCGCAGCAACATGCCAAGATTCTCATCATCTTCGCACAGTAGGATTCGCATACGTTCTTCCATAGTCGTTTAGTTTTTAGTTAGTGGTAATATGATTATAAATTTTGTTCCTATTCCGTAGTCGCTTTCCACCTTGATTTCGCCATGAAGCTCTTGCACCATTTTGTGGACGTAGGCGAGACCGAGGCCGAAGCCCTTTACGTCGTGGCGGTTGCCGGTGGATACGCGGTAGAATTTGTCGAATATCTTTTTGAGGTCGTCGCGGCGGATGCCGATGCCGTTGTCGGCGACGGTGATCTCGAGGCGCTCGCCCGAGAGGTCGCGGGTGGATACAACCAGCTCCAGGGGCACGTCGTCCTTGCGGTACTTGACGGCGTTGTCCAAGAGGTTGAAGATCACGTTGGTGAAGTGCATCTCGTCGACGTTGACGATCGAGTCCATGGCGTCGAGACGAGCCTCGATATGGCCCCCGTAGCGCTCCACTTTGAGCTTGAACGTGTGGATAATGTTGGCGATGGCGGCGTTGGCGTCCACGTCGCTCAGGCGCAGGGTGGCCTTTTGCTTGTCGAACATCGACATCTGCAACACCTTCTCAACCTGGAACCGCAGGCGCTTGGTCTCGTCGTTGATCACTGTGGAGATATGCTGCATCATCGCGGGCGATTTGCGCACCGAGTCGTCGTTCAACATCTGAGCCGCCAGGGAGATGGACGATATTGGCGTCTTGAACTCGTGGGTCATGTTGTTGATGAAGTCGTTCTTCATCTCCGTGAGTTTCTTCTGCCTGAAGGCGATGATGATGGTCACCATAAAGATGATCAGCAACATGATGGTGAAGATGAACGTGGGGAGCATGAACTTCACCGATGAGAACACATAGGAGCTCTTCGATGGGAAGTAGACCTGCAGGAACACCCGCTTGCTCGCGGGGTCGCCGGGGAATAGTGGCTGGATAAACGTGTTCTGGTCGTCGCTTTGCGCGGCGATGAAGCCGGGGGAGCGGTGCAGGGCCACGCGAGCCTTGTTGACGAGGGCGAACTCAAAGGGCAGGTTCAAGCCGTTGTTGGCCAGCTCCTGCTTGAGGTATCCGCGCACGACAGCCGTGTCGGCTCGCTCCTCGATGGGACGGTTGCTGGCCTTGGAGAGGATATTGAGGATCACGTCGTCGATCATGCCCTTCTGGTAGAGGTACTGTCCCTTGATCACCTCCTGCATGGAGCGGGACTGACCCAGCACGTTGCTTTGGTCGCTCTGGATATTGGCGATTTTGTCGGCCTCGCCCTTGATGGTGATGTCGGCCTCAAGGGTGGGGGTGGTGAAGGTGTATTTCACGCCGCCGAGGTGGGGGGCCGAGCCGTCGGAGTACTGGGAGTAGATCGATGAGGATTCCACTTGGGCCATATCCTCCTCCAGGAAGTGCTTGGTCTCCTCCTGTTCAATCATTATGGCGGTCGCGTAGAGGCTTCGGCGGACGCCCTCCGAGAATTGGTCGTCGCGCATTTTCACCATATTGTTCATGTACATGATCTGCATCACGAGCAATCCCCCGAACGTGAGGGCCATGAGGATGGTGAGAAGCCATATAGTGGATTTCTTCATTATTGTCGTTAATGTCGAAGGCTGAAATTCAGCTTTTTAAGTTTTATTATGTTAACAAATAAATCGCGGGAATGTTTTAACAATCTTGCGATTTGTGAAAATTGTGATTTAACAATTCGCCGCAAAATTAACACTTAAATGTGAAAAGTGCAAATTTTTTGAAGATTTTCTTAAAGGGAGGAGGGCATTGTCAATACTTCTTATTGCCATCTCGCAGCGTTGCGGCTCTGATGAGCGGGGCAATAAATGTAGCCGGGCGGCGTTTTTAGGATATGAAACGTTTTCAATTGATTTGTTTGTTGGTGACTTTGGCCGTGTTGAGGGTGTCGGCACAGGTATCGTTCACCACCGAATATTACGGCACAAGCGACTTTCACGATAAAGACGGCAACACCATTGGCAAGGGCGACCTGGCCAAGTGCATTTTGTCGTTCTCCCAGCCCGTGGGGTTGCACATGACTCATTACAACCGGCCTCAGCTATGGATACTTTCGGCCCGAGCGGTGTACGCGCAGATGGACAACCAGGGGGAGGCCGCGCGCTTGAATCCCGATAAATTGATCAACACGTCGGCCAACTTGACGTTCATGACCCCCGTTGGCGAAGAATACGACCTGATAGTGAGTGGAGGCGCTGGTATCTATGCCGAGACGTCCCACGTGTCGGGCCACTCGATTTTGTTCAATGGCGCCGGGGTGGTGACCAAGCAGATCTCACCCTCGTTCAAGGTGGGACTGGGCGTGATGTTGACCAACTCCTACGGCGACCCGGCGCTGATGCCCGCGATCGTGTTTGACTGGAAGATGACGGGCAAGTACACTGCGTCGGTGTCGATGCTCAACGGTATCAAGGCCCAGGGGTCGACCCAGCTATCCGATAAGTGGAAGTTGACGCTGACAGCCCTGGAGATGGACGCTATCTCGGCCGTGGTGAAAATGGACGGCACTCACAAGATTTATTCCTCTACAATATTGCGCTCGTATATAGCGCCCTCGTGGACTCCGATTAAAAATCTGGAGTTGACAGCATCGGTGGGTGTGGCCGAGACGCGCTCTTGCCGAGTGTCCAATCGGTCGTTCGGGGCGTTCTATAAAAACATGTTCAAGAGGGGGTATCGCTTCCGTCCCGCAATGCGATTCTCCCTGGGAGCTAGCTATACGCTTCCCATGCCGAAGCCCAAGGGGGTAGCTAATCCTCAAAAATAAGTTCGCGCAAGATTGCGTCGGCGACGAGCCAGCGCTCCTCGGGGATAACGAGAGTTTCGGGATTTCCGGGATTTCCGCCCTGCTGCTGATAATCGCCTGATGATGGCCGTCCAAGGCCGGCCCCCCCAGGGCTGCGCTGACGCTCGAGGGCGCCAAGAGCAAGGAGTGGCTGGGCTTGCTTAATTAATTTATTGCAGGCAACAGGGCCAAAGTCGCGGGCGAAATCGCGCAGGGAGAGCCCGGTGGAGGTGCGCAAGCGGGTGATAATGGCGTCGTTGATGCGGTTGACGAGGGTTTCCTCCTCGATCTCTCGAGGCAACACGCCACGGGATATATTTTCGATATACTTTTTGATGGATAGCGGATTGGACCAGCGTCGTTCGCCGTCATAGCTGTGTGCCGACGCGCCAAGACCGATATAGGGGGTACCGTCCCAGTAGCGGGAATTATGGACTGCCTCATGCCCTGGGATGGCGAAATTGGAGATCTCGTAGTGGTGGTAGCCGTGTTGACGAGCAATATCACAGAGGGCATGGTACATCTCGGTGGCGAGTTGCTCAGAGGCTTCTTCCACTTTCCCGGTGATTAATCGGGCGTAAAGTCGTGTGCCAGGCTCGTAGGAGAGCAGATAGCAAGAGATGTGGGACGGTTGCCAGGAGAGAGCCTCGCTGAGGTCCTGCGCCCACACGTCGAGTGATTGTCCCGGCAGACCGTAAATAAGGTCAATGCTGTATTCTAGCCCTGATTGTAGGAGCAGTTGGACGGCATGGCGAGCGTCGGCCACCGAGTGGTGTCGCCCAATTGCTTGGAGCAGCGGGTCGCGAAGGGATTGCACGCCCATGCTCACGCGGTTGAATCCCAGCGTCTTTATCGCTTCGAGCCACCGCGGGGTTACGTCCTCGGGATTGGCCTCGATGGTAGCCTCTTGGAGGGTCATCATATCGATGTTTAAGCCTAGGATTAGCCGCTGAAGCTGGTCGAAAGGAAGAATGGAGGGAGTCCCACCACCTATATATAATGTATAGGGCTGGAAGGGGCTGATAAGGCTCCACTCGGCGAGCAGGGCGTCGATGTAGGGACCAAAATCTTGGTTGGCGGGGGTGGAATAGAAATCGCAGTAAGCGCACTTGCTATGGCACCATGGGATGTGGAGGTAAAGGGCTTGGGGGCCTATCCCTAATTGGAGCGGCGACATAGGGCGGTGAATTTGCAGTATTTGCAGGCGCTCTTGTATTCGTCGAGGTCGGGTGCCTGGGTGAAGGGGACTTCAGGGTCGAAGAGTTCGGCTAGCTTTTTGCCCAATTCCTCCTTAAAGCGATCATGCACTTCGCGGTAATTGAGCACCACTTTTTTGGTGGGGGTTTTCTTGCCTCCCTCGCCAATTTCGTCGGATGTAATTATGATCGGGTCGTTGCTCTCCCCAAGACCTTTGGCGATGTCGCTGGTTTTGTAAAGGGTGGGGCGGATGGGAAGTTTTTTCAGCGTTGGGTCGGTGATCTCTTGGTCGTAGGCCAACGCGTAGGCCATGAGCTGCATGGGCGCTTTCTTTGGACGGTCCTCTGAGTTGTCAAAGAGTTGCGACCATTTGGCGTTGCGGTCGTCCGAGCCGGTCTTGTAGTCGACAATACGCAGGTAGGTTCCTTGTACTTCCCGGCTGTCTTCTTTTTTGGGTCCAGTGATAGTGTCTTGGAGAGTTGCGATATCTATACGGTCGATAGAGCCGTACATGTTGATAGTGATGTCGGGGGTAATTTGGTACTGGCCGCGGAATTTGTGCTCGGCGTCGATCATGCGGAATTCGCCCAGCTCGCGGTCGTGGCGCAGGAGCTTTTCAATTACCTCCACCATCATTTTGCCCAGGAGATAATCCTCACCCTCAAGTGGATTGGAGCACAGGTGCTCGGGTCGGCGACGGTAGATGTCGTTGACTGCCTGGGTGACGAGCCGCTCAATGAGGGAAGGATTTTCCAAAGCTCGGTCGATTTTATCGGGGGTGACCGTGACAGGCTTGAAAGGTCGCTTGAACTCGTCCTTCACGAAATGCGACTGGCGCTTGTGCCGGGGATCGTCCATCAATTGGTAGATGTTCTCGGCCACGTCGTGGATGATAGTGCCGTAGGTGCCTTCATCCATGTAGCCCACCAGCTCGTCGTCGGGCACGTAATTTTCGATGTAGCTCAGGTACCATTCCAAGGGGCATGAAAGGTATTTGCTCAGGGCCGACGGGGAGAAGTAGCGAGCCTTGTCGCCCGTGATGCGGTAACGGTTGATTTCCTCCATAATCTTAGGTGTCTTTTCGATGGAGATGGTTGACACCTTGGGGGAGAAGAGCCGGTAGCTGAGGTTGTGAAACTTGAGGCTCTCGGGATGGTAGACGTGAAGCAACTGGCTGACGTAGCGCGACACCTCGGCTGAGCGGATGCGGTCCGACATAGTGGAGTAGATAAGTGTCACCTTCTTGGGGCGCGCGATGAGGCGGTAGAAGTTGTAGGCCGTGATTGCCTCCTGGAATTCCATGGTGGCCATACCGTAGCCTGCGCGTAGCGAGTTGGGGATGAACGACGGGGAGAAGTGCTTGCGTGGGAAAGCGTTCTCGTTCATGGAGAGGATGATGAGGTGGTCGAAGTCGAGGCAACGGGTCTCAAGCATACCCATCACTTGCACCCCCTTGAGCGGAGTGCCCTCAAATGGTATCTTCTCCGAGGCCACGAGTCGCTCCAGGAGGCGGAACACCGTGTTTTGGTGGGAGATGGTGATGTGGTGACGCTGCGTGAGAGTGTGGAGCTCCTCGACGCTGTTGATGTAGCGCTTGATGAACGCGGCCTCGACGGGGTTGTCTTCGGGCTTGGCGAGCTTATCCTGTAGCCAATAGAGGAGCCGCAGGATGTATTGGAACACTTGCTCGGCGTCCTCAAGGTCGGCGATAGGGCTAAACAGTTCGGTGAGTTCATATCGTTCGGCTAGCTCTTGCGCGGGGATGTTGTAGAGACGGTTTTGGTGGATGTAAGCAACGATTTCCGATGCCTTGTCGCGCTCGAGGGTGCGCATGAGGGGATGAGAAAGTACAGCGATGATGTCCTCATAATAGAAATTAATAACACCGCTGGCCGTTCGGCGTGAGCGCAGGTGGAGCGACACGATGTTCTGGATGAGCGACGCGATGGGGGTGTTACGGAGGGAGAATCCCATGGTGATGTTGATGTCCTCCACCGTGTCGGGGATACTGTGGAGCAAGGGGATAAACATGTCCTCCTCGGGTAGGACGACGGCTGTGCGCAGCCCTTTTTCCTCGCTGGGGACCGATTCGTCGGCGATGAGCTTGGCGAGCGTTTCACCGGCTACTTTGGCCATTCCCATGGTGCTGGGCACACCCACGACATCGATGTCGGGAAAATCGGCTACTTTAGGCTCGGGGAGGTCGTAGAGCGAAGGGAATTTCACAACCAGCTTCTTCAGGAATCGGGTGGCGTGGTTAGCCTCGTTGGCGAAAGCGGGGGAGGGGAGATCCCAGTAGAAATCGGCCACGCCCAGAATCTGCATCCGCTCCATCACCATAATTTCGGAGGTGGACAGGGCGTTGAATCCCACGAAAATATACCGGTGGAATGCGAAGCGAGAGGCATCCAGCTCTTTCAGTCGCTGCAAAGCGTCGCGGTACATCTTGCCGTCGTAGGTGAGGTGGTGATCCTCAAGGTAGCGGTGGAAAGCGTGGTAGAGAGGCCCCAGCACTTCCCAAAGCTTTATAAAGGCTTGTTCTTGCTGGTGGGGATTGTCCTCGGAGGGCTCGATGACGTGGCGCCAAAACTCGTCGACCACTTGCAGGTTGTCGCCCGTCTCCCAGTACTCGCGTATTACGTCAATCTGTTCCTGGGTGAGGAAGTTGGAAGCGATTTCGCGCAGATTTTTGATGTTGGAGAAAAGCTGGTCGGCGTCCACCAGGTAACGGTCGACGTCGCTAAAGTCGCTTATCAGCACGTCGCCCCAATGCTGGAAGCGGTCAAATTCCAGGGGCTCCATGTCGGGATGCTCATCGAGGATCTCGCGGTAGAGGTTGTAAAGGATAAACAACAACTCGATGCGTGAGGCTGGGTCGTCGTCGACCAGCGACATCATGAAATCGGTGATGGTGACCGTTTGGGGCTGAAGCATTGTGCGTGGCGCGAGTTCGCCAAGGTAATGGTTGAAAAACTTGGCGCTGCGCTTGTTGGGGAACACGAAGCAGAAGTCAATCAGCCGGTGGCCCTCCTTTTCGAGATATACTTGGGCTATTTGCTTAAGAAACGGTTGCATCGGGGGAAACTTTTCCTTTAGACCTTTAAATCTTAAAATCCTTAAATCTTTAAATCGTTAAGCTATTATACTTAATCACTAATCACTGATACTTTACACTTGATCAGGCTTTAATCAGGATGATGGTCTTGACAGCGAAGTCGAAGAACACGATTTTGGCGTTGGCGTTACCAGCGATGTCGATAATCGCTTGGTCGATTTCCCGCTCGAGGGAGAGGACGTTGCGCTCGTTTATGAACCGGGCGAAGCGTTTGGAGAAATCGGCCTCGTCGGCGTTAAGGTAAGTGATTGCTGGTTGCTGGAGATTATAGATAAAATTTTCGCGTACAAGGCGTTGGCAATAAGTGAGAAACTGCATAGCTCCCTCGCGGCCAGCAGCAGCCACGTCCTGGCTCCATTTTTTCAGTGCGGCCACGTCGCGCTGGTAGGCTAGTCGCATCAGTTGCTTGAACCACTCCAGGTGCTCGCGGTCGCGTGCCGAGAGCGATATTTGTCGCTCCGCCTCGATCAAGCTGCCCTCCGACAGGTGGGCGATTGCGCGGGCTTGCGACGGCTCAACTCCACGCTGCTCCACTAGCCACTCGGTCACTTGGTCGTCGCTCAGAGGTCGGAGCGCCAGACGCTGGCAACGGGAGTAGATCGTTGGCAAGATTTTTCCCGGGGCGTTGCTTACAAGGAGAAAGATGGTGTCCTCGTAGGGCTCCTCGATGAGTTTCAGCAGCTTGTTGGCACACTGCTCGTTCATCCTCTCCGGGAGCCACATGAGCACGATTTTGTAATCGGCTTCGTGGGAGGTGAAACTCAGGCGCCGTATCAGCTCTTGGCTCTCATCAACGTAGATGACGGGCTGCCCGTCGGGTTTGCCCAAGGCAACCTGCCACTTGGAGGAATCCATGAACGGATTTTGGGAGAGATACTGCCTCCACTCGGCGCTGTAGTCGTCGCTCACCGTGGCCCCCCCTGATGGGCGCTTGACCACAGGGTAAGAAAAAATGGTGTCGATGTGGTTGAACGACTGGTGCTGGCGACACGACGGACACTCGCCGCAGGAGTCGCCGTCTTGGCGATTGCGACAGTGAATGTATTGCGCGGTGGCTCGCGCTAGCGCCATCTTGCCGATTCCCGGACGCCCTTCGATGAGCAAGGCGTGGGGAAAACGACCCGAGTCGACCATGTCGCGCAGGCGTTGCTTGGCGGTTTCTTGTCCGGGAATGTCGGCGAATTTCATTTGCGGGGATAAATGGCCTCTACCACACGCAGCACGCTGGCGTTGGCGTTATGGGTGTAATAATGAATCGACTTGAAGCCGTGAGCAATCAGGTCGTCGCTTTGGCGTTGGCACCACTCCACGCCCAGTTCCTTGACCTCGGCATCGTTGCGGCACGCCATCAGTCGCTTGGCCAGCTCCATAGGCATGTCGACCTTGAACACCTTGGGCAACAACGTAATCTGGTTGAGTGTCGTCAACGGTTTCAGCGCGGGGATGATGGGCACGTCGATACCCATGGCGCGGCAGCGGTCGACGTAGCTGTAGAATTTCTCGTTGTCGAAGAACATCTGCGTGGCCACATAGCTGGCACCGTTGTCAACCTTGCTCTTTAGCCACATAAGGTCCATCTCCATGTTGGGCGACTCCTCATGCTTCTCGGGATAACCCGCCACGCCGTAATTGAACGGTTCTTCGGGATTCATGTCCATTTTTGTGCCGTCAATGAACAGGCCACGGTTGAAGTCGTTGATCTGTTGCTGCAGGTCGATGGCGTGGGCATGGCCGTCGGGATTGGGGATGAAACGGCTCTCGTGCTTGGCTTTGTCGCCGCGGAGCACGAAGAGGTTGTTGATACCCAGAAATGACAAGTCGATCAAGGCGTACTCAGTCTCGATTTTGGAGTAGCCCGAGCATATCATGTGGGGAACGGCGGGGATATTGTAGCGATGTTGCAGGGCCACGGCCACGGCTACTGAGCCGGGACGCGCGCGCTCGCTGATCTTGCGGTAAAGGCCGTCGTCGGTGGTTTTGTACACCAGCTCGGAGCGATGGGTGGTGATGTTGATGAAGCGGGGACCGTGGGGGACGAACTTGTCGATGCCCTCCACAAGCTTTTTCAAGCCGCGGCCTTTCAGGGGAGGCAATACCTCGAGCGAGAATCCGGGCTGCTCGCTTCCGGCCAATATTTCAGGAACAGTAATCATATGGCAAAGATAAGCAATTTTCATGAAATATAAAAGTGGGGGGAGAATTATGAACCAAGTGTAGAGTCAACAAGCAACTGCAAAATTAATCAATTGATTTGAAGAACACTCT
>JAJPXC010000034.1 GCA_021205635.1 Bacteroidales bacterium | reverse complement strand
AGAGTGTTCTTCAAATCAATTGATTAATTTTGCAGTTGCTTGTTGACTCTACAAAGGGTTTTTAGGGGAGGAAAAGTGTTGTTAATCGGCCAAAAGTTAGTAACTTTGCAAAAAATTTTTTGACACCTCCCAAGGCTTATGAAAAAGTTCACGGAATATAGCGGTCTTAACTTGTCGAAGACCAACAAGGAGATGCTCGCCAAGTGGCAGAGCGAGGAGCTTTTTGAGCGCTCGTTGAAGGAGCGTGAGGGCTCCCCTGAGTATGTATTCTTCGAGGGACCTCCCTCGGCCAACGGTATGCCCGGCATTCACCATGTGATGGCCCGCACCATTAAGGATATATTCTGCCGCTACAAGACGATGAAGGGATTCCACGTGGCCCGCAAGGCCGGTTGGGACACCCACGGACTGCCAGTCGAGTTGGGTGTCGAGAAGTCGCTCGGCATCACCAAGGAGGACATCGGCAAGAAGATCTCGGTGGACGACTACAACGCCGCATGCCGCCGCGAGGTGATGAAATATACCCGCGAGTGGGAGACCTTGACCCAGCAGATGGGTTACTGGGTGAACATGGACGATCCCTATATCACCTACGACAACCGTTATATCGAGAGCGTTTGGTGGTTGTTGGCCCAGCTCTACAAGAAGGGTTATCTGTACAAGGGCTACACCATCCAGCCTTACTCCCCCGCCGCCGGCACCGGCCTTAGCTCCCACGAGTTGAACCAGCCCGGTTGCTACCGCGATGTGAAGGACTCGACGTGCATCGCCGAGTTCAAGATCAAGGATCCCGCCGAGGAGTTCCTCGGTCATGGTACTCCCTACTTCCTGGCTTGGACAACCACCCCCTGGACCTTGCCCTCCAACACCGCTTTGGCCGTTGGTCCCGCCATCAAATACAATATTGTAAGGACATTCAACCCCTATAGCGGCTCGCCGATCACCGTGGTTGTGGCCGATGAGCTGATGGGCTCGGTGTTCAATCCCAAAGCCGCTGGCATCGCGCTGAGCGAGTATAAGAAGGGCGACAAACTCGTGCCATACGAGGTTGTTGGCTCTAAAATTGGCACCGAGTTGGTAGGGATGCAATACGAGCAACTTCTACCTTGGGTTAACCCTGGCGAGGGCGCTTTCCGTGTAATCCCCGGTGATTTCGTCACCACCGAGGATGGAACCGGTATCGTGCATATCGCAGGCACATTCGGTGCCGACGACCAACGCGTGTCGAAGCAGAACGGCGTGCCACCCTTGCACATGCTCGACCGCGAAGGCAACATCCGCCCCATGGTCGACCCCACCGGCCGCTTCTACCGTCTTGAGGATCTCGATCCCAAATTCGTTGAGGAGATGGTCGACGTTGAGCAGTACACCCCTTGGGCCGGCAAATACGTTAAGAACGCCTTCAACCCCGATGCTGACGATACGACCGAAACCCTGGACGTCGAAATCTGCATGTACTTGAAGCAGAACGACCAGGTGTTCAAGATCGAGAAGCACGTGCACAGCTATCCCCACTGCTGGCGCACCGACAAGCCCGTGCTTTACTACCCGCTTGACTCCTGGTTCATCCGCACAACGGCAGCTCGCGAGCGACTGATGGAACTCAACACCACCATCAAGTGGAAACCTGCCGCCACCGGCTCCGGCCGCTTCGGAAAGTGGCTTGAAAACCTGCAGGATTGGAACCTTTCCCGCTCGCGCTACTGGGGTACCCCGCTGCCTATCTGGCGCACCGAGGATGGCGCCGAGGAGATCTGCATTGATTCGGTGGAGATGCTTTACAACGAAATCGAAAAATCGGTTGCCGCTGACGTCATGGCCTCCAACCCGCTCAAGGATAAAGGATTCGTTCCTGGAGATTACTCCAAGGATAATTACGAGAAAATCGACCTGCACCGTCCCTACGTCGACGATATCGTCCTCGTTTCTCAGTTGGGCAAGCCGATGCGTCGCGAATTGGACTTGATCGACGTATGGTTCGACTCCGGCTCGATGCCTTACGCCCAAGCCCACTATCCCTTCGAGAACAAGGAGGCGTTGGACAACCGCAAGATCTACCCTGCCGACTTCATCGCCGAAGGGGTAGACCAAACCCGTGGCTGGTTCTTCACACTCCATGCGATTGCCGGCATGGTATTTGACTCGGTGGCCTACAAAGCCGTGGTGAGCAACGGCCTTGTGCTCGACAAGCATGGCAACAAGATGTCGAAGCGCCACGGCAACGCTGTCAATCCCTTTGAGACCATCGAGAAATACGGCTCCGATCCCGTGCGCTGGTACATGATAGCCAACTCATCGCCCTGGGACGACTTGAAATTCGATACCACAGGCGTGGAGGAAACCGCCCGCAAGCTGTTTGGCACGCTTTATAATACCTACTCGTTCTTTGCCATGTACGCCAACATCGACGGATTTGACCCCGAGGCTCCCCAAATCCCCGTGAACGAGCGTCCCGAGATCGACCGTTGGATCCTGTCGTTGCTCAACTCCCTGATCAAGGAGGTTGACACCGATTTGGCCGACTATGAGCCCACCAAAGCCGCTCGCGCCATCAACGAGTTTGTGGGCGACAACCTGAGTAACTGGTACGTGCGCTTGAACCGCTCCCGCTTCTGGCGTGGCGAGATGACCCCCGACAAGTTGGCAGCCTACCAGACGCTCTATGAGTGCCTCACCACGCTGACCCGACTGATCGCTCCCATTGCCCCGTTCTACGCCGATTGCCTCTACCGCGACCTTACTGAAAGGGAGAATTCAGTGCATCTGGCCTCGTTCCCTGTGGCCGACGAATCACTGGTGGATAAAGACCTCGAGAAGCGCATGCACATTGCCCAGGAGATCACCTCGATGGTGCTCGCCTTGCGTCGCAAGGTCAACATCAAGGTGCGCCAACCGCTGTCGCAGCTGATGGTGCCCGTGATGAATGACGCCCAGCGCCAGGCCATCCTCGCAATGAAGGACTTGATCCTCTCGGAGGTCAACGTCAAGAACCTCAAGCTCGTAGACAACGAGGAGGGCGTGCTTGTGAAACGCATCAAGCCTGACTTCAAGAAACTTGGCCCGAAATTCGGCAAGCAGATGAAAGCCGTGGCTGCCGCTTTGGCTGGTATCTCCCAGAAGGAAATTATCGCCTTGGAGAGCGACGGACAGTTGACCATCGACCTTGCCGGCACTCCCGCAGTGATCGAGCTTGCCGACGTGGAGGTAATTTCCGAGGACATTCCCGGCTGGCTCGTGGCCAACGACGGCGCATTGACCGTGGCCTTGGATGTGACCGTCACCCCCGAGTTGCGCCGCGAGGGTATCGCCCGCGAGCTCCTCAACCGTATCCAAAACATCCGCAAGAGCCGCGACTACGACATCACCGACCGCATCGAGGTGACCATCGCTCACTCGGAGCTTACCGACGAGGCTGTTGAGGCATTCCGCGACTATATCATGGGCCAAGTTTTGGCCACCAAGCTCACTGTCGCTGATGTCGATAATCCCGCCGCTGACGAAATCCTTGATATCGACGGCACCCCCGTTACCGTGAAAATTGTCAACCCTAAATAAAGTTACACACACCTATGAGCGAAACAAACGAAAAGACCCGCTATAGCGACGAGGAACTTCAGGAGTTCAAGGAGCTTATTCTCGCCAAGCTGAAGAAGGCACAAGCCGATTACGACGTGCTTAAAGCCAATATAATGAACTCGGATGGCAACGACATCTCCGACACCTCCCCCACATTCAAGGTGCTCGAAGAGGGTGCCAGCACCCTGGGAAAGGAGGAGGCCGGTCGCTTGGCACAGCGCCAGATGAAGTTCATCCAGCACCTGCAGAACGCTCTGTTACGCATCGAGAACAAGACCTACGGTATCGACCGCGTAACTGGCCAACTTATCCCCAAGGAGCGCCTGCGCGCCGTGCCTCACGCCACGCTCTGCGTCGACCAGAAGCAGGGCAATCGCAAGTAAATCCCCCTTCCCTCGTGCACTCGTGCACTCGATAAAGGAGTAAAGGAGTAAAAGAAGAAAGGAGTAAAGAACTGAAAACTGAAAGCTGAAAACTGAAAACTTTACAGAATCATAAAGGCCTGCTGGCGCTGGTGGTGATTTTGCTGGTCATTGTCGCTGACCAAGCCTTGAAGATATGGGTGAAAACCCATTTCTATCTGGGCGAGGACTACAAGATCACCTCTTGGTTCCAGATCTATTTCATCGAGAACAATGGCATGGCGTTCGGCATGGAGCTGGGCAGCAAGCTGTTGCTCACGCTTGTGCGCATCGTAGCTGTTGCGGCGTTGATATGGATTATATGTCGCATCCACCGTGACGAGCGCTACACCGTGGGGTTCATGGTGACATTGGCGTTGATCACGGCAGGAGCGGCAGGGAATATCATCGACTGCGTGTTCTACGGTGAGATCTTCAACAATCCTCCACCGCCACAGGTTGCTCAATTGTTTCCTCCTGATGGAGGCTATGGAACTTGGCTTCATGGCCGCGTGGTGGATATGCTGTATTTCCCCCTGTGTTCATGGGATTGGCCCTCGTGGATGCCATGGATCGGGGGTAAGCACTTCATCTTCTTCCAGCCTGTGTTCAACTTGGCGGATGCAGCGATAACCGTGGGTATGTTCATCTTTATTTTCTTCTACACTAGGTATTTATCGCCGGTAAAGGAAGAGAATAAGGCTTCTGAGAAAGATGACGCTCGAATGAACGAATGCACCAACGCGCGAGTGAACGACAGCTCGAGTGAACGAGTAAACGATTAGGCGATTAAACGATGGGCCGGTGGTTGAGTCGATGGAGGGCCTGCTTGGCCGTGGGGGTGCTAGCACTGATGCTGGTGGCTTGCTCCAATACGCCCAAATACGTGATCCCCAAGGGCAAAATGGCCTCGCTCATGGCCGATATGTACACAGCCGAGAGCATTGTCGAGTCCAATCGCGCTAAATTCTCCTCCGATTCCCTGCGCAAGGTGCTGAAGCAGTCGGTGTTGTTGCGACATGGGGTGACGCAAGAGGAATTTGACACGTCGATGGTGTGGTACGGCCACAACCTTAGCGACTTTATCGAGGTGTACGACCAAACTATTGACATCTTGCAAGAGCGTGTCGACCATTCGGCGTCATTGGGTAACGCCGCGTTGGCCTCGAGCGTCGACGGCGACTCGATTGACGCTTGGCTTTGGGCACGTCATTATACGCTTAGCCCCAACGGCCCTTCGTCGATTATCTCCTTCCAATTGCCCAGGGATGAGAATTGGGATCCGGGTGACGCCTACACGTTGGCGATGAAATTTGTGGGCAACCGCGACGCCGCGACGCTTGGGTTGACAGCGTTGTACGACGACGGCTCGGTGGAATTTGTCAACAGCAAGGGGGCTGTTGAGGGATGGACGCGAGTGCAGTTGATTACCGATTCCACCCGCGTGCCGGTGAAGATTCTCGGTCATATGTCGGCCAAGCAACCACTGAGCGAGGATCTGCGAATCGACTCGGTAGAGCTTCTGCGCACCCGCCTTCGCCCGGCTCTATACCACCAGCGCTACCGCCAACGCCAAATCCCCTCCAAAAAATAAAAAAGATTAGGGGTGCCAGGTTTCTTGGGGAGCTTGGGTAATGGGCCAGTTGTCGGCCTCCACCTCCTTGCGTATCGCCTTCATCTTGGATTGGATTGACTTCAGATGGTTGAGGTCGATATTGTCCTTGGCCTGCATGTTGGACACCTGGGTTACGTAGCCGTCGTAGGCACGTGTCTTGCCACGCCACCACTCTCCGTTGTGCTTGTGTTCGTCCTCCTTTTTCTTGGTGGAAGCTGAGGTGGATGACGACGAGGACTTGGAGGAACCAACGGGAGTGGATTCAGCCATGCTCGAAACATCTTGAGCGAGTCCCGCAACGCTTTTAGCGTCCTTATACTCGCTGCCTACGCCTGCCGCACCAGCGGCTAGACCTAATGCCGTGGTGCCGGCTTTTGAGAAGTAATGCTTGGCCTCGCTCATGGATTGCTGGAATTCGGCCACGCGTTTGCCCTCGATGTTTTGGTAGCTGACGGTGCTGACGGGGATGCCGTATTTGGCGCCATTGCGCTTGTAGTAGCGCACTTCCCATGTGGCCGGATCCCAGATTGTCAAGCAGGGACCTACGAATATGCCATTCTCGGCTGTGCCCAGGATGTAGGCGCTTTCACTTTCGCTAATCACCACGGCCCAACCGTTGGGTTTGCCATTGAGGGTTTCGCCGATACCGTTCATGTTGGACACCGTAACGGGGCCAAACGTCGGCTCGACATGACCGTCGGTATTGGGAAACACGCGGGCCACTTTCCCCTTTTCAAACTTCCCGTCGAGATCAAGGCTACCGTCGTTGCGGTAAAGACGTCCCATGCCATTGGGCTTGCCGTCTTCAAAGCTGCCCACATAATAGCATGCGTCGTAATTTTTAACGATTTCGCCATTATAGTTGATCATGATTCCGGTGCCTGAGGGCTTCCCCTCGTAGACATCACCGACGTAGATTTTCTTGCCGTCGTTGATGATGCCCATGCCTATTTGGTGGTTATGGTGGCTTTGACCCAGATAGCCGTTGCATTGCTCCACAAAGCTAAAGAGCGAGGAGTAGTCGCTGGCCCCGAGAGCGGGAGCGATCAAGGAAAGGATGAACAGGATGGTTGCGCGGTACTTCATTTCTTCGTCTTTTTGGATTTTTTCGATGATGAAGAGGAGGACGCTTGCTTGGCACGTGCTGGAGAGGCTGCGGCAATCTTGGCCACATTGATATCGTCGTAATGCAGCCATTTCTCGGTGTCGTCCATTAATTTTTGTGCCGATTCTTGGTCGATGAGTTCGGGCTTTAGCCACACGTCGATCTTCCCTTCCCACTTGAACAGTAAATAGTAAGTTTCCCCCGGGCTGGTGGCCAAGGTGAAGTCGGCGAGGTGGTCATGGGCTTGGAGGCAGAAGTGGTGACGCCCGGCCTCTTCGAAATTCACCTTTACCCAGGTGTTCTTTTGGGCATCGCTGCGAATGCCCAGCCAACGTATCTTCATGATCTCGTCGTTGGACATTGTCGTTTGGTGCTCGCCGTCAACCCACAGCCATTTTGACCAATTCGGGAAGCCGTATTGGGTAAGGACGTAGACGGTGGCTGATTGGCTTTGGGCGGCGCCAAGAAGAGGGAGGAGGATCAGGAACAACAGTAGGGCACGTTTCATGCTTGGAGAGAGGAGAGGTTGAAATGGGCGCTGAGAGTTTGCACTTGGATGCGACCGTGGAGGATGTCGAAGAAGAAAGCGCGGATGTCGTCGGGGGTCAATTTGGCTGTCGTGCCGTCGACCTTGGTGCCGAGGTCGTAACTGCGCAGGAGTTGCGGGCCGAGTGCCGCGGCCGTGAGCAAGAAGTGGTTTTGGAATTTGTCGGTGTCCAGTAGGTCGGCTGCCAGCACTTTGCCCACAACGGAGTAGGAACGCAGGGTCTTCTGTACTTTCTCGTCGGCAAGACGCGCTTTGAGTTCGTCGGCTTGCGGAGCGATGGGGATTTTGCCGCTTTCGGGGCTTTGTGGAGCGCCACGGTAAAGGTCACCAAGATCGGCAAGCGACAGGTTCCACATCTCACAGTTGGGGGCGGCATTAAGAGGCTCGAGCGAGAAGGCACTGGGCAGCAACAGGTAGATGTTGCCTTCCACTGTCACCTCGGGGGCGTTGAATGTCCCCACAACGCAGTTGTTAAGGATAATCTGCTGGGAGGCGAACACTCCGCCGATCACCACGCAGTTCTCCAGGGTGATCTCGTCGGCGTAGATGCTTCCAGCCACGTAGGCGTTGTACAGCGTCACCGATTTGGCGTTGATGTCGCTCAGGAACGAGGGCTTGCACTCGGCCGCGCGGCTCACGATTGAGCCAGCCGAGGCAACGGCCTTGTCAAAGGTGACATTGCCCTTGGCTCCCGATTGGATGTACAGCTCGTTTTGGGTGAACACGGCGCCGTGGACGGTCAAATCGCCTTGTTGCACCTCGATGTCGTGGGCGTAAACTGCTCCGTCGACCTCGGTGTCGCCCTGGAATTGGATTTTGCGGTTCAATTCCGAGGCCTTTTCAGGCAGGATGGATGAGCGCACGATGTTGTCGCGCAGCTGCAATATGTTGCTGTTGAAACGTATTTCTTTAAGTTCTTTCATCGTCGTTAATTTTTATTGGTGTTTTCGAGGGAGAACATCTCCTTCATTTTCTCGGCCACGCGACGCCCGTGCGGGGTGGTTTGGTCGATTTTGTTGGCCATCTCCTCGGTGAAGTAGCGGTAAAGCATGCCTTCCTCGGCGGGTTTCACCTTGGGGTAGCGCTGAGCGGCCAAGGCCGATTGTAGCTTGGGGTCGTTGTTCATCTCCTTGACAGGCTCGGGGGTGAACGTCTGTCGGTTGATTCCGCCTTCTACGGTGCCCTCGAAGAACAGGGCCGGAACGACTGTCTCGATATCCTCAGAAGCGACGATCGACGAGCGATCCATCACTTCGGCCACGTCCTTGGAGGTGCCAAGATATTTCTCAACAGTGTCGAGAGTCTCCCAAGCTCCCCATTTCAGGCGGCTGGTCTCAAGCTTGGTGCGTGCGGCGGCCACTTCCGAAGCCTCCACCATAGCGGCTCCCGCGCCGTCAAAAGTGCGGGAGGAAACGCCGGAGGCCGAGCGCTGGAATTGGAATACTGGTTTGTCGATCTCGAAGATGCGGTTCTCCAGCTCTTGGTTGAGCTCTTGGAAAATCTTGCCGTAGCGCGATGAAATGCGATGGTAATCGGCGGTCATCTGGCGCTGCTTGTCGAGGCAACGTTTCTGAAGCTCGGTAAGGTGGATCAGCGAGGCTTCGATGCTACTTTCCAGTTCGGCTACCTGTTGCGAGATCTCGGAGCGCACAGTTTTGAAGAAGCCGCTCACGATGGTGTGGCCGATTTTCTTGGCCTTGTCGCGGATGGAGGCCACTTGGGCTGTCTCGGTGGCGGCTACAGCGCCGGTTAGGCCCAGGACGTGGTTGCTGCAACGCTGCACCGAAGCGTCATAGGGGTTGGTGTCGACCTCGACGTTAACGATCACTGTCTCGTAGGCCGTGCCCGACACGGTGATTGAGCCGCCCGACTGCGAGGCCGGATAGGACACCGTCTTGGAGTAGTGGATAGCGATCTGCTTGGATACTTGTCGTGAATAACTCATGGGTAGCGGCGGTTATCGGGGTTGAACACTATCCTTATGCAGCTCGCGCATCATCTCCTTCACGCGGTCGGGGAGCGATGACTGGGAGATCATTGCGTTAAGCTCGTTGCTGAGGGTGGAATTGCCCACGTTGTTGGACATCGGCACGATGTTTTGGGCTATCAACTCGGTGACGTCGCGAGCGGCGTTTGCTGGCACGAAGTCCTTGTTGGAATAGCTGTTCCAGTTGGACGAGTCGGGAGCCTGAGTGGAGTTGACCACGATAACGGGCATGAGTATCTGCTGGTCCTCTTTGTCGATGGTCTCGTCAAGCAGCACCTTCTGGAGAAGTACTTCCTGGCGCTTGTGGTCGGTGAGGAAACGCTCGGTGGATTCCAGCACCTCCTTGGCTTGGTATTTTACGTTGCCTGCGAGGATGCGCTCCGAAGCGGCGAGGGTCTCGGTTTGGCCCAGGGGGACTTGGGAGGATAGCAGGCGGGTGCGGTTTTCCAATCGTGTTGTCTCATCGGAGGCGAAGCGCATCACAGGGCGGTCAAGCTCGGTGACGCGCAGGCGCAGGTCGCGGTTGAGCGTGGTGAAGAGCTTATGGTAGCGTTGCGAGGTCATCGCATAGTCGCGTTGCATGCGTGATTTGAGGCCCAGCAACTGTTTTTGGAGCTGGGTGAGCTTCATCACGTGGGAGTCGACCTCCGATGATAGTTTGGCTATCTTTTGGGATATTTGGCTGTGGATCAGGGAGTAGAAGCCTCGGTTGACGTTTTGGCAGACGTGGTCGGCGGCGTCGCCCTCGGCTTTGATAACAGCGGCCTTGAAGCCAACGACGGCGGCGGTGGTGCCGTCCACTTGGCGTGACACGCGGTCCATCTCGCGCGCCATCGGCTCGGTGTCGATTACACAATCTATTCGGGATGCCATGGCTGTGCGGGATTATTTGTTAAACGGTGGGGGAACTGCGCCGGGGTTCTGCGGCTGGTTGTTGCCGGGGAGTGGGGGAGGTGTGACACCTGACTGGTCGCTCTCGGGCTCGTCGTCGAATTCCGGCTCGATTTCGATGTCGAGTTCCTCATCTTCTTCGAATTCCGGCTCGATTTCCAGATCTTGCTCCATCTCTTCAAGCTCCTTCATCTCCTCGTCCTCTTCCTCCTCGTCGTTGGTGTCAAAGAGGTCGTCAAGCGCATCCTCGGGGTCTTCGGAGGAAGGTTCTTGCTTGGGTAGAGGGGGAGGCACGGGGG
>JAJPXC010000027.1 GCA_021205635.1 Bacteroidales bacterium | reverse complement strand
GCCTCCACCCCCGCAGCAACAACCACCAAAACCACCGCTAAGGAGACAACCACCAAGCCCGCAACCACAACGTCCTCCACGACCACCACAGCGTCCACAACGGCATCTACCCCGGCCGCCACGCCTGCCACCTCCAAGCCCCAAACCAACGCCGAAATCTTCGCCCAAGCCCGCAAGGAAGGTGATTTCAAGACCATCAACCGCCTGGCCAAGGAAGGGTACGCACCTGCCTACCTACCCGTGGCACAGCGCTATTACGCCAACGGCTCGATGAGCGCCGCCCGCAGCTACGCCCAGAAGTCGATCGACGCCCAGGTCAACGTCTCCGAGGCCAAAGCCCTGATCTCCAAAATCGACGCCGCCGCCTCCCAGCAATCCGTCACCATCCAGTAAAGCAAGAACGTCCCCGCCCCCTAGTGGGGCCGCTGCCCTCATGCGTCAGCCCAGCCGGGAGGGGCCGCTGCCCTCAGCGGCCCACATCCACGGCGCTACCCTGGGATGGCCGTCCAAGGCCGGCCCCCCTAGGCTCCGCGGACGTTCTTGCCTGCCCTTTCATCCTTTCATCCTTTAATCCTTTACCCCTCTCTTGGGGAACGGAAATAGTTAATGGTGGTTAAAAAGGAGGGAAAAATTTGGCTGGATGGAAGATTGTGCTTACCTTTGCACTCACAAACGTAGCGAATGTGTCACGAGACGCAAGAGCCAAGCACGGCGATTTAGTGTAGAGGCCTAGCACGCCGCCCTCTCACGGCGGAAACCCGGGTTCGAATCCCGGATTCGCTACCAAAAAAGCTCCCGACAGGTCCCCTGCCGGGAGCTTTTGTTAATAGGGCTCCGTTCAATCAGTGTTGAACGGAGCCTTACGTTGGTAGTACTGTGTTAAAGGCCGAGACGCGAGTTGAGGGCCGAGTTCTGGCGCCGCTCGATGATCGTGCGGGCCAGCAGGTCGAAGTTGGCGTCGTTAACCTTCCCCGGATTCTGCGCCCACAGGAGAAGCAGTTTCTCACCGGTGTACCACATCAGCGGGCACGACGACAGCACTCCCTGCTGCTTGTACACATCGAGATAAGCTTTGAAACGGTCCTTGTACTGGCTGTAATCCTCATTTGTGGGCAGGATGCGCTTGTCCACCTCCACCTCAAGGGCCATGCCATATTGCTTGGCCAGCTGGCAAGCCTCGGTGAGGCGACTTTTGGCCATGGTAGGATGGAAGAAATAGTTGGGCTGCAGGTAGGCGACGTTGAAGCCCATCTGTTTCCAATCGTTGTATCCCTCGGCCTTGTACCATGGGCACCATATAAAGTCGTAGCCCTTGGCTTTCACGGCTTTGGCCATAGCTTGGGGTAGCGGTTCGTCGGTAGCTTTCTCATACATCCAGTAGAACGAATGCAGGTCGAGATTCTTGAAGCCGGCTTGCTCCCACTTGGTGAGCAACTGGTCGAGCATCCACTCGCACACGGCCAGCTGGTCGGCATACTTGGTGAAGTTCATCTTCTTGCCGTTTAGCGTGCCCCAGGTGGTTTTGCCGTCCTTGGCGTAGGGGTAGAACAGCGCGATCGACACCTTGTGACGGAAGCCCGGGTCGCCGATCTCCTTCTTGAGGTTGGTGATGGCCTGATCTACTCCGCACAGGCCGCGACCCTCGGTGAAGAGGTCGTTGATCCACTCCTCCCACTCCTCGCGGGTGGCGGGGATGCGGTCGTCCTGCATGGGGATGAACTGGTGGGTGGCCGAGTTGCAATACTCGAGCATGAGTATGCCGTCGAAGAGCCACTGCTTCTTGCCGTCCACCTCGTGGGCAAGGTAGGTTTCAGCTTGGTCGGGGGTCCACTTGGGGTGCCAACTGGCGCCGGTGTATAACAGGGCGATGTCGCGCACGGGGTAGCGCGCGTAGCCCGAGCCGGGCAACGACGAAACCCTCTGGAACGAGAACGGAGGCAACGCGCTCGCGGCCAACACAGCCACGCAAGCGCAAAAAACGAGTAGAAGACGTTTCATTTACAATTCAGTCAAGTTGATATTGGTCGTGACAAAGGTATCAAGAAATTCCCGTAAAGGCAAAGAAAGGGCGTTTCTTATTTCAACAATTGTGACTGGCTATTGGTTGTGAACGTCGGGCGCGGAATTGTCGGGGAGGGGAGAATTCATCAAGGTGGAGAGAAGTTTTTGGCGATAGGAGGCGCCGATGGGGATAACGTTATCGGTGATGTAAAGGTCGTTGTTGTCGAAGGAGTCGATACGCTCCAGATTGACGATATAACTTTTGCTCACTCTCAAAAATCGCTCGGGGGGGAGGTTTTTGGAGATCGTCGCCAGATTCATGTGTGTCATCAATCGGTTGGTGGATGTCTGGATTACGACGTAATCCTTAAGGCCCTGAATGTAAAGGATGTCATCAAACCTCACCCGATAGTGGCGCCTCTCGGCGGTAATGAACATCCAATCGGCTCCGGCTTTGGTGGGAGCGATAGTGTTTTCGGGCTGATGTCCCGAGAGCAAGCGATTGAAATCAAGCGCTTTCAACACGGCGCGGTTGAAGCGTTCCGGCTCCAATGGCTTGATAAGATAGTCGACGGCGTTGACTTCGTAGCTCTCGGCGCCAAATTCGCTGTAAGCGGTGGTGAAAATCACCATGGCGTTGTCGGGGAGTCGCCGAGCCAAATCCATACCGCTCAGTCCCGGCATGTTGATGTCGAGAAAAATCAGGTCGGTATCATTGGTTTCGAGGAACGACATCGCGGCCTCGGCCGAGTTGAATTGGCCAAGCAGGTGGAGCTGGGGATGTTTCACGGCCATCATGCGAATGGCCTTGCGCGCCAGGGGCTCATCATCGACTATAATGTATCTCATCATGGTTGGATGGTTAAACTAATAGTATAATTATCAGGGGTTTCGTTGATTTCAAAAGAGTGGCGGTCGGGGTAGACGAGTTCCAGTCGGCGTCTTACGCCCTTTAAGCCCAGACCACCTGGGCTCCCCTTGACGCCGCCTACCGAATTGGTGCAGCGGAACGACAGATTTCCCTTCTGATCCATCCCGATATTGACGTGCACAAATGGCACTCGGTCGCCCTCCGGGAGATTATGCTTCACCGCATTCTCCACCAACGGCAGAAGTAGCAAGGAGGGAATCTCCATGTCGCCCAACTGGCTGTCGGAAATGAATTTCACCGACATCTCGTCGCGTCTCACCTTCTCAATGTCAAGGAATTGGCGCAGATGGGCCACTTCTTGCTCCAATGGCATGAAATCGCGATTGCATTCTGTAAGCTGGTATCCCATCAATGTGCGCAGGTTGCCTATAAGGTCGGCGCCCTGCACCGGATCGATGCGCAACAGGGTGATGATGTTGTTGAGCATATTGAAGATGAAATGGGGGCTCACTTGTCGCCGTAGGGTGGCCAATTCGGCTAAGCGGGTGAATTGGCGAGCCTCGGTAATCTCCCGCTGTTTATTGATGTTGTCCTCCACCAGCAGGAAGGTAGTCAAGCCAGCGAAAGCCAGCAGGTTGAGGACAAAGGAGATACAACCGTTGATTAGCCAGGCCTGCCAAGGCATCTCGCTCATCAGCTGAGCGTCGTTTTTGTCCAAGTAATATTGAATAAGCAGGCCGATGTAACACAAGACCGCTACCTCAACCAATAGCCCGGTGATATAGGCGCGTTTTCGTCCTTTGAACAGATAACGGGGAGCCAAAACCAGTCCCGCGAAAGTTGCCCCGGTCACCATGATCAAGGCATAAATCGTAAAAAGCCTCCAGGGGAACCCAAACGGGAATAACGCGTCGCCCCGTCCTGACATCCCGTTGTCAATAACCACAAGAAGCACTATAGCCACAAATGCGGCGTAGGGGGCCAGGGATTTCAGTAGTTTCATTCTTGATAGAGCTGGGCGCGCAGGTCGCGGCTGAGGTTATACAATCGGTTGATGGCATTCTCGGGAGCCACGGTGGCCTCGCTCTGGGCCGTGGCCAGCTCGCGGTCGAGCATCGCGGCGTCGACACGGAGACGGCGTTCGTTGACACGGCTGTCGAGCAACCTCTGCTGAGCCTCGGCTTGCGCCTGGACGTTGCGCTCCCATATCCTGAGGAAAGAGCGCGTTGACAACGCGAGGAAGCAGATATAGAGCAACACCGACGAGGTGAACACCTTCAGCGCATGGCAATCCATGAGGAAACCCAGGGCTATTACCGACACCACCACGCCATACAACAGCAGGAGGTATTGGAGGTAACGTCCATTCTCGGCCAAACGTGGCAACAGGTATCGCCGGTTGAGAATCCAAGCTCCGTAATTGAGTGCGAGAAAATATGCGCTACGGCTCAGCACTTCGGCGTCCGTGGCCCCATCGCCAAGGCATGAGAATGTTTGCTCTACGGCCAGAACCGCCAGGCACAAGAAAACGCCAATGCCCTTGAGTGCCTGTAGAAAAAATCGCTTAGTTTTCATTTTTAAGATTCTTGGTTAACTGGACGTAAAGGTAGTAAAAATTTAGCGTTACGTCGATATTATTGTTCACGTACTAGGCGAATAGCCACTCCTTGGGAAGGACTTGTGCTCCCACGTGGCAACAGTAGTCCCATGATGATAGAAGCCTGGGGGGAATATACTCCATTTCCTGGGCAACATACGGTGACTCCAAGATTCAGAGATCTTCCCAATCCATACGGGTAAACTTCGTTCTCACTCACTGTTATAGCAGCTCCGAGCGACAAAAAGTAAACCCCTTCCGTGTCGTCCCATTCCCCTACCGCAGGCATGGGCTTGCAATAAACCAGGAATCCGTGAACGTTAACCACATCGTTGGTGCTTTGCTGGACGCAATTCTCCAAGCCGTCGCTCCAACTGGCGAATTGGTTGTGTGCGCCGTTGTAAACTAAGCCGGTGAACGCCCCATTGGGCGGCACACAATAGCCGGCCGGAGAGGGGTCATAGATGGTTTTGACGGGGAGCTCATAGTAGTAAGTCCAGTCATTCCATCTACGGTCGATTTCGTTGTCCCACAGATTGACAAGCTGCCCGGTGCTGGCGCCGTAAAAGGAGGGGTCATACCAAAAGTGGTTGCGATTAATCAACTTTGTGTAAAAAGTGTTGGGGTGTTGAATCGCCGAGCCGATGCTCACGGCTGTGTAAAGTTGGTAACTCCAGTTGTCATCGGGATAAAGCTGCTTGAAAACGGTGTGGACACCGTCGTATTCGGCGGGGCACATCGGGTCCTTGCGTCCCCATTGGTAGTAGGTGTTGGTGCCTCTAACGCCAAAGGTGGTGGGCTCTTGGATAACAGTCATCACAAATGAAGCGTCGCTGTTGGGGTCGTCCTGGGTGTAGCGCACTTTCACCGAGCGCTCCTTGGACAATTGGTAGGTGGCGTCGCACCATCCCAAATTGGTACCCATTAACGTGAAGGCTGTGCCTTCGCAGTTGTAAATCAAGCGGTCGCGCTGTATCTCCGAGGCGTTGAAATGCTGGGGATTGGGCTCCACCGCTTGAAGTGGCTCGTAGTCGGTCACCCAGATGTGCCAGCTCCACATTATTGTGCCCGAAGCGTCCTTAAGGGCCACCATGGCGTTGCCTTGCTGGATGGTGCTTTTGGGGACGTAAAACGTAAGGTACTGCTCCCCGTTGAAAAAGCGCAGGTCGACGTCGGTCACCAGGCTCTCCTCCTCTTGCCACACCAGCTCGGCCGATGCGGGCACGCAACCTTCGTTGTCCTTGATATAGGGAGCGGTGATTTCATTGTCGAGGTGATTGGTTAAGTGATACAGGACGTTGACACCCGTATAGGTACCGATATAAGTGTAAGAATCGGGGTTGGGGAGGCCGTTTTTGATGGCGTTGCCGTATACCAGGGGTAGGCGATACCATCCGGGTGAGTTGACGATATAACAATTGGCCGTGTTGCGCGAGCCGTTGACCAGAGAAAGGTCTACCGGCGACTGTCGCGAGCCTACTTCCGATGCTGCCTGAAGACGGATGTCGTGCTGGTTGTTTTGCTCCTCAAAATCAGTGGAGGCTAAAATCTTGGTCCACGTGTTATAGGTGTGTCCGTAACCTTCCCAGCAATAATCCATCCACGATGGTGTGGCTCGAGGGGTGACGCCGTCGTCCTCCACTACCTGGGCTGTCCATTTCACGTATTCACTGGAGCCGTTGGCATGGGTAACTATGCTTTTGACGAAATATGAGAATTGAGCGCCGGCGCCCGTCACTGATTTGGTGTTGAGCACTTGGTCGGCGCGGTCATACACGATAATGCTGTAATCGAGCGACGATTTCGAGATTTTATAGGTGATCAAGCGCCCCGGAAGCCATTCTACCATGGGGCTCTCGGAGGTGCCTTTGAGATTGCCTTGCAAGATGGTGCCGTCCTCCAAGGTCACCTCCAGCAGGGCGTCGTCCCCCAGATCCTGCGGTAGCATCATAAAGGTGTCTTCGCCGGTTACCAGCCAAGTGGAGGAAGAGGAGGAAAGGTCGATGTCGCAATCCACTTGAAAATCGGTGGTGGAGGATGCGAGCGACCACGAAGATGTGGCCAAGTCGAGCGATCCGTGGCTTTTGATGTTGCGCAGGGCCACGGAAACCACTTTTCCCGTCATGCCCGACGCGGCTTCCACACGGATGGCTGTGCACACGTGTCGGAATGTAAGGTTGAGAGAGGTGTTGAGATCGCCCTGCGCCGTGGCAGTGGCGACAAGCAGGTCATGCTGGGAGAGACTATTCTGGGGCACGGTGTAATCCAGGACGGGTCGCCCCGAGGAAGTTGAGAAACTGCCTATCCCACTGGGAGCACAGGCCATGACGTTGAGAGTGTAGTTGCACCCGGGCCAAAAGTGAGTTTGCGACGTGCTCCAAAGTGAGTTGGTGCGTGTCACCTCCTCACCGTCGATATATGGGGCGCCGAGCGAGGTGCCATCGGCTGAGGCGTAGGCCCACACAGTGAATGAGGAGTAGAATGAAGAGTTGTCGACTACCGTGCCACGGGAGTGGCTTTGTGGGCCGTTAAACATGGTGGTGTCCATAGCATTGCTAGAATTGCTGATAAGCCACAACGGGCTGTCGATCAGCTGCTCCACGGCATGGGAGGGTGACGTGACGCCACTGCTGCGGCTATCGGCGCGGGGCGCCCAGTCGTTGGTGATGGCGACGGTGAAAGCCAGCTGGTTGCCGGTGGCCATCTCCGGGCGATTCAACTCATCGCTACATGCGGTGACTATCATAGCCATCGCCAAGATAAAAACCTTAGAAATTGTACCTGTTGGAGCTGCAACCATCATACTTACTCTACTAACCAAACGTGTTGAAATGAAAAAATATAATACAGGGGGCCAAAGTGCCTCGCGGCCAAGGCCATCGGCGCCTTGGCCCCCGGGTCAAAGACAGGAAAATCAATCTTGTGAAAGATCAACATCTTGGTCGGCGTTCACGAAATCGTCAACCGTGACGTCAAACGTGATGGGTACCATTACAGGCTCAGGCGTGGGGTCGTCGGGGTTAGGATTATAACCGGCGCCTTTACCGAAGATGAACGTGTAGACATATTTCTTGCCCTCTTGCCAGTTGAGAGCCACCGGTACGGCCACATTTGCAGCGCCATGATCCTGACCTTCCCAGATAGCCACGTCGGCTGGGGTATAGCGATCGCCCGACACGTTCCACACCTTGCACTTAATCAGGAAATAGGTACCATTGCTGTCGGCCGGGCGGGCATTGCGCTCAGGGTCCCAAGCGTTGGTGGATTGGGGCAGAAGCATCATCGTGTTGGCGTAGGCGCGGGCTGTCTCGTCGCTGTTGGTGAGTGAAACGGCGCTTGCGGCTGCGTCACCCTCGAGAGCCACCGTGGGGAAATTCACGCCATAGCTCGTGGCGCTTTGGAACAACGCCCAGGAGCCTCGCCCCGCGGTCTCATAATTCCCGGCACCCGAGTGCTCGGAGGTGTTGCCATCGGTAGATGCCGAGGCCAGTGTGTAAGAGCCTTTGCCGGCAACGTTGCAGATGGTAACGCCCTCCACCTCGACGTATACCTTGGGATTGATATTTTTGGCTTGGAACACCACTTGCGACAAGGCGTGACGGAAGTTGAGAATCACCTTGGTGGAAGCGTTTGTAGGCTTGGTTTGACCTCCCTTGACGGCATAGAGCAAGTCGACTTGTGAGGCTACGTCGGTGTTTACCTCAAAGTCGCGGATCACGGGCGAGCCGCTGTTCCAGTCCCAGCAGCCTTGGTCGTTGCTCACCGCGTAGAAGTCGAGCGAGCCGGTTTTGGGCCAGTAGCGTGGGGTGTTGTCATTCTCCCAGGTGCCGTTGTTGTTGACGATGCGGTCCCCGTCGATGTAGGTCGACCATGTGGCTCCGTTGGTGTACTTAGCCCACACTTGGAACTCCCCGGGAAGGTTGGCGTTGCAATAAACGTCAGTGGCTCGGGATACTGCTCCCGTGGTCACGCCAAAGTGGATTGCGTCGGTTTCGCTCATCGCTGTCATTTCGTCATTGGAGCAAGAGCTTACCAATGCCATGGCTGACAGAGCCATGCACATTAACTGAATTTTCATGTCTTTAATTTTGTAAAATAATGTGTGATGTAAATTATTGAGATATTATAAATTAAGAACCCTAAATTTCATCTTTACCACTCACCGGCCACTAACCACTCCCTACATCTCCACGTCCTGATTCTCAACGTTCCAGTCGTCGACCCAGGGATCGAAATCGTGGGTGTCGCCAGTAGGTGTGGGGAGGTCTAAGCCGTCGATGATGATATGCACGTTGCGGCGATCGGGGGCACGGCGTATCTGCTCCGACACCTCGAAACGGGCGCTCTCGGTGCCGTAGCACAGCTTTTGGCCGTCGTTGAGCCACACGTATAGCAGCAACCGGTTCTTCCGCATCTCGCTGGGATCGTAGCCAAAGGTGAGGAAACGGCCCGAGATGGTCGAAACACCATCCATTGTCGCCTCAAAAGGCAAGGTGGCCCAGGTGTAGCCGGGGATGTCATCGGCCATCAATAGGGTAGGGGAGAGTCCCGAAAGCGAAGCGCAGCATTGGCTGACGTAGCGCAAATTGTTGACGTTGCGTATCTCGTAAGTGTAGGTGCACACGCGAGGCGCGGGACGTAACACTATCACCCGCGTGTCGGCTGTCACGGTTACCTCATAGCGGGTGGCGCTCCACACCATGTCGGGCTCAATCACCACCGGCTCATCCTCGCTCCCCTCGGCTCGTGGCGCCGAATAGGCTCCGCTCCCTAAAATCGGCTCCAGCACATTTCCCTCGCGGGTGAAAGCCTCATGGGTCGAAAGGTTGTTCCAGCCTCGGAATTGCGTGGCCTCGGTGTCGTTGTTGTAAGCGATCACTTGGTAGCTTCCCTCCGGTACGGTTATTACTCCTCCCTCGCGGCCTGTGAAATCGTAGCGCAACACCTGTCCCTCGGCGTCGGCGGGGTAGAAAAAGGCACACATGCCTTGAGGTGACGCCTCGGGGGCCTCGCTCCAGTCGAAAACGAGTGTTAAGCTTGTGCCGTGGGGATGACCGTAACATAGCTCCTTGTGGTCGCATGCGCTCAGCAGGCACATCACGAGCAACAACAGGAAGTAAGGGAGAAAACCTATCATCATATATCGTTTCATTTGTGTGCTCCTTTCTTCCGGTTGTAGTTGTCGCAGCCTATGAGCCACACGAGCGACACCTCCAATTTTGTAATTCCCACGCGATGCTCGTTGATAGTTTCAAGCCATACGTAGCAATGGTCGCGGGGCTCATATTTCACCTCTTTGCCACCCATGTAGCCTACGCCCACTGTAAAATCAAGGTTACAGCGACGCGCGATAGGCAATGAATAGCCGTATTCCACTCCAAAGGCGTAATTGGGGCTTTTCCAGAGGTTCTTCCCGGGTTTCCCGCCGATATACCCCTTGCCACCCCATTCGTAATCGTAGGTGTAAAGCGAGGCCATGACGCCTAAATGATGGCCAGTGAGGGGTTTCTCTTGGGCACGTCTACCTAGCCAGCGGCGCAAGTAGATGTCGCCACCATAATTGCGCCAATAGCGATGCCGGCTATCGTCGCTCCACCATGCATAATGCCAATTGGCGCCAATTGACCACTGCCGTCCCAGATAGAACTCGAGGCCCAGATTGGGTGTCAACAAGGCGTCCTGCACTAGGTTGGTGCGAGCCGACATGTAAAAAGGTTTGCACGGTGGACAGTAGTAAACCAGGCTGTCGACTTGCACGTACACGGTGTCGCGCACCACCACGGTTTTAACCACCGTATCTACTTGATGCTCGGAAAGAGGGGGCAATGGCCGGTTGTAGGTGAGTTTCAATCGGGCCGCGCGCAGTGCCGGGAAGTGATGCGTGTACATATATTTATAGGGGACACCACCGTGTAGCGTTTTCAGAAGCGTGTAATCGGTAATTTTGCATCGGCGATTTCGGTAAATAAGAATTCGGCGAAA